>CAWCCP010000009.1:0-230423 GCA_963794235.1 uncultured bacterium
AAATACCCCGATTATCGGAAGCTGATACCTGAAAAGTTCGCAACCGAGGTTACCTTGAAGCGAGCGGACTTCTTAAATGTTACGAAAGTATCGAGTTTGTTTGCCCGTGAGAGCGCCGGCAGCGTGACCGTAGAAGTTGATTCGGCGTCTCAGCAACTCAGTATCCGGTCAGTGGCGTCTCAGCTCGGCGAAAATACCGCTACGGCTTCTGGGAAAGTCAGCGGTGACGGCAGCATAACCCTGAACTCACGCTACCTGCTCGATGGCTTAAATGCTCTGGGGGGTGAGGAAGCTCAATTTGGCTTTAATGGTAAGCTTGAGGCCTTTTTGCTACGAGACCCTAAAAATACAAGCTACGTTCATATAATTATGCCGCTTAAGAGCTAGGCACTACAATTTATAGCAGATGCTTGCAGAACTTCGCTTGAAGCAATTTCGTTCGTATGATGATAGTTCTTTTGAGTTTGACGCGGGCGTTAATATTATCGTCGGGCCAAACGCCAGCGGTAAAACTAACCTGCTCGAAGCAGTACTTCTCGTGGCTCAGGGCAGCTCTTACCGAGCAAAAGACCATGAGCTTATTAAAGAGGGCCAGGAGTGGTCTCGGCTCGAGGCGCGGCTGGCCAGCGGCAGTGACCGGATACTAAAGTTGAAGTTCAAGCCAACTTCGTCAAAAACGCTCGAAGTCGACGGGAAAGTGCTCCGGCGAATTATGATGAACCACCGCTTGCCGGCAGTGCTGTTTGAGCCAGACCATTTGCGGCTACTGTCAGGGGGCCCAGAGCGACGACGGAACTATGCCGACGATTTACTCGAGCAAACAGTGACGGGCTACGGAGCGGTACGAAGACAATATGTGCGAACGCTTGCCCAGCGCAACGCTCTGCTCAAGCATAGTTCTGGATCGGTTGATTCGCAGTTATTTCCTTGGAATGTGCGGCTGGCTCAGTTGGCCGGTCAAATCGTTCGGTATCGGGTTGGGCTGATCGAGAAGATTCAACGTCGACTCCCTGGCTTGTATCAAAATTTGTCGCGCGGCGAGGTGGCGGTTGGTCTGGCATATGGTTCTCAGTGTTCTATCGAAGCCTATGAGACGAGTTTACTGAAGAAATTGGAACTGGCCACAGAAACTGATAAGCTCCGCGGATACACGTCCTATGGACCGCACCGTGATGATCTGCTCGTTACGTTTGACGCTCGCCCAGCTAGCGAGGTCGCGTCGCGCGGCGAGGTGCGCACGGCGATTCTGGCTTTAAAAATTATCGAGCTGGAACTGCTCGAAGACGCTCGAGGAGTTACACCCCTCCTGCTGCTCGATGATGTCTTTAGTGAACTCGATGGCGCCCGGCGGCACGCCTTAACGAACTATCTGGCCAACTACCAGACCTTTATTACGACTACTGATGCTGATCTTGTACTCCAGCACTTTACTGCCAACTGCAACGTTATTCCCCTGCTCCAACAGAACGCTTAGACGCCGTTCAACGATTCATTAACAATCTGGTACTGAATGGTGTAGTTGGCGGGGTTTAGACCGAGTGATTGAATGTACTGCACGACCTGCTGCTCATATTGGGTGGTGTCGGCGGCTGCAGCCGCACCACTTACGTGCGGAGGTATCAGTATTTGGGCTTGGAGTATCAGCTTATTATTGACGTAGGCGTCGTTCAAAATAAAGTTGAGCGTACTGTAGGGCAAATATGGCATTATGGGATCTTCTTTTTTCTGTAAAGCCGCTGCATTCTCTTGGGCTTGCAAGAGAGCGTTTTGTTGGCTTTTTGACAAGTCGTTGCTGTTGACAAGTTTTGGCTTAAAAGTAAAGACCTGATTTTTCAGCTCTACCCCAGCAGTATCCTTAATCCTCAATACGAATATTGAGTAATCTCGAGTATTGTTCAGCGGTACGTTCAGTAGTGTAGTTAAGGTGTCGCCGCTCACGCTGTATGACTTAATTATGCCGGGGTTGGAGGTTACTGACAGATCGGATTTTGAGAGCGGCTTATTATAGGTTACTTTGAAAAACGGTGAAACGTCGGCGAAATAGTTGACGGACGGGTTGGTGCTGAGAACTCGAAATTTATCAGACGCAACGTGCTTTTGAATTGTTGTCAGCAGACCCACACAAGCCAGAATGACGACCAGAACTGCCACAAGCGCGACTGCCCGCTTCTGGTTTACAGACAGCAGTGAATTGTTTGGCGGGTTGTAGTTATAGTCAGATGGTTCCATGTGCGTGCTCCTTATCGGTAGTTGTTGTTCAATTACCTGGTGGTGAAATATATCCCGTGATTGGCTCTGGATCGCCAGCTCCCCAATAACCAGGCCAGACCTCGGTCGAAACGATCGATTCGCTCGGCGGATCCTCGGTACCGTACGGACCGTTGTTGCCTTGGTCACCCCCGATATAGGTAGCTTGGCCATTTGCATAGGACACGTATATATTAACGTGGGCTGAGCCGTGGATAGCCAAGTCTCCTGGTACGGGTGTGTAGCCACTTCCCGCGGGATGCCAAACGAAGCCGCCCGTACCACCAATGGCCTGAATGTTAGGCACGTAGGAAATATTCCAGTCGGGAGACTGGAGGGGTTTGCCTGCCTGGTTATAGACCCAGCTCGAAAAATCGGCGCACCATTCTTCGTATCTCCCCTGACTGTAGGGTAGAAAGCCCTTCGCGGCGTAGGGGAAGTCAGCGCTAGCGTAGCCTGGTTTTGATTTCCATAAAGCCAGTTGGTTTTGGGCAATACAGACGATTTCTTGCCGCGTTTGACTGAGACCAGCCGTGCCGGCAGGTACGGCGCCGTTACAGTCAACGCTCGTTGTCGTGCTGGTGCCTGAACAGGTTTGAGTTGTGCTGGTGGTAGGAGCCGGCGGTGTTGTCGTGCTGGTGCCGCTATTATAAAAGTTATAGTATTCCATGACCGCATCGACATACCACTGGGCATCATTGTAATCAAGTATGGCTGTTTGCCAGCTTGAGGGTGGCTTATCGGTGGTTGCGCCATCTGAGGCTAGGTATTTTGCTGCTGCATTCGCTGCGTTCACCAGATTTTCCTCAGCATTACCGGAGGTGCTAAAGCCGAGGCCTGACCACGTGTCTGGTTCAAACTGAAAGGGGCCGCCCGCGCCATTAGCCGGTAAGGTTTCGCCAGCCGCTTCGCGGGCAGCGTTCGGTGCTTCACCACCTGGCCATACCTCACTGGCAGGCACATGCGAGTACGGCCAACCATTATTCGGATCGGGCTGAGTATCCTTCGTAAAGGTTTGCCAAGCAGTAGCTAACTGTGCTGTCGGTGTCTGCGTTAAGTTCTCTTCAGTGAAGATAGCCGCTACGAGGGCTGGAGCTACGTTATTTTTACTGCCGCCTTGGGTAAAAGCGCCGTTATATGGTTCCGGAATAATGGTTGGTAAGTTGCCTGGAGGCACTGTCGCGCTGGCCTGCTCTCCGGCGGGACAGTCTGCCGAGTTATACCAACAGGTTGAATCATACGTGCAATCGACGTCATTTTGCGTATAGGCGGCGGCTTGAGACATAGTAACGAGTACTAGTGCACAGATAACCACGAGTGATCGCCATGCAATACCAGCGCACCGTATGAGCAACTTTGGGCTGTGCCAATTTGTTAGTGAACTTTGCAGACGGCTCCTAAACGGTTTGAATAAACGCATACTAATTCCCTGCTCCAGCTAGAGCAACATGTTTAGCCGTCAGTTGCATACCATCTGTGTTGCTTGCGTAGGCCGACGGTTGGTTCGGCTGGTAGAAGCCACCGTCATCTTGAGTAAAGGCAGCGGTAGCGTTGTCTGGGCCGGCACCTGGATCATCCGGAGATATATCCTGCTCTTTGGTTAGTTGATCAATTGTCGTTAAGTATTCCATAGCCAGTCGCCACCTGAACACCATGTCGTGGGCCTGGGGGCTTGGACCACCGTCTGGTTCAGCGCTTTGGGCATCGAAAGCGATCGAATCTTCGGTATTATCGTAACTGAGCCGATCAGGATCACATAATCCGCTTCCGTCGGGACTGTTTATGACGTCGCCTGTCGTATTGTCACGCCAAATATCCTGGGTAGAGAGCAAATATCCAATGGTAGCATTGGGGTCAATTTGCAGATCGCCGTTCGGATCATCCGGATCCAGATTGCCGTCACCGCCGGCGTTATATTGGTAGCCAAAACAGGGCGCAAACTGCTGGGCGATAGCATCTTCATTGCCGCTCTGATCAAGTATGCGCTGGTTTTCGAGCATGTCATAGCTCTTACTGCTGTTGATGACCGTTTCCTCACTGGCAGGCCAGCCAAATTGTACGTCGCCGTAATCCAGTTGGGACGGTGCCGGCGCAGCGTAGGCGGCGCCATTAATGGAGCCAATCAGCGAAGCGAGTGCATCAACTGGTCGTAAGATTGAGCCGCCGAGGCGGACGATTGATGCGACATCGCTAGCCCGGTCACTTGCGCCAAGATCCATTCCTAGGTGCGTCAACAGCGAATCGTAGTTAGAAAGCGCAAAATAGCGGTCGGTGAAGCTCTTCTGTGAGTTTTCATAGTCAACCTGGGCAATGCTGGCCTGCTGTTCGGCGGCCACCTCGCTGGCAAGCAATGGTCTTCCAAACATTGCCATACGCATGACCTGATTTGCCTCAAGCAAGCCTCCTTCGTCTGCTTCATCGAGTAGGTCGCCCCCTTGGGCCAAGCCACTGCTCGCCTCTCCTGAGCGTGCTGATACCTCCAAGTGGGTGGCTTCGGCTAAGGCCACCGTTCCGGTAAGGATTCCGGCTTGTAGTTTGGCGAACCGAAAAGCTCGTGCGCCAAATGTTACTTTGGCAATCACAGCCCCTGTCTCGTCCTTTACTACCTGTGTAGCAAACAGACTTTCGACATACTTTTGTATAAATGTTGTCGCCCCCTCGCCAGCCGCTTCTACGCCAGCATCCGATGCGCCAAAGGTAATGATTGACAGAATTACCTGTGCCAGCGTTAAGCCAGCGGAAGTCCAGGTGCTCGTGAGCACCCCGCAAAAGTGAATGGCGATTGCATTGGCGGATTTCCCGATAATGCTGTTAGCAGGAACACCCAAGGCATTGAAAATACTGTAGGAGTAACTGCCGTCAGAACCAGCTTCGGCGCTCGGTACGCCGGTTGTACTCTGGACATGCCCGTAGGCCCTTTGGTAGGCGATGTCATTAGAAGCAGATATGTCACCAATTTCATCGTTGGTGGCCTCCACGGCATTTTCGAGTTCACCACCGTCATTAAGATTGGTATCGCCTTGCTTCTGCTGGTCGGCCTCAGCCGCAAGCTGATCATAGGAGTCCATCAGCATATACACATTGTTGTCTATTGTCGGCTGGGAATGCTGCACTGAACCATCAAAGGCAATACAAATCGGGGCGAGAATGAGGTAGACAAAGCCGGTAATGTGCAGAATCTTAGTAACTAGATTGACGTTGAGTTTGCTGTTAGCTGCCGCTAAAACGTCTGGTAACCAGCCGCCATCACTATCATTCTCTTCAAGTTTTGCTTCACTATTCGTGTCAGCGTTATCTTGATCTTCAGCTGCTTGATCGGCATCCGCGGTTTGCGTCATAACGGGGTTGTCGGCGTCTTGCATGCCAGCTTGCGCCGACTCTGCCTGCTCTTTCGTGGCTATGGCGTCAAGCTGAGGTGTTGTCGGCTCTTGGCCGTCTTTATTGCCGAACAGGCTGAGCGCCCAACCGGCAAAGGTTCCGTCGCTGAGCTGCTCAACCTTAAGCATGGTTAGGCTGCGGGCAATATCGCCCGTGCCATTGTCTTTCATGGTGAAATTAAGATCCTGTATATAGCCGCTATTCTCAAAGGCGATACGGTTTTTAGCGTAGATAACGTTATTGAGTCCGGGCGTCCATTTGGCGAGACCAGTTATTGGCTCAACATCATAGGAGGCGCCTCTAATATCGATACCTTCTAAACGGGTGCCGAAGGCAGTTTTTGTAACCCGAATCTGAAAACCATCGTTTTCACCGAGATTTTCAATGATCTTATCAGGGCGGTAGGCGTCCATCTTGCCCCAGGTAGCATCTCGGAGGTTTTGATATCGTTCTTTGAGGCCGCTCCAGACGCCGTCTGTCGCGTCATCAACGGTTAAATTCTCATCAGTTATGCTATCGGTCGTTTTAGAGAACTGATTGCCAACGGCTGCAAATTCATAACTTTCAATGCCTTCCATGACATCGGGTAGCTTTAACGAGCCGACCGAAATGATGAGTATAAAAAATAAGAGGATAAGTAGGCCGACCCCACCGCCGCCAAACAGGACAGTCCTATTCTTGCTAAGCTGCTTAATGCGTGCCTTAGCGCCTTTGAGACGTCCGCCACTTTTCTCTGAGTTGTTAAAGAAACCGCTGTTCTTTAGGGGATTAGCAGAAGCGGGGCCGGCATTTTGAGCGCCTTGTTGGGCTTCTTTCTTTTTTTGTCGGGCGTGCCACGGCTCGACTGACTTCAGGCCATTCGCTCCACTACTACTACTCGGAATTTGGGCCGCGTCTTTTCCGATACCCTTAGCTTGATTGGAGTGTACGGCAGTAATGCCCGGGCTGTTTCTGTTGATAATATCGGAGGCGGCTCCCCGGTGGGCCTCTCGCTCCATTGCCCCTTCTTCATCCTCCCCAATGCCGGTCATCTGACGTAGTTCGTCAGGTGAAAGGTCTTGTTTGTCTAGCTCGTCATTCGGTGAAGTTGCCATGGCTTGTCGTTAGCTGTTTCTCAATATGCTTATGTTATATTATACGACACCCGGGCCTGGTGCAGCATGATTATTTAAATCGATGGTTCCTTGGGGCTGATCAATGACGCCGGCCTGAGATTGTTCTTCTTCTCGGGCCATTTCGTTTATTTGCTGTACCTGGTCAGGGTTAGTGGTAATTAGGCCGGTTTCGGTCGGGCTGGCAACAACCTGAATGTGTACGTGGTTCTGGCCGGCAAAGAACAGGCCTTGCCCGACCGGGAATTGGCTGAGGCGCTTCATCTCTTCGCTGGTCAGTTTAAAGACGTCAGCTAGAACATCAACGGCCGAGGGCGATTGTTTGAGCAAGAACTGCATCGAAGCGTTGGCGACAATTGCCCGGCCCATCCGACTGCCCATAAAGTCTTCAACATCCTGGGTGATCGTGGTGATGCCGAGATTATATTTACGGGCTCGTTTGGCAAGCGAGAACAAGAAGTTGGCTGAATCTTCGTACTTCATGAGCTGCCAGGCTTCATCAACGATCAGAATGCGCCGTTTTTGGTCGGTCTTGGTCTTGTTCCAGATATAGTTCAGCACAATGTACATAGCGACCGGCCGTAGTTCATCCTCTAGATCACGAATATTAAACACCACCAACGGGTTGTTGATGTCAATGTTGCTTTGCTGGCTGAAAATTCCCGCAAAGGTACCGGTAGTGTATTTGCGCAGGCGTTGGGCCAGCTGCGGGCCGGTGCCGCCCATGTGCAGCAGTGTGTCGTATAGGTCGGCAATGGTCGGGCGGTGTGACAGTGTGGGTCAGCGGATCGTTGGTGATACCGGCTCTTGGCATAGGTTTCAATCAGAGCGGCATCAAGATCGGCTTCTTCACTTGGAGCCAGGGCCGGCATAGAAACGCTGTTGCCGCCTTGCATCTGGGCTTGGGCGCCACCCATCATCAGCCGCAGCAGGCCGTGCAGGGTAATAAGGTTGCTGCGCAGGGCGTTATCGGCTTCTTCGGTATCAACGACTTTTGGCAGGTCAAACGGATTAATACGGGTTGGAGAACTCAGGCTGAGCCGGACATAGGCGCCGCCGACAGCATCGCACATGCGCTGGTATTCATTTTCCGGGTCAATGATAAAGATCTCGGTGCCGAACATCATACTGCGCAGGGCTTCAAGCTTAACGGTGAAGCTTTTACCGGCGCCGGACTTGGCAAAGACCACCGAGTTGCCGTTTTCAAGGGAGAAACGGTCAAAGATAACCAGGCCGGAGTTGTGCATATTGATGCCGTAGAGAATGCCGTTGTCTTGCGTTAAGTCGGCACTGGTAAACGGAAAACTGGTGCTTAAGGCGCCGGTGCTCATGTTGCGCCGAATTTGCAGCTGATCGACCATTTGCGGCACGGTGCTGTTAAGCCCTTGCTCTTGCTGAGAGGTGGCCGGCTTACTGAATACCAGTTGCTGGCCGAGCATCGATTCGACTTTGTGGCTGACAAATTCCAGTTCCTCCAGACTGCCGGCGTAGATAGTGAAGTACAGCCCGAAGCGGAAGAAGCGCTCTTCGCCGACCTGCAGCTTGTCTCGCATTTCCTCGGCGTCCAGAATGGCCGCCTGCTTTGCCCGGATCACGTACTCGGCCTTTTTCAGTGTCAATTTGAATGCCGGCTTCCAGCTGGGTCACTTTTTTGCGCAGGTTTTCCAGAACTACCTGGCTTTCGACAGGATAGATATACATACTCATATCGATGACTTCATCAAGATTAACCATGCTGCTGAGCCAGCCGGTGTAGAGCTGCCGCGGATAGCCATAGACATAGTAGGTGCGAGCGTAGCGAGTGCCAAGCTGGAAGTAGCTGCTATTAAATTCCAGCGAACTCGGCGCAATAAAGTCACGAAGCGCGGTAATGCCTTTTTGAAAAGCGGCCTGGACTTCCTGTCTTCGCGGGCTTGTATCTGCTGGGCTTCAGCTTCCGGACTTAACGGCGCGGTCTTTTTTTTGCCAAAAGCCATGACTAACGATTCTCCCTATCGACTATGCTCGCAAATGGCTGCATCACTGTAGCTCCCTTTGTAAATGAGCTTGCGGCGCGCTGCCTTCACCTTTGGTAATGACGTCAGCGGTCAGATCATCGAAATTCTTAAGTTGCTGGCGGGTGGCGGTATCCGGGTTGTAGGTATCGTAATACAGCTCGATTAGCTCCTGGGTATCGAGCGGCAAGCCTTGGATGCTCGCACTGGAGCAAGCCTGCCAAGACTGCCTGCACCCGGTTTCGCAGTTCGGTTTTGGCTTTTTCAAGTCGAGTTTTCGTTAATCGTACGTGCTGTTCCTTATTGTTGAACAGCTCGCCAGCCCCGTGAAGAAGTTTTTGCTCTGAGTCTAAGGGCTTATCTGATTCGGCCAACGGAAAGAACGGGATCACGACATAAAATTTCTTGTCCATAATATTGGTTTGCTGGCTGAGGTCATCGATGTAGCCGATGTAGTCTTCCATGAGCAGCGCCAGCAGCATGTTGTCGTGCTCGGTGCGGATTTTATCGAGTTTTTGAATATAGGGCTGCAGGTCGATTTTTGTGAGCGGACAAAAATCTGAATCGGGAAGTACAAGCGAGTTCAAAAATCCCTGGTAACTGTACTCGACAGCCTCCTGTTCTTGCGGGCTCATCAGGTCGAAGTTAATGCTTTTGACCATCACGACCGAGCGGAACGAGCCGTCATTCATAATCACGATACCATCACGGATTTCGGCAATCTGCAGGGTATTTTGGGTACTATTGGCATTCTTTTTTTTGCCTGGAGGTGTGATTATTTTAGTGCCCGGCCGAGCTTGCGGTGGTCCCGACTGAGCAGATGCGTTGCCAATCGGACCTGTCGGACCAGGGGTTGGTTGGTTTACTGCTGAAGGATTCATATTATTTGCCCACCTTTTGTTTGTACTACTCTCTACGCGTCTAAATTTTTGTATGCGTCAGTGCAGTGTAATAACAACCTCATCTTGTGGTGGCTCCTCATGGTTGATTGCTTTATATGCTTCACGTGCCAAAGTTGCCACATTCAGGTCATTGTTATTTGCCAAGGATAGTATAGCAGGATCGTACTGCGGAGTGCTAGGTTCGGCTGGCTCTGGAATAGCTGCGGCTTGAGCCGCTTGTGGCGGTGGTGTTGGTGGAGGGGGCGGTGCACTGCCAAGCGGTTGAATTGTACGTAAATGAGCGTATGAAATGGTAGGCGCCGAATTGCGAGCTTTAAACTCTGCGGCGAGCGCTACTTCATCTGGCGTGGCGGTTTTGGCGGGAACACCGGGATCGTTTGTCCCTGGCTGTACGATCTGTGAATCGGCAAACATTGACTGCGTCGGTGGGAGCTGTGACAGCGATGGTTGGTGCAGGAACCAGTAATCGTTAGGCGCCACGCCGCCGGGTTGATTCGGCTGTTGTGCTGATTGGGCGGACTGAGGCGTGGCCGCGACCGGTTTCGGGATCGTTTGGGTCGCAGGTGTCGCCTCTGGTCCAAGCCGGTTCAGTTCGTCAATTAATTGTTGCCGCCGGGATTTAGCCGATGCAGTGATCATGCTGTCGAATTGTTGTGCCACCGGATTATTCGTTTCGTCGAGTATATCGTCCGACGCCTGGACCGTATAGTCGGGCACCTCTTGCGGCAGGCTGCTCATATTCACAAGCCGATCAGAGTTATCGTCAGCCATGGGATTCGTACGCGCAGATAAGTTTACGTTGACGTTCTTTATGGCCCAGCCACGGCTATCGATCGTGCTTGCCAGGGTCTTGAGGCGGCTTTGAACCTCGTTCTGACTCAAGCCATTCGTGAGTACCCGCTCTACTTTTTTCGGTACGGTAATCGTCACAAGCTCTTTAGCGCCGCTTTGATCCCAGATACGTTTCCGAGGTTTAAAGTAAAAACGAAGTTTAGCGAGCGCCCAGATTTCTGTTGGCTGATCTTTGCCGAACGGCACCGCGAAAAAGCCGGCCGCCAATGTCGGCGGCAAAAATACTACCAAGAGGACAGGTACGTGATTACTGAAACAAAGGAAGCTGATGTAGCCAAAAAATGCCGTTATGAGGGCGAAGATAAACTGTTTTAACGTCAAAGGGCCTAGGATTTTATCCTCGGCTTCGATGTCTTGAATAAGTTTGTATGTTGCCACTTGCGCTACTGCCTAACCTGTCACTCCGTACGTAGTTACGTATTCCGCGTGACGGACTATCTTATGACATATAGTATAGCAAGCTTTAGCGTCTTAGTAGAAGTCATTTCTGAAAACCTACCAAGGAGTTACAGTAAACGCGTAGCGGTCCTTGTCTTTCTTCTTGCCCAGCGCGTTCGCATTCAATAATCGGCCGAGTGCGGCAAGGTCTGCTCCGCTTAGTGAAACGTTCTCATCAGCTGGTTCTTGCTCCAAGAACTGAAGAACGGCCTGATGTACGTTTGCCGGTAGTGCTCGCAGCAAGTGTATTTGCCTCAATTTGTAGCCAGTCAGGACGGTGTACTCTACGCCATCAGGGCCTTTCCAGCTCCCATATACTGGTTGCAGCGCCGCTTCCTTAAAGGCTTGTCCGACGGCCATATCAACAATTTCTTGGCGAACTAATTCTCCCGTCGGACTGTAGTCAAACGGATTGCCCGACTGCAAGCCATCGCTTCGAGGTACCCCCGGATGTGGCAAGGCTTCAGCATGACGCTCAGCCAGAGCTACGAAGATCGAACTAATACTTATGGATTCGCCTGCTTTAGATAGGCCCAGCTTATCCATGCTCGCCCTGACTCTATGTAGTAAGTCATCGGCTGTATGCCCTACTGCTTCGATGCCCACTTTTTCGACGGCAGCTCGCAATTGCATTGCCTCTATATACGCTGGATCTTTGAGGTGAGGCGTCGGAGTATTGAGCAGTTTCTTAGCGCGGTCTTCCCAGCCTGGCTTGTCTGGTTGGGATACTAAGGTAGCCGCTTCAGCAAAGGTTATCGTTGGAGCACTTCTCATTCGCTCAGGTCCCTCCACGGTGTTACGCATAGCTACATGGGCCAACCCTCTATAGGTTGCAGGAGTGAGGTGATTTTCTCGGTGTAAGAATTCAACTTCTTTTTTTCGAAGGGCGGCAGCCTTTTCGTCACCGGCCGCAACACTCGGCAGCTCCCAGTAGGGATTTATTGGGGGTAAACTGGGGTTTTCGGCATGAGCTTTGGCGGTTGCTTGCAATTGGCTCTGCAGCTCATCCACCGTAATTATACTTTGTCGTTTGAACGTGTCGCCTGGGCGGGCCGGCTGAGCGCGTACGTCTGCGTCGGGCTGTTCGGATGGTAGACTAGTCTCAAGTATGACCGCCGGCTTAAGGTAGGTTAGATAGTTAAAGCCCGGATCATCAACACGTGTTACGGCGTCAGCTTTGACGGTAACTTTGTGGCCTTCGGCGTTTACGAATGTCAGCCCTTGCAGGGAGCCTTGGCTAGGATCTTCCTGATTTTGTAAACCAAGGCGGCGGCTTTGGGCCAAAGCAATGCCGAGATCCAGTGATCCGTCTAGAGAAGGTACAGGGATAAGATCTTTTTTAGGTGAGTCTTTGGGCTGTGGTTCGCCCCATCCAAAGTCCTCAAAACCATGTGGCCTAAATGGCACGGGATCAGGCATTTCTGTCAGATGGTGAAAGCCTCTTCCGCCGCCATGCCCACCTTGCGTGTGTCGCGGTGTGTGCCGATCTATATACGCTGCGAATTCTGCTTCACTGCGAAAGGTTAATAACTCAAGAATTTCGTTGTCTTGACCTCTATGTTCAACCACACGGTAAGGTTCGGCTTCTCTTTTTCTATCAATAACTTCTTTTCCCTTCCAGTGAACAAGGCTTTGTTCGCCGGTCCGGAATAATTCAGGAAATTTATTGGGTAATACATTATCGAGCACGTCTCTTTGAAGCTTATTAGTCCATGTATTGTAGCGGCCATAGTCGCGTCGTTTTACTTCGACCTGTCTATGTTCTTGGGCAACATCAGTAACTCGAAACGAATCACCATTCTGGGCTCTCCACTGGAGCGTATCGTATCCTGGGCGGCCTTTTGCGGCTGCGGCAGTGGCTAGTTGTCCGGAGGCCGCAAGGTTATGATCAATATGAATTGGTTGTACTATAGGTGGAGCTTCCGGAGGAGGAAGTAAATCATATCGTATTGGTGCTGGTGATTTTTCTACGGGCATAGCGGATAACTTGTAGTGTTTATTTTCTGAGCAATGCTTATGTATAATACGCTATAGTTTACATTTTGTCAATTAGGTTGATTATACTGAGCTAGTCACTTTTGGCTTGAGCTGTAGGGCGCGAGCGGAAAGCGCCTAACGACTTTTTGTCGGTAGCTTCGATAGTTTTTTAAGCCGCGGGCGCTGCTCCAGTAGTGAATGATAGCGATAAGGGCACGGCCATGTCGCGCAGTGCGGACGGAACCGTGCCGGTTATTTTTGCCTGCGGTTGGTCGAGAATTGTACCGGAACGCGGCCGAACTTTATGACGGCGGGAAGGGAGTTTGGCCCGGGGTGGGAGGCGTTGGCATCGAAGGTCCTGCACCGGGTGTTGGAGTAGGACCGCCTTGTGGCGGCTGCATTCTAGTAGGATCACTGAATTCATGTTCAACAGCCCCCATTTCACCAGCGTATCTCGGATCAGTCGCCAGACCCTTGCGCATTTCCTCCCATTGGCTTTTAGCGTCCGGATCCATTTGACCGTATGCCGTGGCTTGAATTTGTATCATACTACGCATTTGTTTTGCCTTGGCTTCCATTGCCAATTTATCTTCCATTGACCTATACGGGTGAGTAGTATCCCCTGCGGCAGTGTACGTTGCTGCGTATTTTATTGCATCGTGCGCTTCTTTCACTGCATCACCTTTCGCGCCAGCCCAGTCGCCCTGTTTCAGAGTCGTAACAGAACCAACGCGGCGTCAGATTCGGGATCCACGTAAGCGCTCCGGAATCCCACGGTCTTTCTGCCTTTTTTGTCCACCGTTTCATAGCGGGCGATACCGTGTCCTTTTCGGGCTGTCGGCATCTTGCTACTGATGTTTTGAGCATGGCTCACTATACGCTGAGCAGCCCCGTTCGTCGCGTTGGTGCTGATAGAATTTCCTACCTCTGCTATCTTAGCAGAATTGGCGCGGCCTTCAGAGGCTAGGCCCAAAAGCCCGATCGATTGAAGGTCGGTGTAGGCGGCGTCCGGACTGCTAGATCTGATGTTGCCGAGAGTACCTGCGTTTTGTTCAAGGTCAGCACCGCCCTCGCGCACGTTATTCTCGCTGCTTTCCTGCATGATCGCAGCGATCCCTTCAAGCTGCGCCTGGCTTCTTTTGCCGGTCCATTGCTGCGTCTTCGCGTCATAGATACCTTGCTCCTCACCATAAGTCTTTAGCCGTTCGGATATAGCGACGCCGTTAGCGTCTTCGCCGGCCATCGTTGACAAACCGACTCCCGTCAATGCGTCGTAAGCCTTATAGTGCATCGGTGACTCTTGTTGTATATGTTGGAAGGCCTTAATCGATTGACTCGAGGCTGCATCATCGAGCTGTTCGTTAACCTTTGTATTGTATTTCTTGAAACCGGGCGTGCCGTATTTACCGGCACGGTAGCGTCCTAGCTCATCCTGGTCAAACATATTGACCGCTCCGCGGTTAGCGAGGTGTCCGATGCTGGTTCGTCTATCCATAAACGGAACTTTGAATCTTCCGAAATTTTCGTCCCAGCGCTGTCCGGCTCGGGCTTTGCGACTTTTTCCTTGACATTATCACCTTGCTTCTTGCTAATGCTATTGCGTGTCCCTTGGGTCATTCTGGATGCCACTCCAGCAATAGCGCCTATGCCGGCACCGGCTAACCTTGGCCCCTGAGAGAAGGCGATAAAATAGGCACCGAAGTACATCGCAAAGGCTGACAGTTGATTTACGGGACTGGCGTTCTGCGAGGCAATGGCGGCCCCGACGTGACCAAAAGCGACAATGGCTTCAACGACCACTCCTAGTAGACAGGCTTTAGACAAGGCTCCCCAATATATACCCCAGAACCTTTGCGTATTGGGCAGTATATACATAACGAGCGCAATTGGCGCAATTACGATGAGGGCGGTCACAAGAACTTGTCGGATAATGAGCAGGAAAAAGAACGCTATTATAGCGATCACGGCCGTGGCCGCGAATAACAGTAAACCAAATATGCCCATTGCCGTTATCGCGGCGCCACCTATCAGGTCGACGGCCACTCCGGTGCCTCCCCCGATTGATAACCCGAGCTTAAGCCCGGTGAACGGCTTATATATGAGGTATCGAACGCCGTAGCCGAGGTCATTGGTGAAGGTAATCAAAAAGTCGAGCAAATTCCAAGATAACGTAATCGCGATCGCGATTATAATGAGCCGCGGCAAAACCTTTCGAATCGTATACGCGTCGAACACTTGCATGCCGAGAGCGGTCGAGAACACGGCAATTAGCCCGACAACAACTAGTAAACCAAGCGCGATGTCCCTGAAGCTGCTCCAGGCGGCCTTATAGTCAGTCGCTCCACAGGTAGTACCTGCGGCACAGGGCCCGAATATACCGGTCGGCGCGCCGTTGCTGTCCGCGACATTTTGTGTACCGATTGCTAACTCGGCATTAATCAGACTATCAAGCTGATTTGCGGCGTCCACCATGCCCTTAACAGCGGCACAGAGCAGCCAGTTGAGGGGGTTAAAGCCGGCATTGCACGTCAGGGTCGGGGTGTCGGTAGTACCAGCACCGGCCGCCGTTCCGGTGTTTCCGCCGCCAGGCCCCACGCCGTTCGGATCACTTACGGTAATGTTTTGTGTTTTTCCCACAGGCGTTGGTGGAGCCGGGCAGCCAGCTGCGCCTGGAGTTTCAGTGGTCTTAATTGTTGCGTTATAGCCACCAGCACCGCCGGTGATTTTGGCGCCGATAGTAATCGTAGTCTGTACTTCGCCATCCGGGCCGGTTTTTTGAGACAGTTCACATATTTGGTTAACGACAAACGAGTTGCCGCTGCCAGTGAACGTCAGGCCACCACCAGTGATTTGCGTTGCCGATGTGAAGGTATAGGCAGTCGCGGCGAGTGCGATAGCACTAGGCGCAATAGCGGGAATAATAGCTGACGACAATACCAGGCAAACGAGTAGCCAAATGCGTTTCATGCGGCTACTTCCGAATTACTGTGCATGTTCCCTACCAACTCCAAGCGTGCAAATGTAAAAAAACGCAAGTCAGTTAAGGTATGCGCGTAGTTGGTAATAACTCGGGCACTACTTTGAAAGTGATAACCTGAGAAGCGATTTATTTTTGTTTTCATAGTCTTTGCACATACTACTTATCCTTACCATAGTACTACAGGAATTTAAATTCCAATAGCCTCCATATCAAAAAGTCATTCTCACACGTCTGGTGGTCGACAATACAGGTTTCGGTGATTAATCTAAAGCACTGAAATGCTTATGAAATATTTGCGGACATATTATATGGGAGGTATAATGATCGCAAAATGTACCAAACATTAAAAAATGAAATAAAAAATCCGATGGCTCCCCGAGGCAAGGTAGTATTGGGTGGTTTACTATGAAACGAATACTATTCGTTTTAATGTTTATTATAGCCCTCAGCACTGTACTCAGCAGTGGTGTGTCGTATGCACTTATAGCACCGGAACCGGGAGGCGGCGGTACAGCGACTACAACCACGACTACCGGCAAGAATGGTGAGACCTGCCCGAAAGGCACGCAGTCAGGGGGCGAGTACATTGGCGAGTGCGCAGAGTGCACTAATACGGCAGGTTGTGTCAGCGCAACGACTGATCCGGCGAGTACGAGCTGTCTAGAATCGAGTTGTGACCTCATTAAGACCTATATAGACCCGCTGATTACGCTACTCGCCGGACTTGTCGGCGTGGCCTGTGTTATTTCGCTGATCTTAGCGGGTATTCAATACACCACCTCGGCCGGTGATCCTAAAAAGGCCTCGGCTGCGAAATCCCGGATTGTCATGACTATCATTGCTCTGTTGTCGTTCGCCTTTTTGTATATGTTCTTACAATTCATTATCCCTGGCGGAATCGTAAATCCGGGAACGTAAACTATGGGGCCACTCGTATCACTATTCGCCGCCGCTTGTAAACCAACCTTTTTTGGTCTGGTCCCCTGGTATCAGTATCTGACGCTCGACGGCAGTTGCGGCATCACGAATTTTCAAATTCTGCCCAAAGGCAATACACCGAGTAGTATTCCGCTAATCTTTCTAGCAATCGTCGATGACTTGCTACGAATCGCAGGCTTTGCCGCAGTCGCATACATTATTTATGCCGGTATTCAGTACATCACCAGCCAAGGTAATCCAGAGCAGGCCTCAAGAGCTCAGAGTACTATTATCAATGCTTTGATCGGGCTTGCCATTGCACTTTTGGCTGTCGGGCTCGTGTCATATATCGGTAACCAGTTAGGGTCGTAACGAATGATGCAGCTATTTTCACTTCTGGCGAACGACATCACGTTCACTGGAGTGCCTGAACCACAGGCTAACCAGAGCGAAATCACGAACATACTAGGTATTGTGTTTGGAATTATCGGAGCTCTCGCGGTACTCATGATTGTGGTCGCTGGTTTTCGATATATCGTGGCAGCTGGTGACCCGCAAGCAACCGCCAAAGCTAAAAACGGTATTATTTATGCCTGTGTCGGCTTAGTGGTCAGCATTGCCGCCGAAGTTATTGTGCAATTTGTTGTCGGAAGGATCGGTGCCTTATGATCAGGCGACTCGTAATGGCTGTTGTGCTGTGTACACTTGCCTTTTGCGGAGCGCATCAGACGGCGTACGCTTTTGACCCCTATCAGGACGTTTGTAACGGAGGAGGTGGCGGCAATTCGGCAGTCTGTTCGGGGGCTGATACGAAAGACCCTCTGACGGGTACCGACGGTTTGCTTATAAAAGTCACTAACATAATTGCCTTTATCGGTGGAGCGGCCGCGGTTATTGTGTTAATTATTGGCGGGATACGCTATATTTCCTCAGGTGGCGATGCTGGCAATGTGTCGTCAGCGAAGAATACTATCGTCGGCGCGATCATTGGTTTAGTCGTCATTGCGTTAGCACGGACGATTGTAGCGTTTGTAGTAACAAAAATATAGGAGAAGAAAAAGATGAAGCTGTTTATTATGACACTCGCAATTATGATCATTGCTCCCCTCTTCATACAGAGTGGTGCGGCTCTGGTTGCCTGTGGTACTGCCGGTAACACGCCACAAGGCCAAGTATTGACTGGCGCCGGTGAAGCCGGAAGCTGCGGTACGACAAGCATTAATAATCTCATTAAGGATATTGTTAATATCTTAAGTATTATCGTGGGTGTGGTGGCAGTTATTATGGTTATCTACGGCGGTTTGCGCTACATTACATCTGCCGGTGACGGCGGTAGAGTTGCGGCTGCAAAGAGCACACTTATCTACGCCCTAATTGGTCTGGCAATAGCTGCGCTGGCTCAGCTGATTGTCCACTTCGTGCTCAATAAGGCTGCTTCTGCATGAAATACATAAGTATTTTGTTATTGTCTGGCAGTAGGCCCTCGTGTTATAAGTTAAGTAACGTTAAAGAAAGGTAGATATGCTGAAAAGAATAAAAAATATAATTATAATTGCGGCGGCATCGCTCGCAATGGGGGCGCCTGCAATCGGTATTCCTGTTACGGCATTTGCGGCTTGTAATTCAATTCAAACGGCTGTTAACAGCGGAATTAATAACGCTACGGGTAGTGGAACAGCTTGTGGTGCTTCAGCCGGAGCAAGCGGTGGCCTAACCAACCTAGCTAAAAAGATCGTTAATATTTTATCGATCATTGTCGGTATTGTCGCGGTTATCTTCATTATTTACGGTGGTTTTCGCTACATTACGTCGGGAGGCGACACGGGCAATGTCGGCAACGCCAAGAATACCCTTATATTCGCGGTCGTGGGCCTGATTATTGTCGCGCTCGCGCAGTTCATTGTGCACTACGTCCTCAATACGGCAGCCAACGCAACCTGACCTCGTCGATTAGCTATAAAAAATCCCCTTACGCTAAAGGGGATTTTATATTAGGCTCAGTCAATAGTGTCTCCGCACGGAGGCATTTTAAAATGCCTAAAAAACTTGAATCTTTTTGATAGTGTCCTGCTGTAGCTTGCCGAAGCTGATTGTCAAAACACCGTCTTTCAATAAGGCTTCAATTTCTTCTTCCTTGACTGGAACTGGTAAGGCGATCGTTCGAGAAAACTCACCCCAGTAACATTCTTGGAGGAAATAATTCTCAACACCTTCTTCGGAACCTGAGCTGAGCGTGCCGCGAATAGTAAGCTGATTATCCGAAATACTGACATCAAGATCTGCCTTATTAACACCCGCAGTGCGGGCTTTAACAACGAGCTTTTCGCGAGTTTCGTAGACGTCTACTGCAAGTTGACCTGGTACATTTTCATCCTCATCCCACTCGTCTTCAGCTGCAGGCGCTGCTGCAGGTTGTCGAGCTGGTTCTGCAGGTGTGCTCATGTCATCATCGCCTAAAAAGGCTGCAGTTAGTTCGTCCTCTTCAAGCAAGAGATCGTCGTCACGATTTCGTCGTGCCATATGTTGTTACCCTCCGGTTGATTAATGCACTGCTGTACTCCGTCCGAGGAGACAGAAAAGTTAAGCATCTTGCATTTTTGTGTTAGTAGCAGTATAGCTTAGGAAGCAAAGGGTGCGCAACTTACAAGTCACTTATTTACAACACATTAAACACAACATAAGCTTTTTTTAATGATCTTTCCAGAAATCGAGCTTGGGAATTAGCTGATTCGTTAGTATAATGGCCTCTGTTAATGGAAGGGTCGCATAGTGGTCGAGTGCACCTGTCTTGAAAACAAGAGAGCCGGCAACGGTTCCGTGGGTTCGAATCCCACCCCTTCCGCCACGTAAAACGTAAGAGCAGCTGTTTGTATTACGAACGTGCGATACGGACTAATTATTGCTATAATAGCCCGTCATTACCCTTATATAAGAAGCTACTATGACTCGCATACGGAGAGGTACCCAAGTGGCTGAAGGGGTCGGTTTGCTAAATCGATAGGGGGGAGCAATCCCCCGCGAGGGTTCGAATCCCTCTCTCTCCGCCATTTTTTCGCGTCTAATCAAATTTGACATCACACTATATAAGTGTGCACTAAAATATATGAAGAATATAACTCTCTCGGCTGACGACAAATTAATAGAAGAAGCTCGTAAGCAAGCAGTTCTACAACATACCACGCTCAATAACTTATTTCGTGATT
Organism: uncultured bacterium; assembly: GCA_963794235.1. Taxonomy (GTDB): domain Bacteria; phylum Patescibacteriota; class Saccharimonadia; order Saccharimonadales; family UBA4665; genus CAWCCP01. Next base: position 20,002 of record CAWCCP010000009.1, read on the forward strand.
GGCTTATACAAATCACAGCTCGTAAGCAAGCTATTTCTGAGTATGACGCATTAATGAAACGCTTGACCTATGTGAAGCCTGGTCGTAAATTTACTAGAGATGAGATGAACGAGAGATAGCAAAGAGATGAGTCAGCCTTTCTTTGTAGATACGAATATATTTATATATGCTCAGGATAGCGCTAACTTATCAAAACAGAACAGAAGATCGCAAACAATTTGATTCGTGAAGCTCTTATCAGCGGCCAGGGTGTAATAAGCTCACAGGTAGTGCAAGAGTTTTGCAACGTGGCAAGCTCAAAATACGCACAATCCATAAAACCACATGATCTGAAAGAATACTTAAGGGTAACACTGGGTAGGCTATGGCAGCATGCTCCTAGCCTAGATTTTTATTACAGAACCGTTGAATTATTTGAACGAGATACGCTTAGTTTTTACGATGCGTTAATAATACAGGCCGCTCTTGACCTTGGATGCCATAAACTCTATAGCGAAGATTTACAATCAAGCCGAAGCTTTGACAATCTAGTTATAGTAAACCCATTCGGTCAAGCTTAGACGCTAGTCACGAGTAGTCACAGTAGCACGACGATGGTTTGCATCATCGTTTTTATTTAGACCATGAGGATATACCAGGAGATCAGTCGTGGCGTTTACATGAACAATTTTCTGGGGCCTACCAAACTGCTCAATACTTGATTTGACGGTGCAGCTCGGCGCAAACTGGCCATACGGAGCGTTTACGAGTGAGTTCTCGGTCGGTAGACGGAACTGCGGACTGACGATAAAGCCGATGCGGGAGGTTTTGAGGGTAAACCGTTGCGCGTCTAATAGGGTTGGATCTTGAAAAAAACGGCCCTTGCTACAGATGGCTGGCAGGACGTTAGCTTGATAGTCGCTGAGATAGTAGGTAATGTTCGCTTGCCAATAGAGAGCGTAAGCAGCGCCGATGTGGTTATGCTCCATGGCGGCCGCGATCTGATAACTGACTTGGTTTTGCGGCACTGCATGGCGGTTTTGATAGGTGTGCATGAGTGCTTGAGTAACGTTTAGAAGCACCGTAATGCTTATGAACGCGAGGAGCCAGGGGTAGAACGCTGGCCTGCTCTTCCGAAGCTGTTCGGTAGTGATTGCCGCCAGCAGCGCAGTCATCGGTAGTAGCACAATGAGATAGCGGGCGCTCTCATAAATATAGACACCGGTCACCGTTAGGGTTACGAAAACGGTGAGGAAGGTAATGAGAATCCAAAGGTTGATCGGGCTGAATGCCCGTTTGCGAATGATTACTACGAGGCCAAACAAGCCAAGCGCAATAATGCCGGCATTGCCAATAATTCGTATCCAGTCCAGGAGTTGCAAATGAACGTACGCGCTACTTGCCCCCAGCAGCGACAAGTAGGCGTTGGCAATCTGTAAGGCCCGGCCAGCTAGTTCAGGAGGCGCGGTAATTGTTGCGCTCAGGCTGGAAAGCTCATTTTTGCTCGATATGGAAAGTCCAAAATGATTACCGATTGCTCCACAGCAGACATAGATGCCAAGCCCGGCGATTAAAATACCAACCGCCGCTACCAGGCGCCTGTAGTGCTTATGCGCACAGTAATAGATAAGTATACTCATAAACAGCGGTAGGACAATAAAGAACAAAAAGTAGGGATCGTCATAGGTTAAAAGACCTCCCAAAAAACTATAGAGCAAGCCGGTTCGTAGAAAGCTTTGCCGGTTTTTTGGCGGCGATTCCAGCGTTTTAAGAGTACAGGCGGCATACACCAGCATCAGGCCTATGTCGACATTTCGGGTGTTGGGATTTATGGTTTGAGACATCCAAAACAAGCCGGTCGCAAGCAGCCACAGCCACAGCAGCCTGCTGCGGCCAATGGTTTCCGTAGATTTTCTCCACCATATGAACAGCAAGAGCAGCATGATCACGTTAAAAAGGGTGGATTCCAGGATTAGTTGCCCGCGCCCGGGACGCATTATGAGGTTAAAGACCAGGTAGATCGGCAGTTTACTGACGTAGGTATCATTTTCAAGCAGAATGGAGTGCGGGCTGGGCTGAGCAAGGTTGTAGGCAATCGTTTGTTGCGCGACGTCGTCAGACGTAAAAGTCCACGTATAGATATTTGCGGTGAGCGAGCAGGTCGCTATTACGGCCGCGGCACTTAGAATAAGCAGGCGGCTCCGGAGGTTAGGCATAGGTAAAACGCTGCCGAGTAACTTGTACTGCTTGTGGTGAAAATGACTCATTTTTTAGACGATCATCGGCCACAATATATAAAAATTCAACACCCCTGCTCCAATCAACAGAAACTTCATACCTCGACTGATATTCGTGTGATTCTTCCGGTAGATAATCATAAATAACAAGAACATACCCGGTAAAAAGTCTAAGGAGTAGCGGTAGCCGAACTGGACGATACCGATTCCAAAATAGCTTAAAACGAGCAGCGCGCTACAGGCGGTTGCCAGGATGAGCCTACGGCTGCGGGCATCATAGGTGGACCATTTCTGGACAAATAGGTATAGCAGATACGGTGAGGTCAGAAAGATGCTCATGCCGAACTCATTGTTGGCGATAAACGGAAACCGTAAGCTCCAGGATGATGAGTCACGCAAAACTGGTATAGGACCGCGCAAGGTAGCGCTTAACAGGTTGGCCGGGATATGCATGATACTGAACACGCCATATGATTCAGACTTTAGAGAGGACTTAAAGAGTACTTGTGAGCCGTAACCTCCATTGAACGGACTCTGAAACCGCAAATAATTGTATAGACCTATTAGTGCGATAGCGATCACAACTGGCGAAGCCAGTTGCAGGAGCATCTTCACTCTTTTGGATCTGCCAACTTTCAACTGCCACGCTTCGAGTACAAAAAATAACAATATGGGCGTAGAAGTTGCTCTGGTCATGAACACTAAACCGCAGATTGTGCCAATCAGCCACCACCGCCGGTGTGTATAGAACTCATAAAAGGCCCAAAACAGGAGGAAGGTGTTGACGACTTGGGCATAATACCAACTTGCCGAAACGGCGGCTACGCCGATAAACGTACTGCCGAGCGTGAAGCCAAAGGCCAGGAGGCTACTGTCTTCTTTGGAGTAGTTCAGTATGCGTGCCAGTTTATAGACAAGATACCAGACGCCGAGATCGATAAGCCACTTTATGTAGCCTTGATAGAAAAGCAGGTGAAAGAGGCTAAAGACGGCTTCGAACGGCAGTAACAAAATCGCAGGAAACGGGCCTTCGCTCCAATAGATTTTACCGTGCCAAAAAACTGGATCCTGGCCTGCCCCGCCTATCGGGGTAAGAAAATGTAAATGTCCGTGCAGGAATGCTTGGGCCAGCAGCGCGTATTGTTGAGCACTTTCAATAGTCACGCTGATGCTGAGAATGAGGAGTAAGATAAGCGTCGGCACGCTAAACAAGATGATCTGACGGTACGGGCTGCCCCGCAGCGTGGCTGCCATTTTTTGCAGCTGTTGTTTGATGACGGTGGTGTTATTTTGGAAGTGCTTCATATGGATAGTACTCAGTCCTGGAGCCTTAAATTAGGGTCCACAATATATAAAAATTCAACACCCCTGCTCCAATCAACAGAAACTTCATACCTCGACTGATATTCGTGTGATTCTTCCGGTAGATAATCATAAATAACAAGAACATACCCGGTAAAAAGTCTAAGGAGTAGCGGTAGCCGAACTGCATTAAGCCGACACCGTAGTAACTTAGTACAAATAAGGCTGTTGCCGCTACGGCAACAATTAGGTTCCGGGCATGTATATCGAAGGTTCGCCATTTCTGCATAAATAGATACAGCAGATACGGTGAGGTCAGGAAAATACTCTCGCCGTACTCATTATTGGAAATGAAAGGAAATTTTAAGGTCCAGGAATTACTGTCACGCAAAACGGGCAACGGAGAGGTAAAAACGAGGTAATAGAAGTTCGAAGGTATGTGTTTCCAGCTAAAAATGCCCATGTCGCGCGATTCAATCGCGTTGCTGTGGAGCAGCTGCGCTTTAAACCCTCCATTGAACGGACTCTGAAACCGCAAATAATTGTATAGACCTATTAGTGCGATAGCGATCACAACTGGCGAAGCCAGTTGCAGGAGCATCTTCACTCTTTTGGATCTGCCAACTTTCAACTGCCACGCTTCGAGTACAAAAAATAACAATATGGGCGTAGAAGTTGCTCTGGTCATGAACACTAAACCGCAGATTGTGCCAATCAGCCACCACCGCCGGTGTGTATAGAACTCATAAAAGGCCCAAAACAGGAGGAAGGTGTTGACGACTTGTCCGAAGAACCAGCTGCTCGAAATACTGACGACCCCAATAAAAACGGTGCCAAGCGCAAACCCAAACGCCAGAAGGAGGCTGTCTTCACCCGAATACTTAAAGATGCGCCCAAGCTGATACACGAAATACATCACGCCAAGCGCAAGCAGCCACATGAGATAGCCTTGGTAGTAAACCAGATGCAAAAGACTGAAGACGGCGACAAACGGCATCAGTAAGATGGCCGGAAATGGCCCATCATCCCAATAGATTTTACCGTGCCAAAAAACCGGATCCTGACCGAGGCCGCCAATCGGCGCAAGAAAGTTAAGCTGACCATGCAAGAAGGCTTTTGCCAGCTCGCCGTACTGTTGAGCACCGTCAGATATGAAGCAGCTTATAAGAATAACCATCTCCAGTACGACGGGGATGGTGAAAATAACGATATAGCGAAAGGTTTTTATACGTAGTAAGGATGCGATTGACTCGTTCACTGCCTCATTACTATAGCTATATAAAGTTCAAAAAGTAAGTTTGATCGCGCAGATACGTAAAAAATGAGGTGTTTAGAGCGACAGCCTTTTGTATGTGCAATCAGTAAGGTACAATACGCTTATGCCGAATGACAGCGACGCTTCACAACCGACTCAAGAGCCATCTCCGGATGTTCAGGCGCCAGCACAATCAGCGCCGCCCGAACAACAAGCAGTTGCGGCCGCAACTGGCGATGATCAATCAGCGCTCGAGGAAGCTGCCAGTGCTACTCAGGCTGATGACGAAGCAGCAGATGAGTCGGGCCAAACATTTAGTTGGGTAGCAAAAGAATTCGTGCACCATGAAAAGACCATGGGCTGGTATGTCCTGCTCGCCGGCGTTGCAATTGTGTTATCGGCGCTGGTTTATTTATTAACGAAAGACATCGTCTCAATTGCAGTTATCATAGTCGGCGCTTTGCTGCTGCTCTACTACGGGGCAAAAGCACCGAATGACATTACCTATACCTTAAGCAGTCAGGGAGTAACAATCGGCAATCGTTATTACGGCTATGAAAACTTTCGGTCATTCTCTGTTCTCCAAGAAGGAAGTACTCGGAATATCGTCTTCATGCCGCAGAAAAGGTTTTCGTTGCTCGTGTCGATCTATTATCAACCAAGCGATGAAGAGATGATCGTTGGGCTCTTGTCATCTATCTTACCGCTCACAGAATTCAGTCATGACGCAATTGATCGTTTAATGCATAACATTCGCTTCTAGTCCCGGTAGAAAAAGTATTAGTGGCAGTCGGTTATTGAGTGTAATGAAACGTTCAATTAGCGGAGGAGTTAACGGTTAGATCGACCCATTCGCTCTTTGCGGTATAGCTTGTGTTCCATGCGAGTAATAAAATCATGTTTGGCTTGCTTAGCATCCCATTTTTCAAATTCTGACATCAAATTTTCAGCTTCTTCGTTAGACATTTTACGCTCCTTTGCCTTTTAGTTTGTATTAGACAGTATCCAGCTTATGGCTTGGTATATGCTGTAAACTATTTCACTTTAGGGCATAGTATCTACATGACTCAGACTGTAACGGGGTGTGGATAATGCATCGTCTGCAAAAAAATCTCTTACGAATTAATGGCTTTCAGCAGAAACACACCTTCCTGGCTTTTAGCTATGCGGTGATCAAGCGCTACGGTGAGGACCAGGCTGGCTGGGTATCAGGCGGCCCTGCTTACCTACTACGCCTTCCTGTCTTTATTTCCGCTTTTGCTTATTCTCACGACCGTCACGCAGTTGATATCCAGCAATAACCTTGCCCTCCAGTCGTCTATCGTGCATGGAGTTACGGATTATTTTCCTATTCTCGGCAGCCAGCTATCGAGCCATATCCACGGATTGCATAAAAATGGGCTGGCCTTAATTATCGGTCTATTCATTATCTTATATGGAGCGCGCGGCGTAGCTGATGTCTTTCGGCGCGGCGTCAATCAAATTTGACATGTGTCTCGTTATCATAGAGGCAATTTTTTTGAGCAGGCACTTAGTAGCTTTAAAATTATTATGATCGCCGGTTCAGGTTTTATTTTAGTATCCATAACGGCCGGCTTAAGCGCATCGGCTGGGCATGGTATCACCCTGCGTCTCGTTTCACTGTGCGTGAACCTGGCAATACTATTCGGTATTTTTATAGCCATGCTGCGGATTAGTCTACCGGCAAGCGTTGCGGTTCGAGAGTTTCGGATTGCCGCAATTTCAGCGACCGCTGGAATCGTTATACTGCAATTATTTGGTGGCTATGTATTGCTGCATATTTTAAAAAACCTCGACGCTTTATATAGTTACTTTGCGCTGTCGTTAGGTCTTATCTCCTGGATATACCTCCAGGTTCAAGTTGTGTATTACGCTGTCGAGGGTGTCGCCGTTAAGCATCATAGCTTATGGCCTCGGAGTTTGACCGGCCAGTTGCCTACGGCAGCCGATAGATCGATTAAGCATGGGAACAGCTGAAGATCCGCTAACTAATCAGGTACTCACGCCACCATGATTGACGCTTTGCTTGAGTTTCGGCCGGAGTGGCCTGTCTCGTTGGTTGTTTTTTCTTCATTGCTGCGCTCCTCTCTGCTCTGTAGCTCGATTAGTTGTACGCCGCATATAGTATGTGTAAGCATACTAAATAATGCTATGAACATTCTTACAAAATTATGATATTTATGGAATTTAACAAAGGAAGAGCGCCATTACTTCTCTGGTACGAGCGGTTCTGCTTCTAGCTTAGATTCTACGATTTGCCAGAATGCTTCACACCAATTTCGATACCCTCGGTTATTAGGGTGAAAGAGGTCGGAAGCATAGTTGAATATTGACTGGTATCTTCGGGTGTAGGTAAAGAGATCGACTAGTCGGTAACCCTTACTGAGCGCGATCCTTTGGATGATCTGATTCGCGTGACGCGCTTCAGCATTTCGCCTGATCCGACCGCCAAAATAGGGAACATTTGCGATAACTGTGCTTTTTGGCAGTAGTGCAAGCAGCTGTTCGTAGGTTCTTTCGAAGGCTTCATACTCCCAATGAACGACGTCATTGGCACCGATTTCCAACGTGATAAGGTCGACCTTACGCAAACGGTACAGCTTAGGAAGCTGATCATTGATAACATCTTGGACACGTGCACCAGAAACACTAAGGTTAACGACGCGGACTTTCCTGCCGGTTTTCAGTGCAATCTTTTTGGCGAGCAGCCCCACATAGCCAAGTTGTGGTGCGCTTGCACCGACAGACTGGGCTGCAGAATCGCCCAGAGCTACGTACGTGAGCGTGCCCGATTTCGGACGTGGTTTTTGCCAGTATTGAGCGTACTGTTTAACTTTTGATTTGAGCTCGAAGAGACTAATAATTTCTAATATAAGTAAGAGCGCAATCAAAACAATGATTGCTAGAATGAACCTTTTCCCCATGTGATTCTAGTATACATTAGCGTAAGATAATTGGACAATTTGTCAATAGCCACAAGCACTATACATTTGTTGTTTTTCCTCTTGTCTACCCTAAAAGTGAGGATTCATACGGATGCTTTTACGCATCATTTCAAAATTCTTATTCAGTGCCATAGATTGGTGATTGTTAAGCAGGGGTTGCTGGGGCTGCGAGTGATAGCCACCGGGCGCACCAAATGTGTGGTTTGGCACCCCGCCCCCAAAGCCGCCAGGATGCACTGTCTGTGCGATACGAAGCTGCCGTTGGATGGTCTGTAACCTGTGGTCAATTGTTCGAGGGTTTTTGTTGGTGGCAATATCGTTGGTCAGATGATGTATTTCATTCCGCAAGACCATTGCCTGCGGATTATGCGCTGCACTATGAGATATATCATGAAATTGATGTTGCAGGGCGGCTGCCTGTTTGTATATTGGCACATATCTACTGTCCATGAGAGTTATCCTTACTTATGCTTAATTTGTCTTATGCAATTATTCACTTTGAAAGGTGAAAATTCAAGTTTACTGGGTTGTGCTCTAGTGCATATTTGTGGTGATGCAGGTTTTTGCTCAGCTGGTCGTTGGTGATATGTTCGGCGTCTTTTTGGTGAGCGTGCGTGGCACAATACCAAAGACCAGGATCAAGGCGTACAAGACTGCAAAGCCGCACATAATACTGGGAATACCGGATATTGTTTTTGGGTTGAGTGTGTTCACAATGGCCGTGGGGAGTAAAAAGGTGAGATAGCCGAAGACTTGCAGGACCAGCGCTTCCCTGATTTTTTGGGAACCTTTAACGCTGAGCCATAAGGCCATCGCGATGCCGAGGAGTAGCCAGAAATAATAGTAGCTAAAGTAGATGCCTCCGGCGTGGTGTTCGAGCTGAAAAATTACGTAATTGCCTGCGCAAATGTGGCTTGCAAAAGCGGACTTATTGAAGCCAAAGAAGAGCGCAAAGAAACCGGCTGAGGCGTATGCTAAAACTACAAGCCAGCGCCAGCCTCGCTGGGCAATCGTTCGAATCAAATGGATTGCCAGCGCGGGGATGAGCGTTATGGCGACATAGCCTACCCGCGCCCAGACGGCTGCCGAGGCGGTTCCACTGTATTCACAAACATGGTATTCGGCTAACTGAAAGACTGCTAGGAGCGCGACTATCGCTGCCACCAGCCGACTGAGAGTATTGAGCTTGTATCGAGTCAAGGTATAGATGAAAAGGATTGTTTCAATGATGAAGGTAGCAATCATAACGGGAGGCGAAAAGCAGTAAAAAGTTGATCGGTTTCTTCCCTTTTTCATTCTCCATATAGAGTAGCAAAAATAGGATGTTTTTGACTATTTTCTAGCGGCTTATTATGCGCATGCGCTCCGCGACATCTAAACTAATCGTAAAGCGGTCGCCGGTAAAACCGATAATTTCTTGCTACCAGTCTGAGGATAGTGTATTTGGCCAAGTTTGATACAGTTTATTCCCCACCTGGCGCCGGAGCATTTTTAGTTATCAGTTTAAGAGTAAACTATAAACTATGAAGACAGCCGTTATAACTGGTGCTTCAAGAGGTATAGGCAAACAAGTCTCTCTCGAACTTGCTCACAAAAATTACAAGGTTTTCTTAATCGCTCGGGACGTAGTAGCGCTTGAGGCCACAAAAAGCGAGATCGAAAAACTCGGCGGCACCGCCGAGATTGTCGTTCTAGACCTTCTGGACGCTAACGGTATCAAAGCCGCCGCTGAAATCATTAAGCGGCACGCTAAACATTTAGACATTCTAGCTAACATCGCAGGAATGTATCATGATGATAAACGGCATTTCTTTGACATAGCCTTTGAAGCTTATCCAGACCACGCCATCATTCAAAACATAAACGCTAGCCTTGTTGGCCACGTATTGCTAACTAAGCACCTTGTGCCTATTCTTAAGCCAGGGAGTTGCGTTATGAATACTTCAGGCACGTTTGATACCGGTGAGATCGGCGTAATATCAGACTATCTCGCTAAAAAAAGCATCGAGCTATTCTCGCGGCAACTGTCACTTGAGCTAAAAGACAAAAATATTAGATCAAACTGTGTCAGGCTAGGTTTTGTCTATACAGAAAGCGTTCATACATTCTTCCCAGGTCTTAAGCCGGAAGATGCTCTTGATCCGAAACAGGTCGCTCATCGCATTGTTACGATAGCTGAAGATGACGGCGTAAATGGTGAAACTATTGAGATCACAACTTAGCGAGCGTCTCACTAGATAAGTAAACATAAGCGATACGGAGCGCCACGTTAGACCAGGTCAGAATCATTTTACTTCTTAAAGGGACTGAGAGTATTTTTGGTTAACAGGGTCTAAATTTCCATACGTGTTACATAACCATACCAAGGGTGAATATGCTTTTGGCACCTAATAGCATTTCCCCTCCTCGAGACTTCGCTCCAAAGAAGGGCGCATAGTTAATAATACAATGTAATTGCCTAAAATAACAGTTTAAGTTAAAATGAACGAATACGTTACATTAAGGAGTCGGGAATGGATGTAAAAGGACATATTACTGCTTTCGAAGCTACCACGGCAAGTCGAAGTAAAAATTTTGATGTAACGACTGATCAAGAAGCACAGCATGCTGAGCTTACGCGTCAGACCCAGGAGCTATTCACCCAGTTAGTTGATGGCCGGCCACAAATTCCAGTCGCGAATGCTGGGGTAACGATATTTCAATCTATTGACATGGGTACGCACGAAATTGAGGGAGTCAAACAAAGAGTGGTTGTTCAGCCGAGCATAAGGGCAGATCGACAGCTGGGTTTAGATGTAGTAGTACCAGATCAATGGCCTCGCGGAGAAGGACATCTCCACTATGCCAATAGCATTCAACTCTGTTACGAACATACTAGGCTAGGTGAGGCAGTAACTTTAAGTTCTTTAGCAAACCTTCAGAGCTTTCATGAATTGCTCACCGAAGTCGCTCACACCGCTGGTGTTAATCCTCAAGTCTCCGCCACCGCCACCGCATAAATATACTCGTGCCGCACTTATGCGATTACAAGCTTCTTCTCCAGTGTACTGCCCTACGGCTATTCGTGGATACGTATACGACCAGGGCCTTCGAGTATTTGCTTGAGCAGATGCTTCTCCAATGCTTTCGCGTAGTACTGTAGTGAGTAATGCACTAACGCGCAACTAGGAGCCCCTCGCGACGAGCCACTCCTCTTGAACGTGTTTTCCACATGGTATCAAAGGCACTTGTAGCAAGCCCCAGTGGCGGTAACGTTACAGCGTGCATTAATTTTTTAAATTATCAAATTTATGGTGTACCGTAGTCCGAGAAGTCAGAACCTTGATAACGGAAAATTATAAGGAAATAAGCTTCGCTGTCGGCGCCTGATTAGCCAGTTTTTTATCAAATGTCCATAACGGCTCAGCGTCGTTAAGCTGCGCATAGATCGCTAAGCAACAATCCTCAAAGGACAAACCAGCATGGTCTATATAGAGTGGTAATACCTTTTCAAACAGGGCTCGATTACAATTTATATCGCTTAGTTTCATGAGTCCGTCAACGGCCTCGGTAATCTGTAATCGACTAAAGCCGTAGTATCTATCAAGAGCAAAAACAAGTTCAATTATTACCGTATCAGCGATAGCGAATTGATTTGTAGCTTGACCCAGGAGATTTTTAACAGCAGTGCGCTGTTCTGGTATGTCGTTAAGAAGCAATCTCAGAAGTGCGTTAGTATCAAGGGAGCCAGTGAACTTTGCCATTTTAGCGCTGACGGTTTGTTTGATAAAAGGCATCAACATCAGTTAGGGGCTTGGTGCCGGGCTTAACGTAACTATTGAGCTTTTCGCTAAGCTCGTCAATGTCGAGGGACTTCGTGACAACCAGCTCGCCTTTACTCTCGTTGAAGCTCATCTGTAATACGCCACCCTCCTTGTCCAGACCGAGCTTACGACGAATTGATACCGGTATGGTCGTCTGGCCTTTACTCGTAACGGTAAGAGTGGTTTTATTCATATCCCTTACTATATCAAAATACATTACTTTTATCAATAAGTAATACATGCATAAATTCCGCCAAATAAAAATAGATCTCCGTAGAAGTCTATTGTTATGTTTATGGTGTACCCGACAGGATTCGAACCTACGACCTTTGGCTCCGCAAGCCAACGCTCTATCCAGCTGAGCTACGGGTACAAGCTATTGCCTGTTACACAACAGGGGTAATTCTAGCATGCTAAATAAATAATTGCCAGACCAAGATACAATTATTAGGGATAGGCTCTCATAGTAGCAAGCTACCCCCCCATCGTGGGGCTGTTTTCAAGAAAGGATAATCACAAGCTCATGGCACGCATCTATAAAAATCCTGGCCCGCTGACGTTTCAGGCAACCATTACCCGTAATATGTCAGTTAGCAACAGTTCGGCCTTTGTGGCCTTTCCGTATGACCTTAAAGAGACGTTTGGCGTTGGTAATCTCGTTCCCTGCAAGGTGCTATTCGACGGGCGAGTTCCCTACCAGGGAAGCTTAGCTAAAATGGGCGGCTCGCAGGCGTTATTGTTGTTGCGAAAAGACGTACGTGCCCTGCTCGGTAAGGAGCCGGGAGAAGAAGTCTCGGTACGCTTGGAACTTGACGATCAACCACGGGAAGTCAGTGTGCCTTCAGATCTTACGCAGGCGCTACAGCGCGCTGGATATTGGGATGCTTTCCAAGTGCTCTCTTATTCACATAAGAAAGAGTATGTTCAGTGGATTGAGGAAGCTAAGCAGCCAGCAACGAGAGAGCGGCGGATTCTCAAGACTGGCGAAATGCTTGAACATGCTAAAAAAAGTCCTCACTAATCTGATAAACTAGATCAGATAGTGGCATAGTGAGACGCAGGCGCCGTTATAGTTGGAGAGGTGCAAGAGTGGTTGAATTGGACGGTCTCGAAAACCGTTGTGCCGTTTTCCGGTACCGAGGGTTCGAATCCCTCCCTCTCCGCCACATAGAATATTTATATGATAAATGATTTAGTACTAGTAGGCTTGGTGTCGTCCCCTTACCTGTTCATCGCCTACTGAATTAAGCGTGAGCGCTTGGCTTTTGGTATCGGTGTGGGCGTGACTGGCTGTGCTGGTACTGCCTTGCTTGCAGCAGGTGTCTGGTTCTCAGAGGGGACGCTATTCGCAAGTGCTCTGTCCTTTGTCTCGGGGTCTGCGGTTGCATACGACAAGCGCGATGATCGTTTACGGCTCATTAGTAGCGCGATAAGAATAATAAGTGCGAGTAGAATGAACGCGATTCCGAAACCGAGGGTCACCTCATTAATCTGTGTTTCTACGTGTTGCAGAAAGTTCGTTAAGCCCTGCTGTAGCGGTCCGTTACTGGTTTTGCTGAATACATGCTGTTTGAGGACTGTAAAGGAGGCATCGACGCTTATGGACGTTAGCGTCAGTACCACTCCGGCATCAAGCAAGACAAAACCGATGTGGCGCATTCCACGCCGTTTCGTGACCGACATAAAGAATATGGCAACCATACAGAGCAGCGCGATAATTACAAGCGCAAACGGCAGTTTCGTAGACAGCTGATATAGTTTGGGTGCTGATGAAAACTGCACGTAATAAGGGCGTGAGTTAGTCGTGTGATTCGGCTGGAAGGTTTTTTGGGTTATAACCGTGTTGCCGAGTAAAGCATGGCTGCTGGCGATTTGCTGGGAGACAAGTGCCCCCGTTGAAATCGGATTGAGCGACGATGGCCGGCAAGAAAGCTGCAATGGGTCACTTGTTCCGGAAGCCAAGGCTGTTTCGCCAGAGATAAGTTCGGATGGTGTACAGATCGGTAGACTACTTAGGTGGTTCGTCACGTATTGGCCGACTTGCTGGGCAAATGCCTCTTTTGAAGCGGTCAGATTAATGGTGAAGTTCGGCGTCGAGGTTTTACCTTCGAGCCAGCTGTAGTTGGCGTCTAGAAACGTGCTGACATATTGTTGCAGTATGGGGGGCGAAAAGACGGATTCCGCGATCTGCCTGACCGCTGCGTCATTAAACGATACTCCGCTCGTCGATAGATTACCGCTCGCCGCGGTGCCCGCCTGGGTAACGACTAATTTTACAAAATCCGTATACAGGCCGCTTTGTGTCAGCCAGGTTTCTAGCTTGGCCGGATGGTCTAACGCCACATCGAGGCTCGTGTTGGTCGCACCTCCGATGAGGGCTAGGAATAGCACCATGGATAACAAGAACACGCATAACTTCTTGATCCAGTTCATGCGCTTATTGTAGTTGAAAAGTATCTATTCACCATACACTTTTTTAGAAACTAGCATACTGTCTGTATATAACCCCCGCTTCTCCGCGCTATACTAGGGTTATGGAAGAGAGTATATTTACCAAAATTATTCAGGGTGTAGTTCCCTGCCACAAAATTTATGAAGATGATGTAAGCTTCGCGTTTCTGGACATTCACCCCATTCAGCCTGGGCATACCCTGGTTATCCCGAAGCAGCAAGTCGAGTTTCTATGGGACTTAGATGAAAAGGACTATCAGGCGGTCATGACGGCTGCTCAAAAGATTGCTTTGCACATGAGAAGCGTGCTCAAGGTGCCCTATGTGGGGGTTCAAGTCATAGGGGTGGACGTACCGCACGCTCATGTACACCTCATTCCCTTTACGAAGGTCAGCGAATACCGAAACCTTCCCGATATGCAGGCCGAGCCTGATCATGCTGAGCTCGCCCGCTTAGCCCAGCTGTTGGCTCTGTAGCGCTTCGGACAGTCAGTTAGGCGCACTATGTTTGAGGATGTATCTAAAAAACACAAGCGTCATGTACAATAGCATGTATGAATTCAATGTATTCTTTCTTCTTTGCGGCGGGAATCGCAGGCTTTGCTTATACCAAAGTAGGCAGCAGACTTGGTTATGGTAACGCTAAGTCAGTTTGGATGTTTGTCGGTTTCTCTTTTGTTCTGTCATTTCTGTTTTTCTATACGTTTATTACCTACGTTGTACGATTGCAGTAGCCTCTAGCCATTTAATGCCAACGATCGCTTGGTTTTGAGGGCTATTGTTGGTAATATAAGGCCATGGATGAGAAGGGGCTGGGCAAACGTCTGCAAAAGGCGCGGCAAACAGCGGGATTAACACAGCAGCAGCTCTGCCAGCGAGCGAACCTGAGTTTTTCGACGTTAACTAAAATTGAACGAGGGGCAATCAAAGCACCTTCGATCTTTACGGTTCAAGCGATCGCGGCGGCGCTCAATAAAAGCCTTGATGATTTACTGGGTCTTACAAACATTGGCAGCAGCCAAAGCTATCTCATGACCAAGTCGGGCGTGCGCTTTATTTATTTCGATGTTAATGGCTGTCTGGTGCGTTTTTTCCAGCGGGCCTTTACGCAACTCGCTGAAGCGAGCGGGGCGCCGCCCGATACCGTGGAAACTGCTTTCTGGCACTATAACGACGATGTTTGTCGGGGGGCTATGTCGCTTGCCGATTTCAACGGCTACCTGGCCGAACGCTTAGGTGTTGTCAGCGTCGATTGGCAGTCATACTACCTCGCGGCCGCAGAACCAATTCAGGCAATGCAGGAACTCTTAAAATGGGCTAGTGAGCGATACCGGGTGGGGCTATTAACCAATATAATGCCCGGGTTTTTAGACGCGATGTTTGCGCAGGGCCACTTGCCTGCTCTGCCCTATGCGTCCGTTATCGATTCATCTAAAGTGCAAGCTATTAAACCAGAAGCGAAAATTTATGAAGCAGCACAGCGCCAGGCCGGCTTTCCGGCAGAAGAAATTCTTTTGATTGATGATTCGAGGGCCAATCTGATGGCTGCCGAAAAGGCTGGTTGGCATGTTCTATGGTTTGATGATTCACGGCTAGATGAAGCAGTTGAGCGGGTACGCGCAGCTCTTGAGCCGACCGCTTAAGGGTCTCGAATGAGACAGCTCTTCCCTGCTCTTCTTATCTATATTGTCTGTCTAGAGTATTCTAAAGCGCTGCATCTCCGTGGTGATAGCTTCCTGGCGCAGTCGAGCTTCCGCGAGCTGCTGTTTCGTTTCTTCAACCACCGCAGGCGGAGCGTTTTCGGTGTAGGCTTTGTTAGCGAGTCGTTTTTCGAGTTGCTCGATACCTGCTGTCTGATTCTTGGCTTGGTTTTCGAGCTCGGTAACGTACGATTGGGCTGATTGCTTGTCAATATTAAGCCAGCAGCGGTATGAGGTGCTTGTCAAGAACATGCCGGTGCCGTCCGCTGCTTCTTCGACGGCTTTGAGGCCTGCGAGCTTGGTGATAATGGTGGCGTTTTCACCTAAGAATGGAGCGTCATTGTAGAACAGGCTGACTTCGCTGACTTTTAGGGCTTTTAAAATGGCTCTGGTTTCAGTCACGATATGTTGAATTTCCGTGAAAGCTGCCGCTTGCTGTTCGTCACTACCGAGTGACGGCTTGTAAGTACGGCCGGCAAGGATAGTGTCTTGTTCCCAGGCCAGGGTCTGCCAGATAGTTTCAGTTACAAATGGCGCAAAGGGATGGGTGAGCAGCAGGACTGCCTCAAGCACATGTGCCAGCAACGGCAAGTTGGGCTGAGCTTTACTGGCTTCAATGTACCAATCAGCCAGGTCGTCCCAGACAAAGTGATAGAGAGTCTCGTAGGCCTCGCTAAAACGGTAGTCGTCAAGATCGGCATGTATTTTCTCAGTCGCTGAACGGAGCATGCTCAGGATCCAATGATCTGCAGCAGTCGATGGCTCGACAGCGTCAGTCCTCGGACTATCCCCTACGAGCGCTTCAATGTAGCGGGCGATATTCCAGAGCTTGTTGCAGAAGTTGCGGTTGGCCTCAATTTTGCTCCAGGCCCATTTCTGATCGTTGCCCGGCGATACGCCCATGATGAGGGCCATTCGAAGGGCGTCAGTGCCATACTTCGGGATTACGCTGAGCGGATCAATAATCGACTCGGGACGGCTCTTGCTCATCTTTTTGCCGTCTTCAGCTCGAACCAGGCCGTGCAGATAGACATGTTTAAACGGTACTTGACCGGTAGCGTAGGTGGTGGCGAGGATCATGCGGGCTACCCAGAAGAAGAGAATGTCCCAGCCAGTTTCGAGGACGTTCGTCGGGTGGTAGGCCTGAAAATCCGGGCTTTTCTGTAGCAGGTCTTCTAGGGACAGCGAGAAATCTTCGGCCAGCCACGGATCAATCAGTGTGCTCCAGGTCCAGAGCGCTGAGCTGAACCAGGTATCAAGGGTGTCAGGATCTTGCTCCCATTCATGCCAGCCTTCGCTCTGTCGGTCGGCGGCTGGACACCGACGTAGGTCTCTTCCCTACCGTCGGTATCGTGACGATACCAGACCGGGATACGATGGCCCCACCAGATCTGGCGGCTAATACACCAATCCCGAAGATTATCGATCCAGTGGAAGTAGATCTTTTCAAAACGCTCTGGAATAATCTGAATGTCTTGGTCCCTGATAACCGATTGCATAACCTCTTTGAGGCTGCGGCGTTCGCCTTTCCAGTCGACGGCCGGCTTATTGACGTCTACAAACCACTGCAGCCTTATTTGCGGCTCGATAATGCCCTTGCCGCGGTCGTTGATGGCGATATTGTGCATGTAGTTGTCATCAACTGATACAGCAGACCCTTTTCGTCAAGTTTCTCGACGATTTGGCTCGGGCATCTTGAATTGGCATGCCGGCGAACTCACCGGCGATCGGCAGCAATTTCCCGTGAAAATCTATGATCTGTTCCTTATCAAGAGAATGCCGCTCGGCAATCTCAAAGTCGGTATGATCGTGCCACGGGGTAATCGTCATCACACCGGTTCCGAATTCTGGGTCGACGGCCTTATCTTTAATGACCGTCGCTTTGACTTGCCGTTAATCCACTCGGCTTCAAAGGTATCGCCATGCTTGTAGTTGGCGTAACGTTTGTCGTCGGGATGCATAACGACGTATTTATCACCAAATTTGGTTTCCGGTCGGGCGGTGCTGATTTGGAATGGACCATACTGGAAGGTGTAAAATTTAGTCTTTCTCTTCTTTGTAGACGACCTCGTCATCGGACACGTTGGTTTCCAGGTTTGGATCCCAGTTAACAATCCGCGATGCCACGGTAAATAAGACCGTCGTTGTACATCTTACGAAATACTTCGTTGACGCAGCGGTTGAGGGCGTCATCGAGGGTGTAGCGCAGCCGAGTCCAATCGGCGCTGGCGCCCATGGCTCGCATCTGATTGAGCATGGTTTGACGGCTGGTGCCAGCAAACTCACGCGTGCGTTCTAAGAAAGCTTCGCGGCCAATGGCGTGTTTGTCAGTTCCCTCTTCGGCCAGTTTCTTTTCGATGATGGCGTTTACCGCCAGGGCGGCATGATCGGTACCTGGTAGCCACAGTACGTCTTTGCCCTGCCCTCTCGCGTGACGGGCCATAATATCTTGCAGGGTTAGAAACAGCGCGTGACCTAAGCTCAGGGTGCCCGTTTCATTCGGTGGCGGCATACTGATTGAGAAGTGTTCTTTTTGACTGCTGGGATCAGCGGTAAACACACCACTCTTTTCCCATAAGGCGTAAATATCTTTTTCGTAGTCTCCAGGTTCGTAAGCTTTGGGTAAATTCATATACAATTAATCATATCACCTCTGTAATATTTCGAGAAATGAGCTTCTGCCGTTACATGGAAAGGTTAGGGGCAATGTCGAGCGTATAGGGGTTAGCCGGAGTTTGAGCACAGCTCGTGAACAGCCGAGCGTGGCGATCATGGCGGCGTTATCGGTGCAGAGTTTAAGATCTGGAAAATTGATCGGCAAGGGCAGGGCGGCCGTTAATTGCTTGCGTAGCTCTTGGTTGGCAGCAACGCCGCCGGCAACGACCACGCTGCTCGGGCTGAACTCTTGAAAAGCCTGTTTGGCCTTGTAACGATGGTTTCGATTGCGGAATATTGAAAGCTGGCGGCAATATCGGCTTTCTGAGACTCTGTAAGCCGCTCTACAAGCTTTATAGAAGGAAAGGTGTAACTTTCCCCGATTTCGGCCTGTGCCAGCCTTAAAACGGCTGTTTTAGGGCCTGAAAAGCTAAAATCGTAACTACTCATCTTTGCTTTAGGCAAGGCAAAGGCTTTCGGATTGCCATTTTGGGCGATTTTCGCGATCGAGGGGCCGCCAGGGTAGGGCAGTCCGAGCATTTTGGCGACCTTATCAAACGCTTCGCCGATGGCGTCATCGTGGGTTTGGCCGAGCACGGTGTAGTCAAAGTGGTCACGGTAGAGAACTAGCTGACTGTGGCCGCCTGAAACAATGATCGCGAGCATGGGGAAGTCGGGGGCTTCTTTGGGAAGCACATAACCGGGCAGGGAAGTGGTGGTAATAAAGTTAGCGTAGACATGCCCGGCCACATGGTTGACTGCGTAGAGGGGCTTTTGATGGGCTAAGGCCAAGGTTCGGGCGGTTAAGACGCCGATCAATAGGCTGCCGCCCAGTCCGGCGCCGTACGTGACCGCGATAGCGTCGATACTTTGCCAATCCGTTTTGGCCTCTTTTATAGCTTGGTCAATAACCGGCAGAATCACTTCTATATGGCTGCGGGCAGCGATCTCTGGCACCACGCCGCCGTAGGGGATGTGCAAATCCATGCTCGAGGCAATGACATTGGACCGCATACATAGGCCGTCTTCTACGATTGCAGCGGCCGTTTCATCACAGCTGGTTTCAATTCCGAGTACTCGCATTATCTTCAAGGATACCATGCCTTCTTGGGTGACGAGGCGTTGAGGGCAGGGCCGGTTACTGCGTAAGGAATTCGTCTGAGCGGTATGTATCAGTCCCTGATTGCGGTTAGCTGTTTTCGAACCAGTGATTTCGTGAGGCAAGGGAGGTATAGTAGTGAAGGGAAGTCCAAGTATATCTTGATAATTGATAACAAATATTTTATAATAGCGCGATGCCTAACTTTGAAATATACGCTCAACTTGATCGAGTGCCAGGCAGTATTGACGTTGTCATTTCTCCTGGTCGGCAATTGAGTCTTGGCCATCCGCTCGCGGATGCATTACGACAACCGTACGATCTGAGCGTGATGAGTACACTGAATGTCATTGCGGGAGCAATGATCTCGAAGGCTGCAGGGAGTGCACTGATTGTAACCGGCAACGAAAGAGCCGCATATCCCCGGGGAGCCGAGAAACTTTTAGATGAACGCTATCCGGACATTCAGCCTCTTTTGGAGACGGAGTCTCCGACTACCTTGGCGAGTGGTGGCAATGTTGCTTCGCTGCTCCAAGAGGTTATCAGGGCCAAAGGAGCGGTTGAAGTTGTTATCGCTTCTGATAGACCTCAAGGGCTTAGACTAGCAACTATGCTTGAGGACCGCGAAGTACCTGTCAGGGGCGTCGCGGTTGCCCATAGAATCGTTGCGGACGCGCAGTTACCCGAAGACAGGGCGCTCGTTAGAGCCCATGAAGAGGACCGCTGGAGTAGACATTTAGAAGCAGCTAAGCAGATAGGCTTACGGCTGGTTGACCCACATGGCACCCGAATAGGCGATATGGCTCGTCGGGTTAGACCGTAAAACTATTCATCGAGTCACTGGCTGAGAATGGGTATTCCTGTAGGGAAATCACAGGCACTCCATCGCTTGCTATAAGAGTATTTATGACAAAAGAGTTGACTTATCATACTATTTTGGCGTAGACGTGATCGGCCACATGGTTAACGGCGTAGAGCGGCTGTCGGTGCGTAATCGCTAAAGTTCTTGCGGTCAGAACCCCGATAAGGAGGCTGCCGCCGAGACCGGCACCGTAGGTTACTGCTATACCGTTAATAGCATCCCAGTCATAAGTGCTTCCTCAAACGCCTTATGTATTACCGGTAAGATTGCTTCAATGTGGCTCCGGGCAGCTACCTCTGGCATCACGCCTTCGTACTTGTATGTGCAAGCCCATGCTTGAAGCGATACAGTTTGACAGCATACGCCAGCCATCTTCAACAATGGAAGCAGCAGTTTCGTCGCAACTTGACTCAATGCCCAATATTTTCATTTTCACCAGTTTCGCATAGGCTGAGACAGCTTAAAGCATTATCAGGATGATAAGATGGCTAAATGTCAAATTAGTGGGACAATATCATTGACTTTTTATGTCACTTGTGCTTTAATGTGATCATTAAGCAGCAACAAATTTTAGCATTGAGCAAAGGAATTCAGTAATGTCAGCACAACCGCACGAAGCACCACCCGTAGATCAAGCGTTCGATCCTACCCTTCGGAATGGGCATGGGGAATGGGAAACATACCTGGCTAGCCGTCCTGCGCTACCCGATGGTAACCATGCGCGTGTTCCAGGCTCAAACAGTGATCTTTACGAGAGTACGATGGCTGTTCCCTATGCCAAACGTTCATTCGACGAGCTAGCTGCCGACTTGGCAGTGGCCGAGGCTCAAGAAGATCAAACTCGAGCTACTGACATTGAACAAGGAATTCTTGATCGACTTGCTGACGTGTCTAATGTAACGGATGATTACAAAGCTCACATAATTGACAATGTTTACAAGACAAGAGACGCTATAAGGGAGTCACTGGTAGCAGGCGATCAGGTTATGGATGAAGCGATAGCCGTAAATAATG
Source organism: uncultured bacterium (assembly GCA_963794235.1). Taxonomy (GTDB): domain Bacteria; phylum Patescibacteriota; class Saccharimonadia; order Saccharimonadales; family UBA4665; genus CAWCCP01. The sequence goes on from CAWCCP010000009.1 coordinate 41,324, forward strand.
GCACTGCGCCTAGTCAGGCGCCTGCCAGTGAGGGCGTTGAACCGAAAGCAGACACCGCTCCTAATCAGGGGACCAATAGCGCAACTCAGGAAACTGGCAATGATTTTTCTCTAGAAGAGGCTATTAGTACCGCTGAACGAAATGCTGAAGCTCGTGCTGATTCCTTCAGTCATCTGTATGACCTTCTTTACAATCCTCAGGGTGAGGCTGATAAGGCTGAGGGCATAAAACAATTGCAGTGGCTATCTCGAAATGGTGGGCCGCGCCTTACTGAATTTCTTATCTATGATAAAGCGCGCAAACATGAAGCACAGCGGATTCAGGATGCGAACCGAGCAAGTTCCGCTTCTGAAGCAGCTGGAACGAGTGAACCAATACCTACAAATAGAAGTGATGCCGAAGCCGACTTAACTCCTGAGCAAAAACGGGCTGCTTTATATGAGCAAATAAGAAGCGAAATAGAAAGTGCTGAACAGAGTATTGCCCGAGAACAGCAAAGACTGGAAGGTTTAAAGGGTCTGTTAGAACAGCTGCAGCGCGACGACGAGGCCGAACAGCCTGAGGCACCTGAAGAAGGGGCTGGGTCGTCAGACACGCTTGTTGACGTTGGAGTAGAAGATAATGGGGCGAGACAAGGGAGCATTCGAAGAGGATGGGCTAACCTGCGTCGCCGAATGGGACGAACGGGTACGGGAACATCTGCAAGAATTTTGAATGGCGCATCCAGGCTTACCGAAAACGGTGATGATGGAGGTGATGCTGAGGAGAATAATGAACGCCGTCGCAGGCATACTCATCCATTAATTATAGCTGCACTGGGGGTAGTTGCCGCGAATGTGGTATACCTCGACCTTAAACACAATGGTGGTAGTGCAACCCATCACGTGGCTACAGCAATAGGTAGTAAGCACCCGAAAGGCGGAGCGGGCAAGGGAACTGAACGTAGTGCTCAAGCATTTGCTAAAGCTAAGGCTAAAGCTGATGCCGCAGCCGCTAATCTATCAGGTAAAGGCCAACATCCTCATCTTCCTGCAAGCATTGAACCTGTTAACCTACATGGCGCACGTGAACCATGGAACTGGGCAGCAGACGTATTTGGTAAGAAGGATGCAACTGCAGAGTTAAACAGACTTGTCGCGAAAGGCCAAAAACTAGGCGTTCCAATTCGAGAGAAGCAACTGTCTGGACTGGATCCTGAAGGTCACCACTTGTTCGAAATCGTCCTTGGTAAAAATGATACGAATACCGAAGATGTCGTTACCGTATTGAACGGTCTCCGTTATCTTAACTAGATAGCCGGCTTAGCGGGGAGTACGAGTACATAAGGCTCTTGGAGATTAATCCTCAGGAGCCTTATACTCGTAGCTATGCAACCACGATCGTTTGTTAAAAAACTTATCCCAAGCGGGTTATTTGCCCAAGTTGAACCATTCGGTCATCTCCTAGAGGCTATTCTTTTTAATACCCTGAACGGGTATCCGGCACACGGTTTAAAGGTGATCGGTGTGACGGGTACAAACGGTAAAACGACGACGACGTTTTTAATCCACCGCATGCTTCATGAAGCAGGCTATAAAGTCGGCATGATCAGTACCGTGGCCTACGGGGTAGGGGACGATATTAAGCCGCAAATGACTCATATGACCAGTCCAACGGTACCAGTGCTTATGCAGCGGATTAAAGCGATGCGGGCACAGGGTATTGAGTGGCTGGTTCTGGAAACAACTTCTATGGCTCTTGCTCAAAACCGGGTATGGGGCATACCGTACAGTGTCGCGGTCTTTACCAACCTGACGCACGAGCATTTGGCGTATCACAAAACTTTTGAACGCTACCGGGCAGCCAAGGTAAAGCTTTTTACGATGGCCGACCGCAATCATAAGGGTTTACGAGTGGGGATAGCCAATGCAGACGACCCGAATGCCTCATATTTTACTGCGGCGATCCAGACGCCGCTTACCTATGGGATGCATGCAGGCGAGGTACAGGCACAAAACGTAGTGCTGGCCGCGGACAGCGTTCGTTTTGACATGCCGATTGAGGATTCTGTCTATCATATCAAGTGCCAAATTCCCGGAAGTTTCAATGTCTATACGCGCTAGCGGCAGCGTGCGTGGGGCACGTTCTCGGCCTAAGCGCTGAGCAGATTGAACACGGCATTGCGGCGCTTCCGGGCGTAGAAGGCCGCATGACTCGGGTAGATGAAGGCCAGGACTTTAACGTCATCGTCGATTATGCCCATACGCCTGATAGTTTCGAAAAACTTTTTAAAGATATCAGGCCGGTCGTAAAGGGAAAGCTCATCGTACTCTTCGGCAGTCTGGGCGGCGGCGATAAGGCGAAGCGCCCGCTTCAGGGAGAGCTGGCAGGGAAGTATGCCGACGAAGTCATCGTTTGCGAAGAAGATGACCGTCAGGAAGACCCGGAAACCATTATGAATGACATTGCGCTCGGTGCTGAAAAAGCCGGTAAAGTCCGAGAAGTAGATCTTTTTTTACGCCATGACCGCAGAGAGGCAATGCAGTTTGCGCTCAGTCAGGCGCAGATCGGCGACGTGGTGCTACTACTCGGCAAGGGGCATGAAAAGACCATTGAACATGCGGATGGCGAACATCCTTGGGACGAAATCAAAACGGCACAACAGTTACTTATTAGTAGCAAACCGGCCGCTTAAGTTTTTTATACGGACCAAAGAGCAACGAATAGCCTTGACAGGGGTAGCATTGCTTCGCTATTATGGAGGTTATTAATTAGCACTCTCATGGCTTTAGTGCTAATATGAGTAAACGTAAAAGGGGAGATACTATTTATGAGCACACCATTAACACCACTCGGCGACTACGTTGTAGCTCAAGCTGAAGAAGCTGCTACCAAGACCGCGTCTGGTCTCTACCTGCCTGAGAAGGCTGCTGAGAAGCCTAAAATTGCAAAAGTTGTAGCTGTGGGCAAAGAAGCTAAGCAAGTTAAAGTCGGCGAGCGAATCGTCTACAAGAGTTACAGTACGACTGACGTAAAAGTTGGCAGTGACGAGTACATCTTAGTGAAAGAGGAAGATATTCTCGCAACTGTTAAATAGTGCCTAAGAGTGCTGTTCAACCACTGCTGCTCGCTCTCGTGAGCGAAAGCTCAGCGGATGGTAACGACTAACCTATAACCTAACGACAAAGGAGCAAATGAGATGGCAAAGAAAGTATTTTACGATGATGATGCTCGCAAGCGAGTCCTCGGGGGCGCTGAAGTTTTATATAACGCAGTTAAAACTACCATGGGGCCAAAAGGCCGCAATGTAGTTATTAGCAAGAGTTACGGCAACCCAACCGTTACGCACGACGGCGTGACGGTCGCAAAGGGCGTCGAGCTAGCTGATGTCGATGATGAAACGCTGGGCTACAAAGTCGGCGCTGAACTTATTAAACAAGCTGCTTCCAAAATGAACGACGTGGCTGGTGACGGCACCACAACCGTCACGGTGTTGACCTACCACATTCTGAATGAAGCTAATAAGCTGATTGCTGCCGGGCACAATCCGATGATGCTGCGGGAAGGCCTTGAAGCTGCCGCTCAGGGCGTCATTGGCCAAATCGACAAGCGCAGCGAGAACATTCAGGGCAATAAGAACCGCGTTGCCGAAGTGGCTACTATTTCCGCCGGTGATGCGCAAATCGGCAGCCTGATCGCTGATGTTATTGATACCGTCGGCAAAGACGGCGTAGTGACCGTTGAGGAAGGGCAGGGCCTGTTACTTGAGTCTGAAGTCGTTGAAGGCTTTACCTTTGACCGCGGTTTTGTCAGTCCCTACATGGTTACCGACACCGCTCGTATGGAAGCAGTCTACGACAAACCGGCCATGGTTATTACGGACCGAAAGATCTCCAGCATTCAGGAATTTTTGCCATTGCTCGAAAAACTAGCTCAGTCTGGCAAGAAAGACCTGGTCTTAATCGCCGAAGACGTCGAGGGCGAAGCGCTCGGCACGTTGATTCTTAACCGCTTGAAGGGCGTCTTCAACACGGTTGCCATTAAGGCGCCGGCCTTTGGCGATCGCCGTAAAGATATCCTGAATGATATCGCGATTCTAACGGGCGCTGAAGTTATTACCGAAGACAAGGGCATGACCTTTGAAAACGTTGATATGAACGTTGTGGGCTCGGCTCGTCGGGTTATTGTTACCAAAGATGAGACAACCATAATTGAAGGTGGTGGCAATCCATCTGAAGTACAAGCTCGCATTAAGCAGATTGCTACCCAGGCTGCGCAAGCTACCAGCGAATATGACAAAGAAAACCTCGACAAGCGTCGCGCGGCTCTGTCAGGCAAAGTTGCCGTCATTAAGGTTGGTGGCGCTACTGAAACTGAAATTGAAGAGAAGAAATTCCGTGTTGATGACGCTGTCGCAGCTGTAAAAGCTGCTCTTGCCGAAGGTATTGTGCCTGGCGGAGGTGCCACACTCGTTAATGTTTCAAAATTAATTCCGACTCTTGTAAATGATGACGATGATTCGAAGCAGGCAGGCGCTCGTTTACTGCAACGTGCGCTGGAACAGCCATTCCGTATTTTACTGGCTAACGCCGGTTTAAACCCTGATGAGTGGTTGCCACAGGTGCTGAAGGCCGCAAAAGACGGGCAAGGCGTCGATGTTAACAACCCAACCAAACTAGTTGATCTTAAGTCAGTTGGTGTCGTCGATCCAACCCGCGTGGCCAAGGAAGCCGTTCAGAATGCCGCTTCCATCGCGGGGACGGCAATGACGATGGGTGCTCTTGTCGTTGATGTACCAAAAGAAGAAAAAGCTGACGCCGGCGCAGCTGGTATGGGTGGTATGGGCGGCATGATGTAAAAAGCTCTTTCTTCTTCGGGAAAGTAGTTGCAAAAAGGCCCTACGGGGCCTTTTTGTGTGACCTCTAGGCGGATTCTCTTGGGATCCTCGTAACACCCCCCATACGTTACATCAAAGTAATTGCACGTGAATTGAGGGTAGATTCGGAAGAGACGATCACTCGAGTAGGGTTACAGATTTTTTATAGTACTGCAGACACCGTTAGCAGTTAAGTTTGTATAATTTGTATAACTAGTTTGGAAATAAAATATACAAATAGTATACTATATTATTCATTATGAAATTACCTGGCGAACCTCTACCATATGCAGCCCAAGATCCTCGTTTAGTTACAGCGAACTTTAAAAACACCTACTTTGAAGTATTCCGGCCGGTCTTACACGGCGGCGAGGCGCTGGATGTTGTCGCAAATCTGATAAAAAATAGCTTTGATTATGATGTATACGGTGGGCCGCTACGGGCTACTTACGGTGAAATGACACGCTCCGCAGTTTTAGCAACCAAGCGTGAAGTACGGACGGTTGCCGAGGCTCAGCAGTTATGGAGCGAGCTTGGAAGCAAAGGTTTACTCGGTGCGCTTCATGACTTAACCGAGGAAGTACCGGCCTTGTTAGGATCACGTCATATGAGAATAGCTGGAGCTCAGGAAGATCCTGCGGTACGAGTAGTCGAAGGGCAAGAGACCGTGACTGGTTACCGCTTGTTCGGTATACCCATTAACGAACAAGCTACTCGGTTTCGCGATGAGCGCGGACAAGTACTGGAAGTATTAGGAGTGCCGGTGAGCAAGCGACAGCAGCAGCGCTTGTATACGCGTGTTCCGGTGGTGCAGGTTTCGCGACGTGCGACAGTTCATGATCGCGACCAAGCGCTCCAACGCATAACCAACAGTTCAGCTCAGTTGGTACTTGGGCCGGCGCGGTATCGACTTACTACGTATGACCAGTAAGTAATGGTAGTGAGAGCATAGCGACCGCTTACATCGAGTCTTAAGCGTACAGTCAACAGAGACTCGTCTTATTGGAAAATATTCCGACCTATTATTCTTATTTGCTACAAGAATAAGTCGGGGCTGTCTCGTAAAACACTTACGCAGCGGGAGCATCTTGCTCTCAGGATAGCCTCGGTATAGTATGAAATTGTAAACGTAAGCGTGAAGGGGAAGTTTATAATGAAACATCTAGTCCGCAGTAGTGTTACTTTTATAAAACATAAAGGCCTGGCTCTTACGGTGGCTGCGTTTTTTTGCGCCGCTCTTCGCCATTAGTGGTCTGGGCGCATCGATAGCGAGTGCTAATTCCGCTACGCCTGATACGACGGTGTGCGGTTTCTACTTTTATAACACAAAATATAAAGATAATGATTGGATCTCGGGGAGTAGCCCATACGATATGCTTTTCAATGGAAAATCACCAACAACATTTTGTCGAACTAATGTTGGGAGTACTGGTTACTACGTCTACGAACAAGCCGGCAAAACAAAATGTATGGATCTAAATTCGAATGGAAATGTCGATTTGGGTAGCTGCTCGGCTACGGCTGCCGAGTGGGCTCCTATTGGTGAGGGTGGGGCCAACATCCTACTCACGAATGCCTACAATGACACCTGCCTGTACGACATAGGCAATGGTGACTATGCGACCTGGGGCACGTGTACTCCGAGCACCGGGCAGGACATTTTTGTCCAAGACGAAGCTGCTTGATATTGCTATACGATAAAAATAGACTGGCTACGTCCTCAGGGGGAGTGTAATCTCCTTGAGGACGTAGCCTTTTAACGCCATACATCTACTGCCTAGATGCCCCAGCTATATTTTAGTAAAGTTTAGTCGTCTTTATTGCCGCCGTAGGCACTGGCGCCGTAGCCGCTGGTTACGTGATTTTGCGTATGCTGGTCAAGGTGTGAGCTAAAGCTTTTACCAGTTAGTAAGTGTATGACGGTAGAGAAGCCCATAATCGAAGCCAGTCCAAAGCCAAGCGTGGCCAGGAACTCCTTTCGGCTCATTTCCTTTTGCAATAAGGCGTCTATTGGTTTTGCTGCCATAATTTTGTTTTTGTTTTTTACGATCTAGAGCGAATTATACGGAGCTGTTAGGTAATCTGTCAATAGATCTGAACGATGCGATCGGGCCCGCGGAATGGATATCACTCTTGTAAATTGGCCCCTGTCTTTGTTTTAGATAGAGGGTGCCTCGAATTTGAGGATGCCTGTTGGTACGGAACGTCACTGGCTGCGGTTGAGTAACAGTAACAGGTGAAGCGGCTGCGGTTAGAGTCGGCTGGTTGGGCAGTTGTTGGGCCGGCGCCTGGTTATTGTTGATGGGGATGGGAATAGGCGCGGGTACCGGATCAAACGGCACCGGTTTTAGGACTGGCAAGCGAGCACTGCGGGAGGCTTGGACTGCCAGATCCTGCTGGTGCAAGAAGTAAACCTTGCGCCGTTTATTGATAAGTGCGATCAGTAATATGCCAACTTGGTACATCAGAATAAAGGGACCGGCAATGAGTAGCTGGCTGAGCATATTTGGGGTCGGATTCATTAAGCCCGATAACACGAAGGCGACTAATATAACCCAGCGCTCATAGTGGAGTAAACGTTTTGGTTTTAGGGGTTTGATGCGGTTAATGAAAATAAGCATCAGCGGCAGCTGAAACAGCATTGCTGAGCCGACCATGTAGACAATAACGAATTGTAAGTATGACTGGATGGTTACCAGCGGCTTAATTTGAACGGTCGTAAACTGGTGCGTTAGAAAGTGCAGGGCAGCTGGGAGGCCAATAAAATAGCCAAACATAATGCCGGCAATCGCTAATAGGCCGGACACAATCGAGCCCCATAAAATGAACTGTTTCGAAGCGCGCGTAATCAGCGGTTCAATAAACCGCAAAACGTTATAAACGATAACTGGCAAGCTGACGATCAGCCCGCTGTAGATACAAATCTTAAACAAAAAATCTATACCACCGCCTGGGGTGGTATAGATAAACTTTTCACCGCGGGCCGGTGCTAAGAGAATATCAACAATGTGTTCTTGGACAGCATAAGCTGCGCCGCCCCAGACCACAACTGAAATGACTATATAATATAGCCGTCGCCGCAACTCGTAGGCATGCTCAATGAAGGGTTGATTAACCGATTCCGAGAAACTCCTATGACTACGACGAGACGTTCTCCTGGTTTGTGTTTTTTGTTTCATTTTTGTTTTTGTTTTGATCTACGTCCCCGTTGATACCTTTGCGCAATTCTTTCATTGACTCGCCTAAGCTGCGTGAAAGTTCAGGTAGTTTTTTACCCCCGAACAACAGCAACAAGATTGCCAATATTATTATTAATTCTGGTGCACCGAGGTCTAGTAATCCGAATGTTGTAAACATAATGATCCTTTTTGTTTATTTTTAACCTATTAATTTTATGGTATCATAAGCATAATAAACCATTATGCAAGAAAAATAAACATGCAATATATCACAGACTTTGTTGTGACTGCATGAAGCTCAAGTACGTACGGAGGTAGATCGGAGGCTGCGGCGTGCGCCGGCAGTGCAAATATCCCCAGTTCGGCTTGCACAGTAACAGCAAATAATTGAGCTTAGCAAGTTATAGAGCGGGCTGACTAACCGTTTGCCTGGTTTTGCGTAAAGTAATTAATCTCATTCACGACGTCGAGAAGCGCTTGGGCCCGAACCTTTTCATCGCTGATAGCCTGCGCGGCTTCATAGGCGGTTCCGAGCATACTCTGGTCGTCACTTGCTTGGATCATCATCATAGTGGTTCGGAATTTTTCTTCGGGGGTCTGTTCAAGATGACCGACAAGCGGTGAGAGCTGAGCGAGCGCTTGCTGCTTGAGTTCAAGTAGATTGCCAGGTGCAGGAGCTGGTCCCGCAGCTGGTGAGTCAGCGGAATCATCGGCAGGCAGTATGGGGGTACTGGCGGCCGGAACGGTCGGGCTAAGGTTAACTGCAGATACATCGCCATCAAGCGGCGTACCAGGATGTTGCCAGCTCGAGTCATCGCTAACTGGTGGCGCAAAGTTGGGAGCTACCGGAGGAGGTGTGGTTGGTACCTGCTGTGCTTCGCCGGCCATGGCATTATCTATTGATTGCTGTGGAATTTGATTAGTGTCTTGTTGTGAATGATCGTCCTGCCGCCCGAACATATGCCCCCCTTACTATACTGTTCATCTGTGATGTCTATTAGGTGTTTTTTAATTTACAATTGGTATAATAGCAAAGTTATAAACCGAGCACTAGCTTTTTGGAGGTTTTCAGGGCATGCTGGACGATCTAAAATTTATTCATGAACGTGATCCGTCCGACATGCTCGGTATTGCCGAGCGACAGTGGAAACAGCTGAGCTATAACTTCGAGATTTTTCAGGACCAGCAGCCCATAGACAACGTCGTCTTCGCGGGCATGGGCGGGTCGGCGGTCACGGCGCTCATTAGCAGCGTCTGGCCTGGCTATAACGTGCCTTTTGAAATTTTAAGAGGCTATGACATTCCTGAGTATGTTTCCGAGCGCACCTATTTTATCGCGGCCAGTTATTCTGGCAACACCGAAGAAACCTTAAGCGCGCTTGAGCAAGCGGAGACTCGGGGAGCGCACATCGCCGTTATGGCTACCGGCGGCAAACTGGTGGCGATCGCTCAGCAAAAAGGCTATCCGCTGGCAGTCTTGCCGAAAGCAGAACAAGCCCGCTACGGGGTTTTGTATAGCTTTAAGGCATTGTTGGTATTTTTAGAGCAAGTCGGTTTACTGAGCCGTTTTGATGCACTCGAAATGCTTGAGCATTCCGTCGAGTTTATTAAGACTGCAGTGCAGGGCTGGCTGCCGACGGTTCCAACCAAAGATAATCCAGCTAAAGGGACGGCGCTCGAGGTCATCGGGAAGTCGGTGGTCATCTACTCCGGGCCGAAACTATGGCCGGCGGCTTATAAGTGGAAATTAGCCTTCAATGAGAATGCCAAACAAGTCGCTTGGGCCAACCAGCTGCCGGAGTTTAATCATAATGAGTTTATGGGTTGGACCGAGCAGCCGGTTGATAAGCCGTATACGGTAATTGATATACGGAGCAGTTTCGAGAATCCGCGCATTCTGAAACGGTTTGAGGTAACTGAACGGCTGTTATCCGGCAAGCGGCCGGCGCCGATTGTACTGAAGCCAGTTGGAGAGACGTTACTTGAGCAACTATTGTTTACGATGCTATTCGCGGATTTCGTGACAATCTATACTGCGCTGCTGAATGGCGTAGATCCGGCACCCGTTGCCCTGGTTGATACGTTTAAAAAACTTTTAGAGGAGTAACAAGTATGAGCGATACGCAACAAGTTCCGCAGTTTGATCCCACTTCTTTTATTACTGAATCATATGTTAAACGCGTCGATAAGCCGTGGGGGTATGAGCTGCACTGGGTGCCGGCTGATGCGCCGTACATGGGCAAGATCATTCATGTTAATGCCGGGGCTCGATTGAGCTTGCAAATTCACGACGAGAAACAGGAAAGCTGGTTTTTGATGAGCGGCAAAGCGGCCGTCATGTGGGACAACGAAAAAGGTGAGCTCGTGCAAACCGAGCTTGAGCCAGGCAAGGGCTATAGCACAAAGCTTGGCCAGCGGCACCGCCTGGTCGGCATTACCGATTGTGACATTGTTGAAGTTTCAACCCCTGAACTCGGCACAACCTGGCGGCTTGAAGACGACTATAACCGACCGCACGAGACACCGGAACAACGAGAACTTGAGCGCCGCTCGTAAACCGCGAAAGGTCCTATTCCCAGCATGGAACATCCGTAGGGTTTGTTGATATTGTAAGTACAATAATAGATATGGTACGCGCAATAGTCACAAAAACAGGTAACTCATATGCACTGCGAGTGCCCAAGTGTTATATTGAGGATAATCATCTAAAGTTGGGAGATACAGTCAATATTGAAGACCCGCTTGAATTGCAACGCAAAGCACTCGACGATCTCATAGAGCAAGGTAAGAAGTATGGCCCAATTAAGGCTATCGCCGACCCTGTGGCATGGCAACGCAAGCAGCGAGAATCAAGTGATCCATGGGAAGAAGTACTGCGTGATTCTGCTCGATAGTAACATTGTAATCTATCTTCGTGATCCAAAGTTGAGCAATATAAAGAACTACAGTTTTGATGAGCACGTTACCAAATTGGTGATTGAACTACGAAGAACGCATGTAATGCAATTGCCGGACGCCATAATTGCTGCCACGACACTTGTTAACGATTTAGTACTTTGGACGCATAATACGGCAGCCTTTGAGGAGATCCCCGGTATTCGCCTATTTGATCCCGTTCTATCTAAATAGACAGAGACTGGTCAAGAAACGGACGCTAGCTTGGTATAATTAAGAATAGATGCAGTCATCACGTAAGCAGCTTCGAATACATTTTATAACAGCGCTCGGGCTGTCGACACTCGTCAGCGTAGGCTTTTTTGTGTACGGTGCCTGGCGAGGCCATAATTTTGAGTACGCCTATTTGCTGTGGAATCTTTTTCTGGCATGGCTGCCGCTGGTTTTTGCTGCTCGCCTCGTCGTCGTGCTGCAAAAAAAATTATGGTCCAGCTGGGAGGCAATGGCAGTCAGTATGCTATGGATTCTCTTTTTGCCGAATAGTTTTTACATGATTAGCGATTTCATCCATCTGCAGGATGTACAGTACAACGTTTTATATGATGCGCTGATGCTAACGTCGTTTATTTACATCGGTGTACTGCTCGGTTTCGGCAGTCTCTACTTAATTCATTTGGAGCTTATTAAACGGTTTACGAAAAATACGATTAATTTTTTAATAGCTTTTACGCTGCTGGTTTGCAGCTTTGCAATTTACCTTGGGCGCGATCTGCGCTGGAATAGTTGGGACGTGCTGACAAATCCCGGCGGCTTGCTGTTCGATATCTCGGCTCGGGTCTTACATCCCTCGGCGTATCCGACGATGTTTCTAACGGTGATTACGTTTTTTGTGCTGCTGGCAAGCATGTACGGCTTAGTCTGGCGAAGTATCCAGCTGCTGCGGCACACTGAGCGGCCGGATTATATCTAACCTCTGTTATACTGGCATACATGGAACATGACTTACGAGTTGCGCTGAGTGAAAACAGCCATAGATTATTTGCTGTTGAAGTAACTCCCGTCTTAACTCGACCGGATGAGCAGTTTGGGGATTATAGTACGAACGTAGCTATGCAGTTGGCGCCACAGTTGCATAAAAATCCCCGCGAAGTCGCCGAAACGCTGGCGGCCGCGGTGCGGGAGACAATGGGCGGGCGGATTGCCGCAATTGACGTCGCGGGGCCAGGTTTTTTGAATATTACGCTCAGTGACAGCACAATTTACGAAACGATGTACCGTGAACCGGCTCAGTCTCTGGTGGGTCAAACGATTGTTGCCGAGTATTCTGATCCGAATCCTTTCAAGGTTTTGCACGCCGGACATCTCTATACCAGCGTGGTTGGCGATGCAATCGCTAATCTCCTCGAAATCGCCGGCGCGAACGTGCACCGGGTTAATTTTGGCGGCGATGTCGGCTTGCATGTCGCAAAGACTATGTGGGCGATTATCTATTACGCGACTGACGGCCATCCGGAGCAAGTTGATCTGGCGCTGACGGTCGTGCAAGCCTATAGCGATACGCCGCTCGCCGAGCGGGCCGGCTGGTTAGCCGGCAATTACGTCAAAGGCACTCAAGCCTATGAGGACCCAGAGCAGTCCGAGGTTAAAGCCGCCGTTACTACTATGAACGCGCAGATATATAAGCTGCACGAGACTGATGATCGCCTGACGCCGTTTGCGCAGATATACTGGACTTGCCGCCAGTGGAGCTACGACTATTTTGATGAATTCTACGCGCACATCGGCACCAAGTTTGAGAAGTATTATCCGGAGAGCGAAACGGCTACGATCGGGCTGACCACGGTTCGCGGGCAGTATGAAAAGGGCGTTTACGAAAAAAGCGACGGGGCGATCGTTTTCAAGGGCGAACCGTATGGTTTGCACACTCGCGTGTTTATTAACTCGAACGGTCTGCCCACCTATGAGGCGAAAGATGTCGGCTTAATCATGGCTAAGTGGCATGATTACCATTTTGACCGGTCGATAGTGATCACGGCCAACGATATCGTGGAGTACATGAAGGTGGTCCTGAAAAGCATCGAACAGTTTGCGCCTGAGCTGGCGCTGGCGACCACGCATCTGACCCACGGAGTCGTCAAGCTAGCTGGTGGCGTCAAAATGAGCTCGCGTAAGGGTAACTTTCTGAGGGCTACCGATGTCTTGGCCGCGGCGGCTGAGGCCAGTAAGACGGCTACCGGCACGAGCGACGAGCAAACGGTACTCGGAGCAGTTAAGTATGCTTTTCTTAAGCAGCGCATGGGCGGCGATATTATTTATGAACCGGAAGAGTCGGTGAGTATGCAGGGTAATAGCGGTCCGTATCTGCAGTACGCGCATGCCCGGGCGCGTAGTATTCTTCGTAAGGCCGGCCCACAACAGTCTGAATCCAGCTCATTACCTAATAGCGGTTTTGAGGACGACGAACGTTCGTTTGCTCGAAAACTAGCCGAGTACTCAGAAGTTATTAATATGTCGCTCGCTGAATACATGCCGCACCACGTGGCCACCTATTTATACGAACTGGCGCAGGTATTCAACCGATTTTACGAACATAACCGGGTCATTGATGACGAGCGGCAGGCGTTGCGCGTAAAGCTCGTCGAGCGCTATGCGGTGGTGCTTAACACGGGCCTCAAGATACTGGGCATTGAAGCGCCTGAGACGATGTGACGTGTTACATACTTCGTTTGCAAAGTACAGCATTGTCATGATACCCCTAGGCTATCACTTAAAACACTGCATATCTGTTAAAAGTAGATTTTTTTGCTCGTACAATCTTGTATATAATTATAGGAAATACCGGGAATCCCGGTAAAATCGTAACTATGAAAATCCATCTGCCTAACAGCGCTTTTATAGGCAATATTGATAGTTTCTTGGCCAATTTTGATCCTTCAGAGCCAGATAGACTTGAAATCACTGCAAACAAAAATTGGCTATCATTACATCCCTTGGTTCTGTCAATGGTAGCGTCCTTAAGCCTTAATATTGATAAGTCAAAAATTAAATGAAGCCGTTCAAAGAATTATTGAGATAGTAATTGACTATATGCAACACGAAGACAAATAGATTATTAAAGCCCGGAATTTATCATTGATAAGACAAGCCAACTTGCCCTAAGAGCCTGACAAAATCTCCAAATTGACCACCTAACTGTTTTGGCATATATTTCTCCGTAAGGAGAAACCGTATGGCAAAACAAACAAAGCAGTACCAACACAACTACCCATCCGACTTAACAGATGGACAGTGGCTCGTTCTAGAGCCCTTACTCAATCTGGATCCAGATGAACCAGCCCGGACATATGCGGTTCGAGACGTTATTGATGCAATCTTTTACCTGAACCGGGCTGGTTGTGCCTGGCGCTGTCTACCAGAGAACCTACCGCCCTGGCAGAACGTCCAATACTACTTCTACAAGTGGACTGCAGATGGAACCTGGGAACGAGTCAACACCGAACTGCGTAAACAAGTGCGCGTGGCTGCTGGTAAGCAGCCGGATCCCACTGCCGGTAGCGTAGATGCTCAGTCGGTCAAGACGACTGAAAAAAGGGGGATGTTTACGGCTACGACGCTGGCAAGAAAGTTAAAGGTCGTAAACGACACCTACTCGTTGATACGCTTGGCCTCGTACTAAAGGCCGTTGTTCACAGTGCCACCGTCCAAGACCGTGATGGGGCGAAGCTCCTACTGGAGGGTATTCAACTTGAGCAGCCACTTCTGGAAAAGATTTGGGCTGACGGCGGCTACAGAGGACAGCTTATTGCCTGGGTGAAACAACTAACCGGCATCGAGCTGGAGATTGTGAAACGGAGCGATGACCTCCACAGCTTCGTACTCCTACCAAAACGCTGGGTGGTAGAACGAACCTTTGGCTGGTTCAACCGTTTCCGTCGGCTCAGCAAGGATTACGAAGCCGACCCCAGGAAAAGCGAAAGCCTCATCTATATTGCCATGACACATATTATGCTCAGAAGGCTATATCTGTGCTAGTTGGGGGATTTTGTCAGGCTCTAAGAAATACTCACGCTTACATTTGCCACTATACATATGAGCCGATAGAATACTAGTAAGCACTATGACAGATCAAGATAACGACCAAACGACAGAAGTAATCGATATTCCGGAAGCCAGTGAGACGGTTGAGGTTAAGGAGCAAAATACGCATCATACGGCCAAAGAGACCGTCGCGGTGATTGTAAAGTCAGAGCATAATCCGGTTAACGGTTTCCTTGATTTTTTGCGTGAGCATGCGGTCGTCGGCTTGGCGATTGGTTTTGTAATTGGTACGCAGGTCCAGGGTGTCGTCAAGCAACTAGTCAGCAGCTTTATTTCACCGCTCTTCACGTTGTTTTTCGGTCACACGCTGGAAACCAGGACGTTCAGTATCAGCTACAAAGAGCGAGTGGCAAGTTTCCCGTGGGGGGCTTTTCTGTACGGACTATTAAACTTCATGTTTGTTGTCATCGCTATCTACGCGATCGTGAAGCTGCTAAAGCTCGATAAGCTTGATAAACCAACCACCAAAACCACGACCGTTGAACGGGCTGAAGAGATTGAGCATAAAATATTAGAGGGGCAGGAGGGGCCCAAGCATGGAAGTGAATGATGAGGAACTTAAGAAGAAGTTAACGCCGCAGCAGTATCACGTGCTCCGGGAGAAGGGAACTGAGGCGCCATTTACCGGGGCGCTTTTGCACAACGAAGAGACGGGAGACTACACCTGTGCGGTGTGCGGAGCCGTCGTCTTTAATAGCGCGACTAAATTTGATAGCGGCAGCGGCTGGCCAAGTTTTTATGATCCGGCTAATACTGAAGCCGTAAAGTTAATTGAAGATACGTCGCTCGGTACGCACCGGGTGGAAGTTGTCTGTGCCAATTGCGGCAGCCATCTCGGCCATGTCTTTAACGATGCGCCTGATCAGCCGACGGGCATGCGATTTTGTATTAATTCGGCTGCGCTTGATTTTAAAGAGAAGCAATAAGCTTCTGGTTTGGATGCTCCATTACAGCCAATAGCTTCTGATCTTGAAGAGCCGCCTGTACATCCTCAAAGCCAATTCCTCGAGTCTCTTTGAGTAAACTGTTCTTTTGCTCGTTCCAATCGAATGGCTTCATGCTTATTGTTTATTACATAACGTATTATATGTCAAAGTTTCTGTGAGATGATTCATTTCATTAGCCAACCACTCTCGTTGACATGTGATACACTTTTGATACACTATAGATATGAGCACGACCAAATCACGACTAAATATTAGTCTTCCGGATGATACCAGAAAGGCACTCTTGAGTATTGCCAAGCGAGATCAGATGCCGGCAGCTACCAAGGCGGTTCGGCTTATGGAAATTGGCATGGAAATTGAAGAAGACGAAGTGTGGGATAAAATCGCTAGCAGCCGAGACAGTAAAGGTACCATTTTTCATCCGCATACTGAAGCATTTGGTGGCTAAGTGTACGAAATTATTTACGCTGACGAGGTAGTCAAACAAGACATACCTAATCTCCTTGAGCCATGGAAAAGTGAAATCAGGCGAGCTATAGAAACCAAGCTTATGACGAGACCCGAGGTCTATAGCAAACCACTCCGTCGATCGCTAAAAGGTTATCGTAAACTAAAAGTTGGTGGGTATAGGATTATCCTGAGAATAGAACAGAGCAATATTAAAATTTTTGTCATTCAACCCCGATCGACTGTATACACAATCGCTCCTAATCGACTTTGAGCTGTTTTAATAGATGAAAGCTTAAATCAGTCACATTTCCGGTTCGAATCCCTCCGCCCCAGCCAGTGTCTTTGTCGGACACAAAAGGTTCCGCTTGCCATAACTGATTGAGTTTTCCGTAGTTTCTCCTCTGTTAAAGTGGGTTCGAATCCTACCGCCCAGTCAAGTTGCCAAAGATCTATTTTACAATTGACAGTAGCTTTACTTTTTTGATAAAGTAAAGCTATGAAAAGTATTACCATTTCAAGCAAGAACCAAGTTGTTATACCTAGCTCCGTTCGCAAGAAATTGGGGCTCCGGAGTGGCGATAAGCTAGTTGTCGATCGAATGACCTCAACAGAAGTGGTGCTCAAGAAAGAACCCACGTACTACGATCTGATTGGAACTCTACCTACTCTTAAGGAAGATCCTGTTGAACGTATACGTGAGCTTCGTGATAACTGGTCATAACTATGCCCAAAACTTTATATCTAGACACGAACATCCTGATTTACCTATTAGAAAGACATGAGACTTACAGCGAATCCGTCGCTAAAAAACTTGATGAGTTCACCAGTTCTAGTAATGGCGTGCTTATGACCTCGGCCATCACAATAGTAGAATTCTTGGCTGGAACCGACTCTAAATCATCACAATTACTCCAAAAAGTGCCCCATCTACAGTTCGTAAGCCTTGACGAAAACCTGGCCGAGCAAGCTGGACTACTCCAGCGAGACAATAAACTCCAAATCGGCGACGCCATTCACTTGGCAACCGCAATTCATATTGGAGTTGAAGCATTTTTTACTAATGACAAACGTCTCGGGAAAGTTGCCTCAAAATACGTTGCCGTTCACGGTCTAGAGTAAACCGCTAGACACGTTGTTCGAACCCTACCTCCCCAGCCAAACTATGTATGCTTGATGTTTGATTCCATTTCGCTGTGTGTATATAATGTAATTACTATGAAAACATCAATCATAACTATCGGGAACTCAAAAGGTGTACGTATACCCAAGCCTCTTTTAGAGGAGAGCGGACTCACTGGGGAAGTAGAACTCAAGGCTGTAAAGGGCGAGATCAAAATCATACCAGTACCTAAGAGTAACAAGATCAAGAAATCATTAAACGAAGAGTACATACTGAGTCTTAGTAGTCTTAGCGACTGGGATAGTCCCGAGGAAGACAAGGCATGGGCACACCTACAGTAGGCGACGTAGTACTCATCCCTTTCCCATACGCTGACTTTACTCGTTTCAAAAAACGTCCTGCGTTGGTGGTCAGTAATGCAGAGTTCAACAATCTCATCCTATGCCAAATCACTTCAAAAGCGGATACAAGTAAACGAGCCGTCTCCCTGCATAGCGTCGACTTCCTAAAAGGAACGCTCCATATTAGTAGCTACATACGCTTCGACAAGCTATTTACTGTTGAACCATCCATCATTACTACTACAGTGGGCACCATTAAGACAAACAAGTCTACACTAGTACGCTCACGAATTAGAGAATTATTCTCCTAGTTCGAATCTCAGATCTCCAGCCACATAGGACGCTAACAGATATGGACTCGATCAAATGGTCGAGTCTTTTTATTTGGCTCATCTGATAGAAGGTTCGAAACTTTTTTACTTGACCTATATATACAAATTCAATACAATAGTTGTATTGAATAATTGGAGCTACGCCATGTCTACACAAACCATCAACATATCACTTCCCGAAGATCTAGTTAAAGAAATCGATAATGCCGCGAACGGTGAATTCGCTAGCCGCAGTGACTATATTCGTCAGGCACTCGTAAGTAAATTGAGGGCAGATAAAGCCCGGCAAGACGATTGGGATCTACTTGAGGCGCTAGCTACGGAGATTAGTGAGAACGCAGCAAAACAAGGCTACAAGACAGAGGAAGACTTCGTGCGTGCCGTCAAGGAAGTCCGTCAAGATCGCTTGAGCAAAACTACTGAGCAGTAATTTAATGCTTGTCTTATACGATACCAACACGCTAGTAAAAATACTGTCAAGGCGCGAAGGTATATTAACTTTTAAGCGAGATACCGTAGAACGGCACATCACAAACATTACCTCACAGCATATATTAAGCGAGGTTGAAGCAGTTCTCGCAGAAAGAATGAAACTGACGAAGCAGAAAGCAAAAGCCGCCACTCGATTGCTTGAACGTCAATCGGTGGTAGTAAACCCCAAAACTATTGAAAAAATCTGCCGTGATCCGTTTGACGACTACGTGTTAGCTGCGGCAAAAGAAGGTGGTGTTGAGTATCTAGTAACGGAAGATAAGGATCTGCTTATACTCAAGGGTTATCAAAGCGTAAAAATTGTAAATACTTCTACATTTAGACGCATCTTGGACAAATAACCTCTAGAGCTTTCCGTCTTACGGCGTTAGGAATGTTCGTAAATCGTCCCCTATGGCCGGCCACATTTGATAACAGATACAAAAAGTTCCACTTTTGACAGAAAGTGGAACTTTTTCCTTTTATCCCCCCGTTATTTGGGGTTCGAATCCCTTATGCCTAGATTATTGCTAACTTTATAAAGTTTTGCTATACTTATAAAGTTATGAATTATTCTAGGCAGTTAAAATCTATCCTCAAAGCAAGCGGTTGGTCTCAGGAAGAGCTAGCAAGTAGGCTTGGCGTTTCTTTTGTGACGCTTAATGCATGGGTTAATGAGCGTGCCCAGCCTCGAAAAAAAGCTTCTGAATCCATCCGTATTCTCTACCTTGAAGTATTGGGAGCAGACAGTTTAGACGTTGCTGTTCTTGAAGAGCAAAAAGAAAAAGCAATACATTTAAAAACGACCGTTCGTAAAATTGTTAAGGATAAGGTCGTACTCGATAAACTTATCCTACACCTTACCTATCATACGAACACCATCGAAGGCAGCACTATGACTTTGGCCGACACAGAAAAGGTATTGTTCGAACATGAGGTACTTGCCAATAGGACACTGACTGAACAATCGGAAGCTCGCAATCATCAGGCGGCCCTACTTTGGTTGCTCGAACAGCTGCAGACAAAAGACTTTATCATTAGCAAGGAAATTGTAAAAGGTCTGCACTTACGGTTAATGAATGGGATTATGAGCGATGCGGGACAATACCGCCGTCACAGTGTGCGAATTATGGGTTCACGAGTAACAACTGCCAACTATCTGAAGATAGAAGAGCTTATGAGCCAGCTATTTACGGAGAGCAATCAACCAACCAAGGACCCAATCGCTACTCTAGCGCTAAATCATGCAGCCTTTGAAAAGATCCACCCGTTTGGGGATGGTAATGGTAGGGTTGGTCGATTGTTACTGCTAGCGCAGGCACTACTCTTCGGGCTTGTCCCACCCCTCGTGCCCAAAGAGCGAAAGCACGCTTATTATAAGTACTTGGAATGGGCTCAAATGGAAGAAAACCCCATGCCCCTGCAACTTTTTGTTGCCGAATCAATGCTTTTCACCAATCAAGTATTGTTTGAACGATAAGCTTTCTCGGGCTCTATAATTCTGCTTTTCAATTCGTCATACGCATGCTCTGCTCCTCTAATTTCTGGGATATAAGCATTAGGTGGCTTATAAGCGTGTTCCACCTACGAGACACATCTCCAGCCAGTAATTTCTTCAGATACAAATGGTTCCAGAAGTTGTAAGTTTTTGCGTTTTCCATAAATTCATCTCCGTTAAATTGGGTTCGACTCCCGTACACCTATAAGACGGCTATGCTGAAAGATCTTTTTCGTGGTATAACTACTCAATTATGACTAGCCCTACTGAATCACTCCATAGCGCCCCTGGCATACAAGAACAATATGTACCTCCTTTGATAGAGGGTGAATCGATACTTACTACTGTTGACTATTACAATAGGGAAGAGAAATTGGGACTACTATATCGCGGGGCGGCAGATGCATTGCCATTGATTACGACAAACGTTCCGTACTGTGGATTTGAGGGTATGCGCCTTCCTGATAGCGACTATGCCGTAGTTTGCGCCTCTCCCGATCCCCTTATAGCCTGCTTTATGGCCCTACAACCTCCGGGTCACTGGAAGGCTTATGAAGCCACAGATGATGGGGTATCAGATTTTTTACGCAACCAGCAACGGTAAGATTGTTTCAAGAAGCACAAGGCTACGTTGCCATACTCCAAAAGGACGATAGTTTTACTCTAGTGTCGCATCCTTCACCTATAGGCGTTGGAGAGATGACAAGGAAGCGTGCTCCAGAGTTACGTAGTCCTAACAATCAAACCCCGCATTTTAATGTACTTGTCACCTGGGGTGATTTCGATGCCATGCTACAAGAACGATCAGACGCAGAGTTCGTATTAGTTCATGATCCGCGAGAATCTTTTCCTAAATAGCCGTTTTCATGGCGTGCGTAGGCATTGCAGTATTCTTGCAATTTACAGATTCGTCGATAAACACTTTTTCGTTGTGATAGACGAAGCCGAGCTTTTCTAATCCTTCCCCCGGAGTTCCCCGAGCGTAAGCTCGTGGGATGAAGTCCTTCCGACATCTTCTTCGTTCGGTCTACCACTGACTTACGGGTACACTAATAGGTACTATGACCACGTACCGTCGAATGAGCCACTTTGTCTTTGCCTGTGACTACCACCTGGTATGGCCAACCAAATACCGAAAAGAGATTCTCAGTCCTGGTGTCCAATCGTATCTCCTTGATATACTCAAGGAGCTGCCGAAATATCGACCCGAGATCATCATCAAAGAAGTAAACACCGACCAAGACCATATCCACCTATTGGTGAGTATTCCACCAACCGTAACAGTCGGGTCGGTTGTTCGGCTCATCAAAACTAATTCAGCCAATGCACTGAACGAGAAGTTTCCACATCTCCGTGAAGTCTACTGGGGAACGAGAAGTATTTGGTCGGCTGGGTACTTCGTGAGTACGGTAGGTATCAACGAATCGATCATTCGTCGGTACATCCAAGATCAGGGAAAAGAAGATGCTGGACAGAATAACGTCACGTTATTCTGAGCAAGACAATTCCCCGAGCGTAAGCTCGTGGGAAGTTTAATATCTTGCTGAAATTAAGTAATCGGAACAGTAAGGGTAATCAATGCTGAGATGTGGCCAAGTTCAAGTTAAAAGTGTCTCATGTAAAGTGTTAAATTAAATTGGACAAAAACGCTGAGCAAGGGCCGAAAAGGTTCTAGACCGGCATGCTCAGCTACTTCAAATAAAAAATTCAGAAGGAAGTACGACACATTATATCTCGACTAATATCGGGCAGTTACTATAAAAAGTGCCATTATATATTCTGGAATCTACAACGAAGGCAGCGCTGCATGACAGTAGAACTTGGAACAGAGCCTAAACTTCAAGAAGTTTTAAAACGCGAAGCCAGACCAGAATCTGTTTGACTGTATGCTGCTGGCTCGAGCTAAAGTAGAGAGGTTTAGTTTGATCACGCCAGACCGCATACTCCTCGATCAAACTATTGACTTTGTGCTTGACGCTCGTAGGTAGTAAGCAGGGAACCGAGTATAAAAAGGCAAGCGTATTTTCTGGATACCAAACTCGTCAGTTCGTCCTATGCGCGCGCTCAGGCGGGCATGTCGTAGTGCTTAGTGCCCCAAGCGGCCATTTTCTCGAGTATCGGCTGCAGATCCTGACCTTTTTCTGTCAGAGCGTATTCGGTTCGCGGTGATGATTCGGCATGCGATTGTTTGCTGATAATACCATGCACCTCAAGGTCATAGAGCCGCTGACTGAGTGTGCGCGGGTTAATATTGCCGACTGATTTTTCTAATTCACTAAAGCGTTTGCTGCCGGAAAACAGGTCACGCAGTATCAGCGCCGTCCATTTGCTGCCGATAATTTCCATAGCGCTGGCAATGCAGCCAGTCTTTGGCTCGAGCGGGGTTGTTTGCGGTATATCCATAACTTTACATTCTGCGCGCTGACGATCTATACTAGTTGTTGAGCGGTATACTATACAAAGTATACTACATACGGTCTTAGGGTATTTAGTCCAGAGAGACCTATAACTCACTACACATAGTAACGGTTATAGATAAAAAATACTATGACCAGGCAGTTAAAAGGAGGGCATTGCAGTATGAAACTACAGATTATTATCGGATCGACCCGGCCAGGGCGTGTTACTAATACCGTTGCACATTGGGTAGAAAAAGAAGCGCAAAACCTAGACGATACCCAAGTTGAAGTCGTGGATTTGCTCGACTACGAGCTGCCATTTTTAGACGAAGCAATTTCACCGCAGTATAATCCGAACCGCACCCCTAATCCGGTGGCTCAAAAATGGCTCAGTAAACTGGCTGAAGCTGATGCGTACGTTATTGTCACGCCTGAATACAATCGTTCGTTCCCCGGCGTACTCAAGAATGCTCTCGATTATATTGCCTTCGAGCTCGCCAAAAAACCGGTGGCTCTCGTGGCGCACGGTTCAACGGGCGGGGCGCAGGCGCTCGGTAATCTGCGGAGCGTGGTACCGGCTTTGCAGGCAGTTACCATACCAACAGCCACGTATTTATCGGGGGGACGGCCGGTAGATATGATTGACGCCGAAGGCCAACTCGTCGATGAAGGGTTGCGCGCCAATCCCTATGGTCCGCAGGCGGCCCTAAAAGCTGAGCTCGAACAGCTTAAATGGTATAGCGGCGCGCTTGCCGCCGCTCGCGGGCTGAACGCGCTCTCTCCGGCAAAATAAGCTATTTGTTTTAGGAGCGAACCGGTATAATTGGCCGATATGAGTCTTGCTATCGATAAGCACGCTAAGCCGACGAAGTTACTATGGGTTGATTTAGAGATGACGGGTCTTGACGCAGAGCAAGACGTCATTTTAGAAGTAGCCGCCGAGATTACTGATTTTGATTTTAAAACGCTGGCCAGTTACCAGGCGATTGTCCAGCAATCGCGGGAAGTAGTGATCGACCGTATGAATAAAAATGCGTGGTGGGCCGATTATCCAGAAAACCGGGATGAATTCATATCGAAATTAGATATCGCCCAGCCGAGTCAAAAAGTTGAACAAGACCTCGTCGAATTAATCGACCAACAGTTTGCCGGTGAACCGGCGGTACTAGCCGGAAATAGTATTCATAATGACCGCAACTTCATAAAGCACTGGTGGCCGGCAGTTGATTTGAAGCTGCACTACCGGATGCTTGACGTCAGCAGCTTGAAGCTACTGATGCAGGGCAAGTATGGCGTGGACTTTGAAAAACAAGAACTGCACCGGGCGTTTGACGATATTCGGGCGTCGATTGCTGAGCTGGAGTTTTACTTGCAGTGGTTTAGCGATGTCCGCGGCAAGCAGTCTTCGTAACGGTTCATTGTTGTACCTGATTACTGCTACTCTATAAATTTGTTACAATCAAGTTATGACACATGCAGAGGTTGAAGAATATCTGTTAAGTATGCCCAACGCCCGAAGGGAGTATCCATTCGGTGAAGACGTGGCTGTCTATAAAGTGCACGACAAAATGTTCGCTCTGATTGCTGAAGGCAAAGAGCCGGTCCGGCTGAGCCTTAAATGCGATCCGCAGCTCAGTGAACTGCTGCGCGCCAAGTACGTGGAAGTGATGCCCGGCTATCATTTGAACAAGAAACACTGGAACACGATCGTACTAACGGGTGAGATGGAATGGGAAGACATCAAAGGTCTGATTCGTCACAGTTATGACCTGGTGGCTCCGCACAGTGAAGCTATATAGCTAGTTCAGGGGTGAGGTAACCTGCTGGTCTAATAATTTCGCGTTGTTATAGTCGCTACTCAGCAGCGGGCGGGCAGTCTTGCCGGTGCTGGCATTGTAGGCATCTTTTAGATCGGTCTGATAGCTTGCTAGCTGTGACTCCATAATCGCCCGATACGTTTGGTCATAGAGGCCGTTTTGGGCGGCGGTAGTCAGCTCCAGATCAGTCGCCTTACTTTCTTTGCTGAGCAGTTTTACCGGGTTGATCTTAATTTTATTAACTTTGCAGTAGGTGAGCAGACTGGTCTGGTCGGTACTAATACTGGCGTTGATTGTCATGGCCGAGTACAGGGTATTGGAACTGACGCCTTGCTGCATGGCCGCTTCGGTGGCAAGATGCGTCAACTCCGACTGATCTTCGGCAACGGTAAGGATGTCGACGACGTTTGAGCTGGGAGCAGACAAGATATTCTTGATAATAACGAACATGATGAGCAGCACGAAGACACCGCCGACGACGGTAATAATACGCATTGTCTGTGATGACTGAGTCACTGTAAACGTGGAGCGCGGTTTTTGTGCACCCTGGTCGGTGATGAAGGAATATTCGTTGGGCGCTGCAGCGGCCGGCAGTGATGCGGGCGGCCCAAAAGTCGGCGCCGTATAATTTTTGGGCGGGGCGTTACCCAGGCCAGTGGGCACGTGGGCATTCGGCAGTTCGCTCGGATCGGGTGGAGCCGGGTGAGAGGGGCTTTGGGGTTCCATGGCTATTATTTAACCATAAGTGGCACTTAGGGGCTAATACTTTGCGCCTATCTTTTTTAAATAAATATGTTAAAAGGTATTGCATTATGATAATGTTTATGCTATTATTATGACAGTTAATTAGGAAACAAAACAATGACTCAATTCTCAGCAGAACACCTAGTAGACTCATCAATGACAGAGCAAACACCTGTTATTGACTTTAACGCCGAAAGAGTTGTCGCCGTACCACAAGGCTTGATTACTGGTGGCAGTGAAGGTCAGCCAGCCGTGTTTACCGGCGTTGCAGATACTGAGGTTTTGCTGCCTGCTGGGATGCTCGTTACCGATACGGCTATCGATGATCAAAGCCACCCTGCTCAACCGATTCGATTTGGAGAGTCTGTAGACGATTTAGTAGTCGGCTATGTAGACCGTGAGGGAGTTTTAAAGACTTTTAACGAACGTGATTTTGATGAAGCGGGCCAGCCAAAGGTGCCTCGTCTCGTGGCACGTCGGCTGAAAAATATCGCCGAGGAAGTAGCAGCGGAGCAGGACCAGCCGGTCGAAGATGTTCCGAGCCCTTGGGGCGCTTATGGGGATGTAGAACCAAGCAAGGTTATAACCGATCTTGAACGGCAAGACATCATGGCTTACGAGCAAGACGCTCAGGCTGCAAGACAGGCCCAGGTTCGTGGACTGGCCCGGGCTATCGAGGCTGAGAAACATATTAGAGCACAGGCCAAGCTAATTGGCGAAAGACGGCAGGCTCGAGAGCAGCTAGAGCGAGCTGCAGCAGCTACTCCAGATCCAGTGGTAGCTCTCATGCAATTAGGTACCTGGGAAGCCCCCTACATGGACGATGCTTTTAAGCGTCGCCAAGCTAATTAATAATTGCTGAGCTGCTTGCTTTATAGCTATAGCTGGCGCATAGGTTGCATCACCTGTCAACACGCATCTGACAGATTAGCGTACAATAAGAGGTATGGATGCGGTTGAAGAGGTTAAAGAGCCGGTTCAGTATTGAGGATGTGATTGGTGAGTATGTGCAGCTGAAGCGGGCCGGCCGCAATTGGCGCGGCTTAAGTCCGTTTACCAATGAAAAGACGCCGAGTTTTATGGTCAGCCCGGAAAAACAGATCTGGCATGATTTTTCATCCGGCAAGGGCGGCAACATGTTCAGTTTTGTCATGGAAGTCGAGGGGCTGGAATTTAAGGGCGCGCTGGAATTGCTGGCCCGCAAAGCCGGCATCGATATTGAACAATACCGTACACCGAGCCAACAGCATGGCGGCCCGATAAAGAAGCGGCTGTACGAAGTGCTGGAAGCGGCCGCCCGATTTTATCAGGTGCAGTTTTCAGCATAATACAGACGGCGCTTGGAATATGTCTTCAAAAAGCGCCAATTCAGCAAAGAAACGGCGCTAGAGTGGCGGCTCGGCTATTCGCCAAATAACGGCACGGCGCTGATCGATTTCTTAAAGCACAAAGGTTTCAGCGAGGACGAAATCAAGCAGGCCGGTCTGAGTGCCCGGACGTTACCGGGGAGGCATGCAGGATATGTTCCGCGGCCGGCTGATGATTCCGCTGCAGGATGCCAGGGCAGGGTGATCGGTTTCACGGCCCGCTTGCTGGATGACGATCCGAATGCGCCGAAGTATATCAACACGCCGCAAACTGTTCTGTATGACAAAAGCCGGCATGTTTATGGCCTGCATCTGGCCAAAGAAGCAATTCGCAAAAATAAATTTGCCGTACTGGTCGAGGGCAATCTCGACGTCATAGCCAGCCATCAAGCCGGCGTGCGGCAGGTCGTGGCGACGGCCGGCACGGCGCTGACTGAGCCGCACTTGAAAGCCCTGAGCCGCTTTACCGGTGATATTCGGCTGTCGTTTGACGCCGATAAGGCCGGCGTGGCGGCCACCGAGCGGGCTATCCCGATTGCCAGCCGGGTTAAAGTCAGCTTGAGTATTATCGATATCCCGAGCGGCAAAGATCCGGACGAACTGATCACGCAGGACCCGAAACTGTGGCAGCGAGGCGATTGAGCAGCACAAATACGCGCTTGATTGGCTGATGGACGCGCTACGAGAAACTACTGGATACTCGACTCGGCGGTCGGCAAGCGCGAATTCAGCGATATTCTTGCTGCCAGTAGTTGGCGGTCTTGACCGATGACGTCGAACAAGACCATTATTTGAACGAAATTGCCGAAACGCATCGGTGTCAGCAGAGAGGCACTGAATCAAAAATTTGCACAAGACCGAGAAGCCGCAGCTAGACTCGCCCGGCGCAAACGGATTAAAATCGACTCCGGCGCAAGCTCGATAAAAGCGCAATCGAAAACGCAAAGCCCAGGACAATTTTTTGAGTCTGATGCTGATGCGGCCGACACTACGGGAATTTATCGATATCGTGACACCGGAAATGTTATATACGCCTGAAGGACAAGGCTCTACTGACATTTCTGAAAGCACCATCCAGATTTTCACGGCAAGCTTGACCAGGCAAAAGTGCTGACTGCGATGACGAGCAAAACGTCGGACTTACCAGATGAGGCGGTGCAAAATTTGCCGATTATGTTAAAATAGAATCATTACTCTATGAGGAGCTTTATCAGGGTCTCGAGCTAAATGAACTTCACTACGAAGCCGCTCGATTGCAGGCACGATTGATAGCAAATTTTGTAAAAAGTCAAAAAGATACAACTGGCCAGTGAACTTGAAACTGCCGATGAAGCGGCAACTCGTCGATTTGTTGCAGCAGGCAAAAGAATACGATCAACTATTGAATCAAGTGAAAGGAGCCTCACGTGGCGAAGGCAAAAGATAAGAAACCAATTGCAGAAATCATTAACCGCCGACCAGCAGCAGCAAGTGCTGCTAGAGCAAGCCAAAAAAGACGGCATATTGAACAGCGGGACATTATCGCGCTGATTCCGGAAACCGTCGAAAACGCTGAAGTACTCGACGCGCTCTACACCGAACTGGCTGATTTAAATATTGAAATCACGACGACCGGTCCGGATCCGGAGAACTTTACCGACGAGTGGGCTGAAGAAGACGAGCCGAGAAGATGACTTAACGGCTGACGCCGCTGTCTATCTCGAAGATGACGTGGCCGATGACTCGGTCCGTCTGTACTTGCGCGAAATCGGTAAGATTCCGCTGCTGAATGCCGAAGAAGAGCTGGCGCTAGCCCAGCGCGTGGTAGCTGGCGACAAAAAGGCCAAAGATCAGATGGCCGAGGCCAACATGCGTCTGGTGGTCTCGATTGCCAAGCGCTACGTCGGCCGCGGACTGGATTTGCTGGATCTGATTCAAGAAGGCAACACCGGCCTGCTGCGCGCCGTTGAAAAATTCGATCCGGACAAAGGCTTTAAGTTCTAGACCTATGCCACCTGGTGGATTCGCCAGGCTATTACCCGGGCCATCGCCGACCAGGCCCGCACTATCCGTATTCCAGTGCACATGGTTGAAACCATCAACAAGCTGCTGCGCACCCAGCGCCGCCTGACCCAGGAACTGAACCGCGAACCGACCAACGAAGAAATTGCCAAAGCCATGGAAATCGATGTCGACAAGGTCGAGCACATCATGAAGATTAAGCAGGATATTTCAGCTCGCTGGACGCTTCGATTCGCGACGACGAAGAGGATTCAGTGCTGGCTGACTTTATTGAAGACGAAGATACGGTTTCGCCGGAAGAATCGGCTACCGGCCAGCTGCTCAAAGAGCAGGTCAAAGAAATGCTGTCAGCCTTGACTGAACGCGAGCAGAAGATCTTGAAATTACGCTTTGGCCTGGAAGACGGCAAAAGCCATACCCTCGAAGAAGTCGGCCAGGAATTTTCAGTTACCCGTGAACGCATTCGCCAGATTGAAGCCAAAGCTCTGGCTAAACTGCGCAAGCACCGCGACGCCAAAAAACTACACGATTACATTAAGTAAAACGTCCATTGTTAGTCGGCTGTAGTAGTCTACTTTTTTGGCTACTGCATGACACTTGACTAGTTCAAGTGGGTGAGTTACTATTGTCTTAACGATGGATTGTAGTTCACTACAACGAAGCCCGAAAGGGGCTTTTCTATTTACTAGAACCCCTTACAGTTGGCCGTTCCGCGCGGTAAGGCCATGCAACTATCAACCAAATAGCCCAACGACTACGCTTCAGGGCTTAGCTTGTTGTGCCTTAAAAGGGAACTACCAATATCATGAATACAATGGCATCAACCGCGGACGTACTAGCTGGACGATTTCAGCAATTCAAACAAAAACAATCAACCAACGACGCATCTATAGAAAATAATGCAGGTAAAGTTACCCACAATATTTCTATAGAAGCCGACGTCGTAAAACCGGATGGTTACCCACATGAACTCCCCCAGGATATCAAAGCCCTTATCACTGGCTCCGACTTCTGGGTACTGGCTAAGACAAACCGCTACAAGAAACTGATACGTGAAGGCCACTTGGACAAGTTACTAAGCCTTGCCAAAGAGGCAGAGACCAAAGACAACCCTGCTAACTGGTTCGCTAAGGCGGCTTCCAAGGCTCGTTGGGAAAAGTTCACCTTGCCCTACTTTGCCAAGCTCCACGAAGTCACAGAGAAGGCTGAGCGTGTCGCACGACGTGTCGGCACCAAGGTAAACAAATTCATCTATAGACAGATATGGAAGGGCGTCAACGTCGAGCGTTGGGCTATCCAAGCTGAGGAGATGTGGCACGCCAAGCCAGGGCAGAGTAAGGAGAGACATTTTGCGTGGTTGTGTATGAATGAAAAGTTAGTGTTAGCGGGACGGTAATCGTCCGACTCAAGAGTGGAACAACAGCCCCAAGCCGCACCCATCCATTGACGTATATTTGCTTAAATAGCAAAACTATGTTACAGTCTTAAGTAAATCTACTAACCAAACCAAAATATACCTCCAACAAAAATGCACCAACCTGACTCTCCGCCCCCCCAACACTAGAGGCCGACCTCGCTAGTATACCGTTTCGGCAACCGGTTGTAGATGAATATAACCCAGCTATACATGACCGGCGCCCAGGAGAAGATGGCCGAGACCTAATTGATAGGGTTAGTGCCCGGGAACAGGAAGTAAAAAGAGCTAATTCTGAAGTAGACCGTGAGTGGACAGCAGTTACCGAAGCTGCACGTAGAGCTATCCTCGGTAGTGCGGAAACTCGTCACGTCGCCGCAGGGTTTACGAGTGAGCCACTAGGCGAAAGGCTGCCCTTAAAAGCAGTAGGCGAAATTGCGGCAAGTGATGCTCGCACAGCCCGTTTACTGAAGCTGACACATGGGAAATTAGGGGTTGTACTCGGACTACCAGAAGTTCCTGATGCGGCCATAGTACCCGACATCGATAAAGCACCTAATCTTAAGCGACAAGAAGATACGGTGCGTTCCATGCCTCGCTGGTGGAAAGATGGGCCTGAAGCATATAGTGAAATGCTCGACCACACCCGTCAGCAAGTTGAGCGAAGCCCAGGCCTTTCTAATGCCGAGAAAGAACTTGTTGCACGCCGGTATCGCTATGCGAGAGACGTAAAGATGCTCGGGTTGATGGCTGAATTACATGACCAACCTATGGAATCGACACAGGCAGAAGATGGTCTTATCACCCACCAATTAAGCAGTGGCACAAAACTCGTTATGACGGAGGAAGCGTACAGTACAGCTCCGTCACTGCTAGACCCTGAGTCGTGGGAGGGTCGGCAAGAGCTGCACGATCGCGTACACAAAGGACAAGTTAATGGCAAAGAATATATCTTGAAAGAGCGTAAAACCGCACGGCATATGTCCACCGTAAAGGGAGGGCATGTAGATGGGCTGACTTCTGAGCAGGAATTCCGGGTCGCGCAGGAGTTTGCAGACTTAGGCACTATCCGCCGTGGTGATATTGAGCTGCGTTGGGAGAAACCGCTGGGCTATGTAGAGTTCCCCGATGGCTTCCAGTTCTGCTTATTTGAAAGTGAACCTGGGATGAGCACAGGCCGATCAACACCACCGTTAGCACGAGATATACTAGCCGCTCGTGGGGAGTACGAAGCAGAATATCAGGAAGTGTCGCAACGGGCGAAAGAAATCTACGAACAGCGTAAAGATTTATTATGGAATGTCGAGCCCGATGCAGGAACGTTGCCGCCACCGAAACGTATTGCACTCTCTCGGGCCGCACGACGGCATAAGAGGCTCTACAGAGAGCAACAGGAACAACCCGAGTCACAGCCTGATAAGCTAACTTTTGAAGAATTTGCAGGCTTAACGGCTTCCCACATGGTTGATGATGGATGGAAACTATTACAGCAAACCGTGTTAGACAGAGGCTACGTTGACAGGGAAACTGATGGATACGGCCTTAGGTTACGAAAGGGTAAACGGCCAACACTAGAAGTTATTGGTTTTGACTTTGAATACTACAAAACTGACCCCGAGAGTGCCTCACAAATTAAAAGGAATATAGAAGATAGTAACGAACGCGGTATGAGTGCTCAATTGCATGCCAGCTTCAAGGTACCATACGACCGGGCTATAACTAGAGCTGCTTCATATGCCATGCTTGAGAGTAAGGGTTTTAAACTACCCCCAGAGCCTGAACAATAGACAAGTAACCGCTTAGCCATCAATAATCCATAGAATAAAGACGCTTGACCGTCGATAATCAATGATATATGATGGTTTTATGCTTATAAACCGCTACTTAACCCCTAAAATTAAAAACAGCCTTGAACAAGGCGACGTTGCTATTGTCTATGGTGCCCGTCAGACTGGTAAGACCACGCTTGCGCAAGCAATACTAGCGGACTACGAGGGCGGTCTCTACCTGAACTGTGATGAGCCGGATGTCCGTGAGCGCCTAACGAATAAGACCAGTACAGAACTCAAGGCGCTATTCGGCAATGCACGGCTTGTAGTGCTAGATGAGGCACAACGAGTTAAAAATGCGGGTCTGACTGCCAAGCTTATCCATGACACATTCCCAGAGATAAAATTGTTGCTGACTGGCTCCTCAAGTATTGATCTTGCCAACACGGTGAAAGAGCCGCTGACAGGCCGTTCCAAGGAGTACATACTCTACCCGTTGGCATCGACTGAGGTTGCAGAGAACGTTATTGAAGCAACACGCCTACTCGAAAAGAGCCTGATACTCGGTGGCTACCCAAAAGCCTGGCCGATGAGCCAGGGTGAGGCCGAGGCGTATTTACGTGACCTGGTAAATAACTACCTCTACCGGGACGCTTTTGGAACTAATACTATTTTTGACACCACCATAATAGATAACCTCTTGCGTCTGCTTGCCTTCCAGGTTGGAAACGAAATGTCGTACAGTGAGGTAGGTAGTCACCTCGGCGTCAATAAAGAAACCGCTATGCGCTACATCGACCTGCTTGAAAAAGCCTTTATTGTCTTCCGCTTGCCCCAGTACCGGAAGAATGAGCGCAACGAAGTAGGACGGCTGCGGAAAGTCTTTTTCTATGACCTCGGCGTACGCAACGGTCTCGTTAATAACTTTTTGCCACTGGCCCACCGTAATGACGTTGGTGCACTTTGGGAGAACTATTGCGTGGTTGAGCGTAAAAAGTACCTACAAAGACATGATACCTACGCTCGCCACTACTACTGGCGCTCTGACACCAAGCAAGAGATCGATCTGATCGAGGAGATCGGTACCAACACCACGGCCTACGAGTTTAAGTACAAAGACCAGAAAGTAAAGAAGCCGACAGTGTTTGCTACCGACTACCCAGACGTACCATTTCAGGTAGTGAGTAGAGGCCAATTAAGCGAGTTTGTGTACTAAATCTAGCCCAACGGATTTATCATGGTAATGTCCCGCAAGTGCTTCAAGAAAAGCGGGTGGTTGAGCTTAGCCTCAACGCTATGGTCGCCGGGAGCAAGTACCGAGGTGAGTTCGAGGAACGGATTAAAAATGTATTGGATGAAATCAGCGGGCCATATAATGAACTGATCTATCAGTTGCGGTTGTCGCTCTGATTTATCTGATACGATTACGCAAGTCGGCCCAATCCTTTTGCGTGTCCTGATCTAGTGCTGCGAATTCTTGATCAGCAATGCGGTCCCAATTTATTTTTGCCATGATGGTGCTCCTTTTTATTCTCTTTAAGCATACTGCTTGTGGCTTACGGCTGGCTGTAAAATTTCTTTCAGCAGGATTTCTGCATAACTATGCTATTAAAAGCAGTTTATGTAGCTTAAGTTATGTGGACCTACATTGAATTGTGCATAGTGTCTCATAAGCTATGAGTTTAGGAATACATTAGTCACACTTTACTTAATGGTAAGGATCAGGTATAGTAATTACTATGAAAACTAAAAAATTAACTATTACTAGCAAAAATCAAATAACCTTACCAATAGAATATGTAAGGAAAATGCAACTTACACGTAACCGAGTCTTGCAAGTAGAATTACGAGGAGGAGCTATCGTCCTCACGCCACAACCGGCACTCGGTGAGACAATGCGGCAATTTTGGGGCAAACATAAACTAGATCGGCCACTGGGTTCCAATGAGCTAAAACAGGCGGTGCGTGATAGCGCGGTAGAGCGACTCAGTAGAGATATATGATATATATCGACACAAATGTATTGATACGGGTTATTAGTGGTGACGATCAAGCGCTTGCGGATAAGGCAATTGCACAAATTGAGTCGGGAGCCCAAAATGAATATTGTATTGTAGACTCTGTGCTCGTTGAGTTATGTTTTGTATTAGAGTTCCATGCATATGCTATGGTAAGAGCCGACATAGTCGCTGCTGTTGAGGCACTTATCGCTACGCCGCAAGTTACCGTGACAGATAAAACAATTGCCGCTCTCAAACTCTATAAAGAGTACCCCAAACTCGATTATGCAGATTGCCTCTTATTTGTACTTGGCGGAAAGCACGGGGTACTAACATTTGATAAAGAATTACAGAAAGAACTTTTGCAATAGTGCTGACGGGGCACCGATATCACTTTAAACGTACGACTCATGACTTATGTTTGGACGTAAAATTTCTTTCAGCAAATTTTTGGCGCTCATTGAATAAATTTATACAGTCTAGTCATTTAATTTCTAGCACGTTAGCTTGCTTTGTGATTTTTGTTAGTCTTGTAAAATTCTTATTTCCGTCTAAGCTGGCACAAGGTTACTATTGGGTAAACCCGAGCTTTAGTTTTATCCATGTCCTTTTACCACTTGTTATCGATATCACAATTATAGCTTTAGCAACGAAGATCGCATTTCTGATAAAGCGAAGAGCCACTGAGGCACAATGCTACACTTATATGTTTTTTTCTGCATGGGCTGCCTTAGGCCTACTGACATGTTTACAAATAATTCCTCTCGATATGACAGCATCAGAAACTTGGTTTTATTGTTCCATGGCAGGCATCTTAGGAATGCTCGGCGTTATAATCGTTACGTTTAAGGAACATCTTAACTCGAGCTGGTGCCTAATGATTGCGGTTTTAATAATTGTTATGCTTGGTTTTCGTACCGCTCAACGAGGACTTGAATGGAAAAATCCTTATACTTTAGCTATGAGAGACGCAGCTGTGACAGATGGAGACACGGAAGCTGATTCTACAATTGCATCTTGGTACGTAATACGGGGCAACTACAATCAAGCAAGAGTTTATGCGTTACGTTCAATTAGCGTGTATCCAAGTTTTACTGGGTATAACAATTTAGGAGTTGCACTTGCCAATCTAGGAGACTATACCGGTGCAAGTGAGGCTTACGATGTTGCGCTGAAATATAATAGTTATAGTTTAATGTACGAAAATTTAGCCGAATTAACATTAGTGAGTGGGAATCCCATTGCCGATAAATTACTTCTTCATAGAGCGATCTCACTATATCCGCAAGACGCCACCGTATGGATGTACGTAGCATTATTTGATGATAAATACGGCGATAATATTGATTCCAGAACAGCAATGACAAGAGCAATTAATCTCGGCAATAATAATAAAACTTTGTATGACTATATAATGACCGACCAGTCATTTACGCTCAATGTACTTGATAAGAGTGTATTTATACCGTAGAAACTTGTATTTTCTCTACTATTCAGTGAAAAGCCGGCTACACGTATTCATTTTTATATCGTAATGCTTTGATTACCACTCAAATAGATCTGAAACGGTGTGTTGTTCATAATATCGGTGTATACAAGAGAGGGAACTTGACCGTACTTTTCGGCATTTTGAATGGCGGTAATGGCTTGGGCATTATTGCCATTTCGCTCTTCATAGAGCGCCATGTATAGCCAGAGACTGGGATCATGGGAGTAACTTTTGAGAGCAGTGTTCAGTAATTGCCCATCTGATGCAGGAGTACCGAGGATCAGGGTTAACTTGCCGAGACCTTCATAAAGCACGTTCTGTGATCCGCCGTAACGTAAACCAGCCTGAAATGCGTTATAGGCGCCTTGATAGTTATTTTGTGCCAAATCGATATCCCCGAGGATGCCGTAATTAATCCCGGCTGGGTAGGAAGCTATAGACCGCCGAGCGTATGCAGTAGCTTGAGCATAGTTATTGTCTATCAGCATATAGGTAGCGATTTCATCATCGGCAACGTAATCTTCCTTTGAGGCGGCCAGGTTGCTGTAGGCCAATCTTTCCGGGTTTTGATAATCGAAACCACGCAGGGTCGTTCGAACTCCGTAGGTGCATAGCAAAACAATGCCAAGGACACAGAGAATCTCTGGTCGAAGCGGTGGTTTAAAGACGCTGAGTAGTATGCCAATCATGCCCAGCAAGCCTGCCATACAAACATAGAACCAAGCTTCTGAGACCGTATTATCGAGCGGAATAATTTGCACTAAGGTAAGCATGCCGAGTCCTGTCCAGGTCGCAAAAAATAGGTAGGTATAATACGTGGCTTTGGAAGCATGTTTGTGGAGCAGCCTGCCGCAATATATGCAGGCCGCGATAATCAGAAGATCAATTAGTAGCGGGATGAGAAAATGGCTGACGCTAAAGTGCGGATATACCCAGTAGTAGCCAGTAGACAGCTTGAGCGGAAACAGTACTTTAAAGGCGTAAAACGTCATGATAGAGGGAGCGGTCATTAATCGGCCACCTAATGACAAACGTAAGATTGGCGCTTCGGCGGGACTGCCCATTAAGCCGATGGCGTGGTACCTGAGGGCAAGGTAGACCGCGAGCGGCACTACCATAATCCCAATAAAGGGAAACAGTCTTTTTCTGTCCCACCAGAGTAGAAACAGTAGAACGACGCCCAGGAAAACGATACCGGTCTCTTTAGAGAGCAGGGAGAGGAATAGGCACAAAACTACCAGACCCAAACTTTTCAGCGATCGTAAGCGTATCAGGACGTAGAGCGCCAGTATGCCAAAAAAGAAAAATAAAGCATCCTGCATACACGGAATCGGGTAGACCACATTGGAATCTAGCGGATGCATCAAGAAGATGAGCGCTAGAAATAGGGAAAGCAGGGGAGTAAATGAGTACCTGAAGAATAAAAAGAGCAGTGTGCTACTGCCAATGCAGAGGAGTAGCTGAACGAGGTGGAAATACAGTGGGTGCGGCCCAAAGAGCGTATAGATCAGCGAAAAGGTTGTCGTCATGAGCGGCCGATAGTATGACCCGGTCATGAGCTTCGACGTATCAAGGCTATAAAAGGTGCCTGACGTAAAGAATATGCGTATGTTTTTTATTGAGTGTACGGCCGGACTTTGCACAATTTGCAATAAATCATCGGCTTGAAAGGGACTGGTTAAACCGCTCGCAAAGACAATGCCACCGGTGATTGCGATAATGAGGGACGCTTGCCACGATTTAATCGTGTACAGTTTTAGATAAAAGGCTCTCACGATTTTTCTTTACGCTTATTGCTTTTACTATAGCATGACGCTTTTGCTTTCATCTAAACTGCCAAGCAGTTATTACTAGCGTTGTTGACTTTTCTATAATCATACTTAGCATCACTCGCGGTAATACCGAACTTTGACTCGAATTCTGCTATGCTTGAAACAACAGGGTAAATCATAAGAGGCGTTCTCGGAAGCTATCATGCCAATGCTAGAGAAACTTAATAGAATCAAAACTTGGCAAGCTTCTTTAGTCTTACTAGTGGTTGGCTTCGCTACTTATTGGACGGGTCTCACGAACCCATTTCAGGGCGATGATATTGCTCAGATAGTTAATAATGTACCTGTCCATTCGATCGCTCATATCAAACTGTTTTTCGAAGGCGGTACGTTCTATAATGGCCAGGGATTAGCGCCTTCAATCGGCACCTACTTCCGGCCACTGATGACCACTGTCTTCTCTCTGCTCTATACCTTATTTGGCCCGCACCCGTTCTACTTTCATTTTTTGCAGCTACTACTGTGTATCGGCAGCGCTATTATTCTCTACTTGTTCTTCCGGTTTTCGTTTAAGCCAGCATTAGCACTCTTGTTAGCACTTATCTTCTTAGTCCATCCCCTTAATTCCCAAGTAGCATTTTATATCCCCAATATGCAGGACGCGCTGTTCTTTTTCTTTGGCATACTGGCACTGTATCTACTGATTCGGTTCAAGTCGATTAAGAGTCTTCTGCTCGTTGCCGTCTGTCTGCTGTTGTCGTTGCTGTCAAAAGAGAGTGGTATTCTTTTTGTTGCATTGTCTCTCTTATATCTCTTTTGGTGTAACCGGCAACGATTGTATTGGTATATGGGAATTAGTGTTGTGCCGGTAGCGGTATGGTTTGTGCTGCGGCTGCAGGCGATCGGTTTTAGCAACAACCCGAACAGCGGACCTATCGATAGCCTCGGTCTTGCCGGCCGCTTAATGACCGCTCCTTCGATCGTATGGTTCTACATAACGAAATTTTTGTTTCCTTTTAAGCTGGCCTATGGTTATTACTGGGTGTACCCAAATTTTAGTATTCGCCACGTTTTGCTCCCGGCGATACTTGACCTCGCTGTAGTGGCGCTTGTTGTGTATGCCGCAGTACGCATACGAAAACGAGCCACGAAAGCGGCCTACACGAACTTTCTATTTTTTGGCATCTGGACTGCGCTCGGCTTGGCGATGATCGTGCAGATAATTCCCCTCGATATGACCGCCAGTGAAGCCTGGTTTTACTTTCCGATGGCGGGCATGCTTGGAATGATTGGAGTTGCAGTCACTGCTTTGCGGCCTCGATTACTACACCTCAACCGACGGCTTGTTATGGTACTAGTGAGCGGTTTACTGGTACTACTTTGCCTGCGAACTGCCTTTCGGGGGACCGACTATGAGAGTCAGTACATACTAGCAAAACGGGATATAGCGGTCTCAGATACCGATTACGTCGCCTACAATGATGCTGCGCAAGTTCTCATCAGTCAAGGTAAATATAGTGAGGCGCAGGCGTACGTGGCGCGTTCAATGAGCATCTACCCGACCTCGAGTAATTATCTTAACCTTGGCGCAATTCTAGCGTATCAAGGCAAGTATCCTGGAGCGGTGAACGCATTTGACGAGGGGCTGCAATATGCGCAGACAGCCTCTACCTATCAAAATTTAGCCAGACTGACCTTAGTGTATGGTAATCCAGTTACTAATAAGCGTTTTCTGCTCAGCGCGCTCAGCAAATATCCACAGGACTATATCCTTTGGACCTGTTTGGCTCTGTTTGATGATCAGCATAACAACGTCGCTGGCGCTACAATTGCTATTGCCAACGCACAAAAATATGGGGCAGTACCGCAATATATCTATGATGACATACTAAGTAACCAGGCATTTCTCTTCAATGTTGCAGGTAAAAATATAGTGATCTATTAACCGTGTAGTTTGGCGGCCGCTCTATGTCGAGCAGTTTCCTATACTTACCATCGTGCAGCGAGAGCCTGAGGCCTCTTTTTATTGATGGATTGCTGTTTTTAAGACCGAACTTTGACACAACTTCTGATATGCTTAGACTAATAGAATAAACATAAGAGATATGTGAAGTCCGAGAGAGTGTCTGTGTATGCGACTGAAGCTCAATAAAATTAAGAACTGGCAGGCCTCAGTCATTATAGCGGTCGTAGGCTTGGCCGTATATTGCAGTGGTCTCACGAATCCTTTTCAGGGTGATGACTCGATGCAGATTGTTAATAATGTGCCGGTTCACTCGATTGCACATATTCGCTTGTTTTTTGAGGGCAGCACTTTCTATACGGGGAATGGCCTGGCTCCTCTCAGCGGCACCTACTTCCGGCCACTGATGACCACTGTCTTCTCTCTGCTCTATACCTTATTTGGCCCGCACCCGTTCTACTTTCATTTTTTGCAGCTACTACTGTGTATCGGCAGCGCTATTATTCTCTACTTGTTCTTCCGGTTTTCGTTTAAGCCAGCATTAGCACTCTTGTTAGCACTTATCTTCTTAGTCCATCCCCTTAATTCCCAAGTAGCATTTTATATCCCCAATATGCAGGACGCGCTGTTCTTTTTCTTTGGCATACTGGCACTGTATCTACTGATTCGGTTCAAATCCGTGAAAAGCTTGTTTCTGGTAGCGCTTTGCTTGCTCCTATGTTTGCTGTCCAAAGAGTCCGGGATACTCTTCGTGATCATGTCTTTGGTATGTCTCTTTTGGTATGACCGCAAGCGGCTCTACGCGTTCATGGGTATTATGGTGCTGCCGATCATCGCGTACGTCATAGTACGCATTCATGCCGTCGGTGTGTTTACGAATCCAGGGGCTGCGCCTATCGATAGCCTCGGTCTTGCCGGCCGCTTAATGACGGCGCCCTCGATCATGTTATTTTACGTATCCAAGTTTATATTCCCCTGGAAAATGGCATCAGACTATTTCTGGGTATATCCGCGCTTTAGTTTTACGCATGTCCTCGTGCCTTTAATCATCGATCTTTGCGTCATCGGGGCTGTCGTGTATGTAGGTATGTTGTTGCGCAAAAAAGTAGCAAAAGCACGACATTACACGTATATGTTTTTTGGTATTTGGGCCGCTATAGGACTGCTCATGTGCCTTAACATTATTCCGCTCGATACAACCGCTTCAGTACCGTGGTTTTACTTTTCGATGGCAGGCGTACTCGGCATGATAGGTATGGTCTTGACAGCCTATCCGCTGTGCTTTCGGCCTCGATGGCTTATAGGAGCGGCAGTGCTATTACTTGTTGTTCTGGGGGTGAGCACGGCAGTACGGGGTCTCGCCTGGAGAAATCCGTACACCTTAGCCTATCAGGATATTTCCGACTCAAATGATGATTTCGTGGCTTACAATTTAGTGGCCGAGGATCTCATGGGCCAAGGCAAATATGAGGCGGCCAAAACGTACGTAACGCGTTCGATCAATATCTATCCGACCTATGGTAATTACAATACTCTGGCTGAAATACTTGGTAACCAGGGCGACTACCAAGGAGCAGTTAACGCCTATGACCATGGCATTAAACTGGGCGGTGACACGAGCCTATTATATGAAAACCTCAGCCAGCTGGCTTTAGTGTATGGAAGCGCAAAAGTTAATAACGCCTTCTTTATTAGCGCGCTTACTAAGTACCCGAAAGATTCGGCGCTGTGGATGTACTTGGCCATTTATCTCGACCGATACGGCAATAATGCTGACGCGCAGATTGCTATTACCAAGGCGGCCACCTATGGTCAAGTTCCCCAGTCGCTGTATTACAGTATCATGAACAATCAGACGCAAA
The DNA here is from genome assembly GCA_963794235.1 of uncultured bacterium. Lineage (GTDB taxonomy): Bacteria > Patescibacteriota > Saccharimonadia > Saccharimonadales > UBA4665 > CAWCCP01. The sequence continues at coordinate 82,107 of CAWCCP010000009.1, forward strand.
TGATCAATCTGACGAGTTTAGGCAAGAGCATAGAAATATAGGGGGTACGGTGCTAAAGTTGGTCTCCAAATTCTGTTATGCTTAAATCAAGAGGCTAAACATAAGAGGCATTACTTCGGGTTATTGCGCCTATGCTGGAGAAACTCAACCGACTGAAAAACTGGCAGGCCTCGGTCATTATTATCGTGGTTGGCTTCGCTGTCTTTTGGACAGGCCTCAATAATCCCTTTCAAGGGGATGATATTGCCCAGATCGTCAATAACGTCCCGGTACACTCCATCGGCAATATTCGATTATTTTTTGAAGGCGGAACATTTTATGCCGGCAATGGGCTGGCGCCACTGAGCGGCAACTACTATCGACCGCTGATGACGACAACCTTTTCACTGCTGTATACACTGTTTGGCGCGCATCCGTTATATTTCCATCTGTTTCAGGTACTGCTTGCGATTGGCAGCAGTATGTTGCTGTATCTTTTCTTCAGGTATTCCTTCAAACCGCTACTGGCTTTGTTCTTGGTGCTGATTTTGCTCGTCCATCCCATAGATTCTGAGATTGCTTTTGCCATACCGGTTATGCAGGACGCGCTGTTCTTTTTCTTTGGTATGCTGGCGCTGTACCTGCTGATACGTTTTCGCTCCGTTAAAAGCCTGATCATAGTTGTTATGTGTCTGCTCTTGTCGTTGCTGGCGAAAGAAACAGCAGTTCTCTTTATTGGCGTCTGTTTTTTGTATCTCTGGTGGTGGGACCGGAAACGACTGATTGCCTTCGGATCGATATTCGTGCTGCCTATGGCCGCTTATCTTTTGCTGCGGAGTAGCGCAATCGGCTTAGCGGCCAGCAATCCTAAAACCGGACCGATCGATGCGCTCGGTCTGATGGGCCGTCTCATGACCGCGCCTTCGATTATGGAATTTTATATAACCAAGTTTATCTTTCCATGGAAACTAGCCGACGTCTACTTCTGGGTGTATCCGCACTTTAGTGTTAGGCATGTACTTGTGCCGCTGCTGTTCGATCTGCTATTTGTTGCGCTCATAGTTTACGGGGCAATCATGGTGCGTAAAAAGGCCACGTCGGCCATGTGGTACACCTACTGTTTCTTCGCCATTTGGCTGGGCGTCAGTCTACTTTTTATACTACAGATTTTTCCGCTCGATTGTACGGCCAGTGAGCCGTGGTTTTACTTTAGTATGGCCGGACTGCTTGGTTTGATCGGGGTCGTCATGACAGTTTTTCCTCTCAGGCTTCACAGTAATTGGCTGATTCTTGTGGCCGTAGTGCTGCTCGCAGTCTTAGGTCTTCGCACCTCTTTCAGAGGCCGAGACTGGAGCAATGCCTACACCTTAGCCTATAAAGACGTCAGTGTGTCGAGCGATGATTACGGGGACTACACGACTTTGGCCGGCTATACACTAACACAAGGTAACTTTTCGGCAGCAGAACAATATGCAATGCACTCAGTCAGGATATATCCAAACCCTGCTGGTTACTCGGATTTAGGGCTGGCCTTAGCCGATAGTGGTGACATCCAAGGTGCGATGCAGGCCTACACCGCCGGGCTGAAACTGACCACCACGGAAGTTTTATATGAAAATATTGGTGCGCTTTCACTGGTCTATGGCCGGCCGGCAGTTGAGCAGCAATCGTTAGAAAAAATGCTCATAACTTTTCCAAAAGACGGCAAGCTATGGTTTGATTTAGCGCTTTTAGAAGATAAATACGGTGATACTGCTGGCGCAAAAGTTGCCATCCAGAACGCCATCCAGAACGGGCAGGCCAGCCCCGATATTTATGAGTATATTATGACCAATCAGCCGTTCAACGTTACTGAGTACGGTGAAACCATAGTTATTCATAGCTAACGACCGTCTGAATCAATAAATGAGTTGTTGGCTTGCACTACCTTACGCAGAGCCTATCTGTGGGTTGTGCTCGCGATAGGGGTATACGAATTATCACTGTGTGCATCAAACCTGATGCCTATACTGAAAAGAATAGTAAGTATAAGGGAGGGTACATGATGATTATAACCAAAGATAAAATGAGTGGCGTGGCAAAGCAAGCGATCGGGAAGGCTACCGACAATAAGACACTGCAGGCAAAGGGGAAAGTACGGGAGACCAAAGGTGCTATGAAGAGTAAGCTCAAAGACGGCGGCAATAAGCTTGCCGATACGATAGATGACGCGACGAGAAAATAGCGCTTCGATTGAAACTACACAAAAAGCATGAGCAGAGTTTATGGTGTAGGCCGGCTAACAGGTTCAGCAGTACTTTTTTTGATCGGGTAAGAATAGTTACAAGTGAATAAGCGGTTTCTTATTATACTTATGCTTATTATTAATTTTTGAGGAGACGCCCATGCTTTTAATTATTGCGGCGGTTCTAATAGTTTTATGGTTATTAGGTTTTCTTGCCCATATTGGCGGTGGATTTATCCATATACTGTTAGTGATTGCGGTTATTGTCATAATCTATCACTTTTTGCGGGGGCGTAAATAAGTTAATTTATTCGATTATTTTGCTCGGCAGCAGACGCCTAGAAGGCAGGGGATGGATCACATATAGGGCCTTAGGCTTCATACTCGTCGGTTTCGAGTTCCAGTGATTTGATGGGCGCGAGCGCTCGGCTGGTAATGCCTTGAATATCGCCGTACATACCAATGGTGTTGTCGATAACGGCTCGAATCGCTTTTTCCTGATGGGCCCAACGCAGGGCACTGGCGCGTTTTTCTTTTTCGATTTCGTTCTGCAGCAGGCCGTAATTCTCGACGATGGCCTCGACGCGGTGGCGGAATTCCGGGCCGACCAAAAACTGATATAAAGCTTCCATTTTGGCGTCTTTGCCGGCGTTCATTTTATTAGCACCGTAAACTTGCAAGATCGTGACGCGCAGAGCAACGGCTAGTCGGGTGGCAAGCCGTGGCGTGACCACCCATACGTTGCCTTCGAGGTGTTTCATATCGCCGACGTCATCGGGCGTTTCTTGGGATACGAGGACGCCAATATTGGCGTTGGCTTCTCGGATATCGGCTTTGAATTTAGCAATCCAGGCTGTCTGCCATTTACCGTTCTTCGTTTCCCAGAGGATGACGCCGCAGTTAGTTGCCGATTGGTTGCGGACGGTTTGGGCAATATCGGCTCCGCGCTGGCCTTTTTTTATTTCATCAATGAGATCGAACGGAAATTCCTCACGCAATCTGTTTTCTAGATCCAATTCCAGCACTTCACCCTGGGTCTGCTGAGAGCCTTGCGCGGCTTTCCGTTGAGCATCTTCAAGCGCTTTCTGGGTATCGGTTTGCTTCTTTTCGAGTTCGGCGATTTTTAAGTGGTATTTTTCGGCAGCCGATTCGAGCGCCTGAGCCCGTATTCTATCGGTCTCAGCGGCTACTTTCTTTTGGGCTTCCAGTTCGGCGTTCACTCGAGCATCTTTTTCCAGACGGAGCGTCTTCATGATTTCAGTCAGCTGTTCACGGAGCTTGGTGTTTGATCCCTCTTTGTGTTTTGCGTCCTCTTTAAGTGATTGGATGAGAATTTCTTGTTCAGCAGCGGCTTTTTTCTGACTGGAAACCAGCGAAGCTTCGAGTTGTCGTTTGGCGATAGCCAGATCATCAGCCGCGGCTTTTTGGGCTTGTTCGCTGGCGGCGTCGGCGATTTTTTGAGCACTGGCAATGGCCTCAGCTTTGACTTTCGCGAGCTCAGCTTCGTGTTTTTTATGCTCGGCGGCCAGAACCTGCGCTTCGATCTGACCCTCGAGGGCTTTATCGATTTCAATTTCCAGGCCACAATTTTTGCACGTGATCGTATTCATGTCTCTATATGGTCTCATAGTTAGCGGTTACTGCAATAGAGGGGTAGGTAGTATGGGCTCGAAAACGTTACATCTTTTCCATGTCACTTTCGTGGTCACATTGCACGAACAATTGATTGGGATCGACAACGGTGTGCGCAAGCATAAAACAAACTACCAGAACAGATTGCCTAACAGCTTTTCTCGGTTTGTTATATCGTGATTAATCATCGGGAGATATTTTTAGTACCATATAATGATTTAAGCATTATAATAGGGAATTACATGAGAGCGATTTCTGGCGAACAAAGTGTTGCAGCTACTCAAGCACCATCAATTGAAGGTGTTGTGGATTTACATGATGTCGCTGGTAGTCTGTTAAGTCGGACAGGTATTATTCCGGCAGACAGCGGTTCAGTCTTGAGCATTGATCCAGTTCGCATAGGACAGGTTTTAAATGAGCTCGTCGAGGGCTATGTCGATCCAAATGATGAGAAGGCTCGCGTGACGCGTCAAGTTACCGGTTTGCTTATCGGTGGAGGCGTAGAAGCGGTTCAGGCGGAGTTTACGGACGTATCGGAAACTTGGATTGTGGATCAACTAGACTACTTTCAGACAATAGTGGATGCCGCCGTAACGGGCATGGGTGGCGAGGATGAGATGCGCCAGGCGATTCTAGATAGGCTTGAAGCGCCACCAGAATCGGCAACGAGCCGGGGCAACGGAAACGCGCCCAAGTCGGCTCCTGGTCGGCCAAGAAACAGAAATCTGAAGGCAGCTCGTCCGGGTCTAGCTCCGCCTGATCTGTCAGATTTTAAAGGGCTTAGCCCGTCACAAATAAGACTGAAGCTCGCACAAAGGAGGAGAGAGCTTAATCAGGCGTTCTCTGGTAGTACGTCGACAAGTACTGTCTTGAATGCAGAGGCAATCACGGCTGCCCGTGAATTACGGCGGTTAGAAAGGGCGGTTCAACACTTGCTGCAGTCTCCACGAACGGAGACAGAATCATCAGCCGGAGGCTCGGCGTATGAGGGAGTATTGTCGGCAGTCATCCGCGCTCGATTGGATTTCAATCCATTCGACGACAGCGTACAACAGGCGATTGCGGATCCAGGAAGGTTCGACATCAATTTAGGCAACTGCACGTCAACGGATCCGGAGGCCATGTTTGGCAACGCCGGGCAACAGCACAAAGCTATCAAAGTTTGTGCTGGCTGTATTGTTCGTCGAGAGTGTCTCGGCAGTGCCGTTGCCCTAAAAGAAAGTGGAGTATGGGGTGGCATGGCAGAAAGGGAGCGAGCAATGTTGATTCATATGAATCCAGATTTTATTAGTCAGGCGCGAGCTAAATATGCGCCCGAGCAGCCCGCTACTCCGAAAAAATCAGCAGATACGCCACCAGATATTCTCGAAGCTTAGGAAGTTTCATCTCTGGTCAATAGGCATGTGATGCTCTTCAAGTTGGAGTTTCTCACTGGCGTTTGCCTGATGCGCGCTCCTGGTTTGACCTATATGTTAAGACTGTGGGGGACGAGTCAAGTCTGGCAGAGTGGTGGCTTCCCATGCGGCAGTATAGGCTTGTCTTGGCACGACGAGCGCTTGTTCCATTGTGGTCAGTCGACGGTACAATGCAAGGATATCGTCAGTTGGTACGCCGTTAACTGCGCTGGCCACGCTATGGGCAATCGCTAGAGAGTCTTCAAAACCACCAATAAACAGTCCTTTAGCGTCGTCGCGGTCTGTCAGATCTCTCCTAATGGCATGTTCTGCTGGAGCTAAAAACTTAGTTTGGGCCGGGGCGGTCCATTGCGGTACGGCAATTTCGCCCTGACTCCCGATGCCGAAACTTTTACTGTGTATATCTCCAGATGGTTTACCTGTCGGAGTGACGACTTGGGCTACCACGTAGCGGGCTGCATCTTCAAGAGTAAGTTCTTGATAGACATCTCTGTTTCGCGGCGTAAGCTCTTCCTGAAGCACGGTCAGTAAAGCCAACTGTTGACCAGGAAACGCAGCTAATTCGCGTCGATCTGCCGAACGGACATACTTAACTCGCTCATGCTCATACTGTGTGCCAAATATCGTATAACTGTTTCCGATGTCATAATTAGCCCGTCTCGGCAGGTGTTGCCCTTTCAGTATGGTGTCGGCAGCTGCGATAGCGATTTTGCCAATGGTATTTCTGACTGCGGCAGCTACTTCGCTCAATTCTGGTATAACGACTTTAGGTCGTTCGGCAAAAGTACTCATGATCTGTGTAGTCTAAGATTTATTTAGATAAAAGGCAAATTTATAGTTTCGTATGTATATTGCATGCAGGTGGAACCGATATTTAGAAACGAAATCTGTACAGACTGTCTAAAAGTGATGCAGGTATTGAGTTTTTCGTGTAACTCGTTTAATTACCCGAAGGGCCATATCTCCTTTGATTCCCCAACTGCTTTTTTTAAAGTGAACACTTTTATAGCTATCGTGTTTCAATCGTTGTATGTGCACTGCTGCAAGAAAGGCAACGCCCAGGAGTTACTCTCGTCGTCTAGACTGGCTGTGATTTAAATCCTGAACAAGAACTTGGGGGTATGGAGAGTCGGCTGCGTTGTATACGTCAAGAAATTTTAAACGGGGAGTTTGCGACTCAGTACGTGCGTGGCGTGTGCTTGCGGTTGGAGCGGTACTATCCGTAAGCCCAGCGCATCCAAGGGCACCGAGCATTTCGTCCGGACGAGGCACGAAAGGAGCTCTTATTTCATCGCCAGCATTCCTAAAGGTTGCTCCGGTCGGACATAAGCTAGCATACTCACCGGTTACATCCAGTCTGACTTCAACAGCAGATTCGCCCAGTGTTTTATCCAATGCTCTTTGAACTCTTTCGAGACCGCTAGAATCCATATGATTACTATATAACGAAAGTATAATATATCAAATGGGGGTACCCTATACACTAGAGTGGTCAGGGGCAAAGATGATCCTCTGAAAAGATGGTAGCTCGCGATGAATGGCGATTGCAACTCAGACAATTGCATTTTATTATAATAGTGTAATACTTGTCTTATGAGCACAGGGAACAAACAGGAAATGCCCAATGATGCGGCCGCAGGCAACATGGCTATTCGAACCGTACTGCGCAACGTTGGCTATCCCGGTTTTGCGGAATCTGCTCTTGAGCAGGCTTGTAGGGATCCTTTACTGAGAGGAATACACGCTGGATCTGAGAGTCTGCAAATTCATTCGACTTCGCTTGTACGCAGAGATATACATACTGGAGTTGGTTTAGCCTTAATGGCAATTGATTTGTGCAGAGATTCAAAAGATTCATCCGCACAAGCTGGTACGGCGCCTGACTTTATGCCTGAACACTGGGGCGAAGAAACACAGGGCTCTGTTACTCGTCCTGGTTTGGAGGACGAAATATCATCGGCTGGATCATCTGTCATGTTGGGTATCATAAGAGACACGCGAACTGATGCTGGGGCGTATCGTGCCAGACTAAACACTGCTCTTGAGCAACCGTTATATAAAGGCATCTTTGATGGATTTCGTGCACTGATGCCATGGCTGCTAGGGAATGGTATGCCCGAGGATAGTATGTCGGCTGTGCACAGGGGCCTCGATCTGGCATTAATGGCCGCCTCCGCACCTTATGAAATGCTGTCCGCGTCGGAAGTACCAGAGCCCTCGGCCTTTACATAACGTTCTCAGCTATCTTTATTGTTGCTGATGACTAGGGCCCAGAAGTTCTCCCTGGTATTCAAACCGTTACCGTCGCTTACCTCCATGTATAAAACTCTAGAAGGTTACGTCGTTTTTCGTTACTGCTGCTATATAAAAATGAATAATAGTACCGTCTGATGGTCAGCCCTGTCCTCTACCGATCTCATGAGCAGTGCGTTAGACTCCATACTCACGACAACGATTGCCGTGCAGTTATCGATTTTTTTAAATTGCAAGGATTTTGCTTTCACGAAAATAGCGTGTAATAATTATGTATATCATAAGTCGAAGGCTAGTTAAGTATCGGAGTATTGTATGACTGTAGCATCAGGAGAAGGCGGAGCGAGCGTACCAATACATGTAATCAATCGAAAAGATGGTGACCCGGTATTTCGGCCCGACGCGGACAGTCTCCGCCATGCAGCTATTTACGTAGAGACTTTTCAGAGTAGTGCAGCTATGGGATTTAGGGCCCGTGGAATAGTCGGCGGTGAGAGTCTCGGTGTCAGCGGCAGAGAAACAGTGGTTGAGGCAACAGTTGGCGGAGAAGAATTAACGAATCAAGAGCGAATCCAGACCGGTGTACGGATAGGTCGGCTTGCACACATTTTAGCGACCCTGGAACAAGCTGATACTGCGGCGGCTAGCGAGACAACGGGCACACCGGCTGATAACCAAAGTTCCGGTGTTGCCTTACAATTAGTGCTTGAAGGAAAAAGCAGCCTAGTCTTTAGTCCTACACAGCGTGAGGCGGAAGATCCGAGGCAGTCTGCTGTTATTGTAAACATTATCCCAACAGAAAATGCAAAAGCTTTTCGTTCACTTGGCGTTGTCGGATATGATCACGGTCCCAGTTCACTCGGCAGGCCCTTAAGTATGGCGGCAACTATTGAGGGAGCATTAACACAAGATGGCGTAACTTCAGCGGCACTGCATGTGGCTGAATTCGTATTTAACGCATCGACTCTTTAACGGGTTAGTACCAAAAGACCAATCGAAAAGCGGCTATTTGTTAGGATAAGCGTAAGAGCGGGTTACTGTTCACGACTCGCTAACACCTCTAGTAGTCCAGGTACAGCCTCAGGCATAAACCCAGCACTAACGAGTTCTTCCGGTAGGGCGGGTTTACTCACATTGCTCATAATAATCTCGCGGATACGGGTACCGGAAACGGGCTGCAATTTTGGCTGCTCAAGCCTGACTACTGTTAATCCATGTTGCAGGAAGGTAGCTGCTTTTTTAGCGCTCCAAGGGCTGTACACATTGACTATATTCGGTACGTCCGGAGCGAGCTGAGAAAAGGATGCCTCATTCTTAATGTCAAATTTCCGGAAACTATATGTATCGACACCAATACCCATCCTGCTGAAAAATTGTCCGAACATTTGAACGCGCTCTGAATAAGTGAATGGATTATTGACGGGATCGTTCCGCCAGCTTGCGGTTTCATCAAATGCTTCGCTCAGGTCCGGATTGGTAATAAGAACCGTTACGTGATTCGCCAGCAGAAAACCCTGTTTTATGTATTCCCAGTGATTTCTATGGAGGGGAGGCTGAAAGCGACCGTGGACTGTAGCTTCGGGCAATTTATCCATACAGTTTAAAATAACAGCAAAACTAAGGAATAACTAATGACAATGAATATGAACGATATCATAACGATCGGCATATACTAGAGACTATGCAGAATACACCCCAACCCCAAGATCTAGAAATTAAATTTAACGTACCGACGGTCAGTAATGATGGCCATGCGCTGGCTATGAATGCCGAAAAAGGCCTCTGTGTCATTAATTTTATACAAATGAGGCCGCCTAAAAAGGATAGAGCACAGGCCGATGTCGTAGCTTCGGTAAGTTTTGCAAACATAGACGTACTAAATGAGTTTGCGCTCGATATTTTACGAAAAATCGAAGAACGTAAAAAGCAAGAAAAGTAGCGCTACGTATTCACTGAACATATAGGTGGCCCTCGCTCCAGTCGTAGGAGTGCTGATTGTATTAGGATTTATACTGTTCGGAAAAGGCAAGCATCCTCTCAAAGAAGGGGGTATTGATGGATACGTATAAATTAATTGGTTGAGTTCAACGTTAGTCGGACGTTATAAAAGCTCGTAACTCCTCGTCGGATATAAGACTCTCGTCTGCAGGGTTATATAGTGCTCTTTGTGTTTCTAATAGGGGCGAACCTATGCTGAGATCAACGACATCTCGCGATAGTCCCGGAATGTACCTTGATACCTCCGATGCTACCCGTATGATTGCAGCCGCCCTATTAAACGTGGCCATATCACCGGGAACGAGTTCACGGATCATTTGGTCCGCTTGGGCGTTTAAATCGGCAGCAACCGTAGCAGCTTCACTTTCAGGAAAGCAACCTAAGCCGCTCACGCTAAATTCTTGATGTGATGGGAAAATTATATTTCCACGAAGCTCCATGAATACAGCATAGCACTATCGTTCGTGTACGTAGACGAGGTGCTCGTGTATGTATACCCGAATCACGAATTAGCCTCAATAAATAAAGCACGCTAGAATTCTCTTGTTAACCGACTAAAACAAACAGGAGAAAAGCATGCGTGCTTTACAGAGAAATAATATCGTAGATGTTTTTGTTTGGGTAGACGATAGTCTTCCCAAACAGATAAAGCCAGGGGCCAAGCCAATCGTCTCAGATAGCGAGCTACTCACCATGCTCATCTGGGACGGGTTAACCGAGCCACATAAAACGCTTCGCTCTCTGTACGACTGGATTACTCGGGAGTATACGGATTGTTTCCCGAAACTTCCCGCCTACCAGAACTTCGTAGCTCATTGTCACCGGTTGTTGCCGACCCTCAGCTGGTTGCTGCAGTCGACCTTGTCAACCGCTACTCCCTTACGTTTTGCTGACAGTACCATGCTGCCAGTTTGCAAATCAATCCGTGCCGACCGACACCGGGTAGCCAAGGGTGTGGCTGCCTTCGGCAAAAACTGGCAGGGCTGGCACTACGGTTTCAAGTTACATGCCAGCATTGACCACGAGAGTAAGCTTGCCGCTCTGTACTTTACGCCGGCAAATGAGAGTGACGTATTGCAACTCAAGTATCTGGTAAACGCTACCACGAACATAGTCGTAGCCGATGCTGGCTACACCGCAAAGGTTACGAGAAGACATATCTGGCGAGACTTCCATTGTCTGGTTATTTCACCACCGAGACCACGGCAACAGTGGACCATGGCCAGATGGCAGCACCTCCTGCTCTAAGCCAGGCCAAAGATTGAAGCAGTCTTTGGCAAGCTCAAGGAACGAAGTTACTTCGTAACCTCGTTTCCTCGCAGCGTGCAAGGCTACTTTGTCCATTACTTACGAGTGCTGCTCGGCTACCAGTTAGCTAATGCGTGATTCGGGTATGTATACGTTGACAGCTACGTGTATATCTTCTTCAGATCGGGTAAGGCTGCCGCTTCCCAGATTCTAGTCGGTTCTTGTTTAGGAACTATTAATTCTTTTGTCATGTCATTGAGATGCCGGTACGTTTCAAGGATATCGTCTTGTGGGATACCGTCTACGGCTGCTGCAATGTTACCAGCCACAGCCAATGCGTCCATATACCCTGCGATAAAGCGTCCAAGCTTTACCTCACGATACAGACGCTGCTCGGTGATTTGGTGCTGAGCTGGTGGAATAAATTCACCCGAGGGTAGTGGGCGAGGGCTTGATACAATAACACGAGCATCGGTAGCCACGCCCAAATCAAAGTCTGCAGAACTTCCGAATACTACACCATCTATCGGGCTAATGAGGTGTGCAAGGACGTAAGTTGGTCCGTCATTTATAACGAGATCAGGCGTTACGTCTGCCTCGCTCGGTATCAGCTCTTCTCTACGAATAGAAATTGTATTCAATTCTTGATCAGGGAATCCCGGTAAGATTTGTCGATTACCAGGGTGATCATACTGCACGAGCTCAGTATCGTAGGATTCTCCATATATGGAGAAGGTACCGACAGTATCCAGCACACGCCTCTCGACTGGTTGCGCCATAAGTATAGACTCAGCCGCAATAGCGACTGCACCAATGGCGTTTTTTACTTCCGCTGCTATAGCGCCTAGTTCTGGCAAGATAACCTCGGGTTGGTTAGGGGCTTTCATAGTATAAGTATTTTAGTATAAAATTAGAGAAATATCAAATATATAGTTTTGTATATTTATTTATGTGTGCGACAATCTCCCTAGTTATATTTTATAAGTAAAATCGCCTGAACGAATGTAGACATACTTTTGTTTCGGAATATAATCAAGCATAAGAGAGCAACAATGGAGCATCCACAATCTCCTATTAAAAAGAGGAATAATCGGAAAACAGTAGTTCTACGTATTGTAGGTATCCTGGTTGTAACAAGTATTATTGGTATCATTGCTTCGGCTTCGAGTAATCATAGTACGGCAACAAATACATCTAATATTACGAGTGGTTCAGCTTCTACATCTTCAGGGAGCGGTACGAGTAGCAGCTCAACAACTACCGGATCAAGCACGGGATCGTCTACGACAACATCATCTGGTTCTAGTAGTACGAGTACTGGGCCAAGTGATTCATCAACAGTGGGTTCGTCAGATACTACTGGTTCCTCCTCTTCGGGAGCTTCATGCTATCCGATGTCCGATGAGGACACTTGCTACGAGCCTGGGGAGTATTGTCGTGATTCTGATGCTGGTACGAGTGGCGTAGCAGGAGATGGAGAAGCAATCACTTGTGAAAACAACGACGGTTTACGTTGGGAACCAAATTAGCGAGACTTATTCCACTGAAGCGTAGTGATTAGCTCCCTTTGTCTGAAAATTTGGAGGAATGTATGACTGATTTGAAATATTGCTGAGTCTCAGGATCAGTACAATAGATATAGCAGCCTTTTTGGCCTCGAGTCATTAAAGTACGGTAGGTGTTTTTAATAATTGCGTCGAGCCGTGCCTTTGTAAGTTGAGGGTCCTCTTTCATGAGCGATTTCCAAGTATGGATTGATCTATCGGTACTGGCTCGTTCTTCGGGGTGGGTCATGACGTGACCATCTCTCACGATTAAGTCTGGACCGATAATTACTGCGATGTAATCAACTTCTAGGCCTTGGCTGGTATGGATACAGCCAATTTCAGATACTGATTCAGGTTGAATAATCCAAGCTTGTCCATCCGATGCTAAATTCCAGGTAGCCTTAAAATCCCCAATTTGAATATCTTTCAGTTCAGGATGTCCTTTACTAATCCATTTCCAGCAGTAGCCAGCAACCATACGGGCTTTATTATTTATCTTATTTTTCTTAATAATGAAATCGTATAGCTCTCTTGGGTTATCAAAAACACGAAAATCATAATCTATATCTGAGAGTGAAGTGTTTGCTGTTTCTCGTATTTGTAATGTGTGATCGAGCCAAGCTAGGTACCCATCAGATCCATTGCAACGAAACTGAGACTCAAGCGGTAGTTCGTGTATTTTTACACCGCAATGTTTAGCCCAACGACGGATCTCTTCTTTGTCACCGATATCTTTGAGCGTAACTTTTTGGTCTTCGTCAATAAAGAACAGACTGAACTTGCTCGCTCTTATAATTTCCAGTATTTGATTTTCACCGAGATTACTGAACATGCCTGATTTGGCATTGAGTCTATGTGCTTCATCAACAATGAGACAATCGTAGGCATTTGCATCTACAGAATGGTACGAACCAGAACCGCTGAACATATTGGTGATGTGGGATTTTTTCATGGATCCGGTAAGTTTTGCCTCGTACACTTCACGGGGTGCAGAATTACGCGTTACATACTGGGTGACGAGTTGGAGCTTTGTAATCTCAACCAGTAAGTTAATCGCAAGTACGGATTTACCAGTACCGGGGCCGCCTTCTACAATTAGTACGTTCTTGTTATTGTCTGTCGATTCTTTAGCTAGGCGTAGGGCTGTCTCATATACAACTTTCTGGTCATCTATCATGACAAATTCCTCATTACCGCTCAGCATTGAACTGAGTTGATCGGCTAGGTTTTTTGATGGCCGAATTTTACCATGATCAATCCGGTACATAATCTGCTTTTTGTCGCCATATTTCACATGTGCTTTGATAAAGTCTTGCAACTTATGAGCATCCCTTTTTAAGAACAGGGGAGCGCACTCGATGTATTCCTTATAAAAATCATTGCTGATAACTGAGTCTGGTTCATAATTATGCAAATATGCACATGGATATAGATTGATTCCTTCTTCATCCACTGTCTGGTTAAAATCTTCAAGCAATCTTTTGTAGGACCATGCTTGATATGAAGGGTGTGGTGTCTCTTTTTCACCATGCTTGAAGCGCGTGATAACAATCGCGTCTTTATCGGTGAGCAGAGCTTCTTGCCACTGCTTAAGTTCAATAAGAATGGTAGATTCGTTTTGCTCGCTGTCTTGTCCAGTCAAAATAAAGTCGATACGTTTTGATGATCGGGGGATATGATATTCAATTGCCACGCCTGCATCATCTGGTATAGCACTATCAGAAAGAACACGATCCATATATTGAAGAGAATTTGCCCAGGAGGTAATTTCTGATATCCCCGTACTTTTACCTGTAACCGACTTATATGCCGCGTAAATAATTCCGCTAATGTCATTAGACATAACGTCGTCACGGAACTTTGCCTTAGTGGATGAGTAAACTATCATATTAAGCTCCAAATTGTTTGCACGGATGTCTTTACTTTTCTATTATTGTAAACCCTGTTTGTTAGTATCCGTTTTGAATTAAGATGAAAACGTACTATTGTTCAGGTTGCCGAGGATCGACGACGGTAACATACATTGGACCTTGAAGGCTTTCCATGACCGCTTGACCGAACGGACTGCGACAGTTGTCTTCAAATGTCGGTATATCCGCTAGGTCTTCTACGTCAGTAACATGCCAGTTTTCAACCGGCAGACAACCCAAGCCATCACAGCTGTCGCATGAAGCAATGATGCCGATTATGTTAGCAGGGTTAAAGCCTCATTCCGTACGTACTAGCTGTAGTATCGTCTAACTGTACGCCAGTGGCTATGAGTCGAGTTATCCTGAGGGTCGCGCAGGATTTGGGCTCGGGTGTATTCGGAAAGTCAATGACAATGTTTTCAAGCTCACCGCCTTCACGTTGCTCGCTCATCGGTAGTGCTACCTCCGTATTTTTCTAACGATATCACAACACAAAGATCACGATAATGCATCTTACGCTCGCTACAACTTACGTACTATTACAGTACAGGTGGCAAGCTAGTGATCGAATTATAGGTCGGGGCGCCGTTGTTAGGCTGCTGAATAGCAGGATTCGATAGGTACATTTCTGGACTAAAGTCGAAGACTTCAGCGCCACAGACTTTCGCATCGACACCATTGGCGCACAGTCTCGTCGTGCCAGTCTGAGGATTTTCGTTTGATTGAGCATTGTCGAGTGTACCAAACGTGCGCATCAGATCGACTTGATCGGCGATAAAGCTGCCGTATACCGTTAGCTGGTTATTACAGTCGTAGAGACCAGTTGCAGCAACCGGCGTGAAACTGGCTTGGCCACAGGTGTATATAGTGCCACCTTTGCCATTAGCTGCTTCTGCCACGTATATGCCGTCTAGTTCCGTAACACCCGGGTCAACATATATATTGCCGCCGGTGTCTACCAGAACAAATGATGGGACATTGGTAGTGTTGTTTGGGTTAATTGTCCAGGTATTACCTGGGTTGGTGCCATAGATAATATTGCTACTGATGTATACATTGCCAGTTACATAGAGCGCAGTATTATCGCCGAGACCGACCGTTCCGCCGTTCAAGGTAAGGTTACCGTTATAGGTATGGGCTCCATTATCGAGGGGCGCAGCTCCGACTGTTAATGAACCGCCACCTGCTGCAGTTGTGCCGGTGGGCGCTTTCGGCGTGAACAAACAGTCTGTAGCTCCATAGTCACCTCCGAAATCATTACTCGGTGAAGTACCGGTAACCCCGGCAGTATTCGCAAAGGTCAGACCATCACCTGGATTACCTGGTGGCCCAGAAGCTGTGTTTTGCCCACTTGCAAAGCCGTAATCCTTGCCCAGTGCAATGGCCGCAAACAGGGTACTTGCCCCGGCATTAGCAGCAGCACTGTCATACCAGCCTGCAAGCGTACCTCCGGTTGCAGTGCATGAGTTGAAATCTCCTCCAGCGCTCACATCTGCGCCGTAAACATTAAAGTAGGGCAGGTCAACCACTTGTAATTCGCCCGTACAGGCTGGTCCAACTGCCGTGCCTCCATCGACTAGTTGCCAGGTGACGGTATAGATACCCGCGCCAGGCGGTGCGCGCAAAGATGGTGTCGTATAGGATAAGTCTGCAGCTGTTTTCGTGACTGGCGTACCATCTACAATCGGAGCTACACCCGAAATGGTAACATCAAAACCTGTGTAGACCGGTGTGCCGGTGTAGGTGTCGTCAACGGTCGTTTGGAAGCTTTCATCCGGCTGAATTAGGCCAGGTGTAGACGTTGCGTTGCCACACTGATAGGTCGGTGGAACCGTACATTTCGCATTGGTGTCGATGTCACTGAACGGCATCCAGATATCGATTCCGTTCAGGTGATCGACATCATTCCAGCGCCACTCGTACTCATCACCGCTCACTAAGCCTCCGGGAACCGCGATGGCATTATATGATAGCGAGCCTCCCATACCTGTCTTAAGCTGATAGACACCGGGTGAGGTCTCGAACCAAGTTTTTGTATTTTCGTCGACATGCAGCACGGTCGCACCGGTCGTCGTATTTATGAGATCAAAACTTATCGCGTCAGGTTGATACACAGTTCCTTGATCGGCGCCTCCCCATTTAAGAAAGACGCTATTGCCCGAGGTATAGTTACAAGAAGGATTGAAATAGAACGCAATAGTCGCCTTCGCTGGACTATGTACATCAGTGCCTGTCGCGGCGTCCCAGACGGCAAAAGCATCGCTTGTCGGTTGGGTTTTAACAGCGTTGGTATTACCGAGCGAGGCCGCGAAGGTCACCAGCGCTCCAGCGCCGCTAACGCTGACTGAATAATTCTTAACACCAGGGGTGGGGACGTCTCTTTTTAGAACCTGCACCTCTAGATAGTAATAATCGGGACCGTATACTGGTATGTTCTGTTGAAAATTTCCAGTGGTGGCAACGTTACTAAAGACCAGGTTATTACCCTGGCAGTTATCGGGATAGCCCGAAGCGTAGTTGTTATACTTCGTACCGCCTACCTGAAGCCCGTCAGGAGAGAATAAAGCCGCACTAATACCTCCGCTGTATGGACTGGTATGGTAGTCATTCAGACCAGCAGAAGTACAGGCATCAACGATAGTAATGGTCACTTTTTGGCCGTAATCGGCGGCGGGGATAAACACGTTATAGTCAGATTCCCGCGCTACGAGACTGATGCCATCGCCGCTATAGACGACTTCGGTGCGAAGTTTCATACCGGCAGGCGCACCAGGATCATTAGTGGCATCAGGGAATGTCGTACTTAATGCCGCAGCCGATTTGACTGGCCATAAGATACATAACAGGGCACAGAACAGTATTAAAAACCCTAATTGCTTAGTATATCGAGCTGATAGTATCGTTTTTATCATAGTGTTGGCTTTTGTACGACCATCATCATAGTATTTTGCTTCTGCTTTAATTAAAGCACGATTAGGCCCGTTCGGTAAAATCGTATGATAATAGCTTTGCCCGTGGTAACCGGTTACGGTAGGTTCATTTTGCAGTTTTCTCAATTTTCATTACCAATTACAGGCTGGGCTACCAGGGAAAGCATATTGCCAACAGCAGAGAAGCGGCTATTCGGCTGTTGTTATGAAAACTGAAGAATACGGATGTACCTTCAAACGGTTTCCCAGATTGATCCGTTCACCCCATCGTCTCGGAGTTCCTGCAGCGTTGTGCACTTTATATGAATCCTAGCTCTGTCTTCATCCCACATATCTGCGAGCAGCAGCTTCAGCCGCCGTTTGATGCGGATCATATCGTCGAGAGTGGGGCAGACTAACAGAATCGTTGGTGGTAAGAGCTCATCCATCTCTGCTTCCCAAGAACCTTCGCTCACAAACTTCACGTAATTTTTGAGCCGTTTATTGATTCGATAGCGGGGCAGCGTGCTATCAAAAATTTCTAGCAGATAGTTTGTGTAGCCCGGGTTCTTTGCTGAGCGCATTTGTCTGGTGTATAAAAGATCCGGTTTGCTATCCTCCAGGAATGCGTAACCGCTATCTTCTTTTTCGTACTCAGTCTTTGTGACGAACGAATACTGCGTGTCTGCGTTTGAGTCATGCTTCAGAACTAAGCAGCACTCCGCAACACACAGACAATGATCGATGAACGTCTTGCTACGATTTTTATCGCCGTAGCGTTGCCGAATTTCAGCACCAGAATACGAACCGTTTTGCTTCAAATAGCGTAAGCCATTACTGTCCAGAAAGTACATTGCCGGTTTAGATTTCTCGTAAAAGTCAGTTGAGTAAATCCATTGAATGTACTGTTTTTGTCGTAAATCTTTCAGCCACACGTTTATGCGGTGATGATCTTTGTGGCCTAAGAATTGTTGTATCTGAGCGCGACTTAAAAATCGATGCGTGGCCAGCAGGTTTAGTATTTCGGTTTGTTTGGGAGTTATTTTCGGTCGGTTCATAGTTAGTAGTTATATGGTAGTGAAGTGGTGCAAGTGAATGAACACATGAACGTGTATTTGTTCGTAACCCTACCCAACCTACTCCTTTTTATTAATAGAAAGGAGGTACAAAATAAGATCATTAACAGATTAAAATTGATGAAAAACTATATCAGCCCCCTGAGACAGTTTAGAGGTATTAATTTAAGACGCATTTTCTGGCCTGAATGAACTCAAATCGGTTATAAAGTCGGTGTATTCAGAAGCGGTTGACGGTCGTAACTCAAGGCCAAATTCTTGTGCAAGGTTTCTAATACGCGGCTCATCAAGCTGGGCCTTTCCAAAATCTTCAAGTGAATCCACGGTATTTGCGACCTGCAATCTACCATCTCGGTAACTATAGACTTGTCTGACAATATTGTCGTTGTCGCCATCAGTATAGTATGTGCAGTGCTCAAAAATTAATTCTGGTTTATGCATACCAAAGCTAATTGGCCTTCCAAACAGTTTCCGTATTCTCGGTCTACGCTGTTCAATTGCCATGAGAGATGCTTCGTTGCCGCGCCATAAGCGTTTCCGTATCGCTCCGCCTTCCGGCAGGTAGACAGGATCAATACCTGCAAATATCATTGTCAGTCGACTGGCAATACGCGCTTCATAGGTTGCAAGTGGCATATATCTTTCGCTGCTCTGTTCCGGCATGTTAGGCACGATCCTTGGTAGGCTTGTTTGGCTTTTGCGTGCTAGCTGGTTTTTGTGGTTTCTTTGCTGTTTCAGCTTGGGCGAGCATACCAACAAGGTATGCTTCAACGACTTTAAGCGGTGTCGCGTAGCGTGAACGACTGAGCGCAATGACGGCATCTTTTGTTTCGGCGGATTGTGGCTCGGTCAGCGGTATCGTGGTGCCCGAGAAGGCGTCTTCGCTTCTATCTGCTGTTGTCTTTATATAGAAGTGGTACGGTGTCAGGTTGACGATATCGCCGGATTCGACGGTCGGTTTCATGTAGGGAAGTATGAACGCCTCATCCTCTGGCGCGGCTTTCATACTGATGAAGGTGTGGGAATTTGCAGTGATCGTTTTAAGAATCCTGTTATCCTCAATTTGGGAAATATTTTGGTGAGATACGGTCAGCCCGACATGGAACTTACGGCCCTCACTGGTAATATCAGCAAATTGTCGGGTGGCGAAGTTTTGAAATTCGTCGATATAGATAAAGAAGTCTTTGCGCTGGTTTTCAGGGATTTTGGTGCGTTGAAAGGCGGCCATCCACATAAATGACGTTAGGATCGTTCCGAAAAATTTACTTTGGTCTTCGCCGAGATCACCTTTTGATAAGTTAACCAGCAAGATCTTGCCACTATTCATAATGTCCGAAATACTGAGCGCGCTCTTATTTTGAAGCATAATATTGCGAGTCATTTTGGTGGCAATGAAATGACCGATACGATGCGTAATCGGTGAAATAGCGCTGAAGAGTTGCATCGAACCGGGGAGGGCAAATTCGTCTTTCCAAAATTGCCGTAATACTGGATCCTTCAGGTTGGCAGCGACCTTTTTCTGGAACGCACGGTTTGTGAGCAAACGTTCAAGTTGAAACAGGTTTGGATTAGGCAGTTGCAGCACCGTTAGCGAGGCACAGCGCAGTATGTGTTCCATGCCCGGGCCCCACTGATCGACCCGAGCTAATTTTTCAAAAATAGCGATTATTGAGCTGGTGATCCAATCGTTTTTATCATCGGGATTATCAAACTCAATACCCGGGTTGAAGATGTTAAGCCCAATGGGCCACTCGCGGTCAGACGGATCGAAAACAATCACATCGTTAAGTCGTGATTCCGGAATTACACCCAGCAGTTCATGGAACAGATCTCCGTGAGGATCGAGGACTGCGACTCCGTTACCGTTCACGATGTCTTGGTAGATGGCGTTTTTTAGGAACGTTGTTTTACCGGTGCCGGTTTTCCCGATGATGTAGCTATGCTTCAGCCGCTGCTCGCGGGTCAGGCCGATAGGCACAGTGTCACCACCGTGATTGTTTTGGCCGACGATAAGATCTAATTGAGTCGCGCTATGCTTAATTGATAGCGGGGCAGCTAATTCGGGGCTACGGCTTTTGAGTAAGCCCTCAGTTTTTGTTACATCTGTATTTGGTAAATGATAGAGATCAGATAACTCAGAACTGGAGAGAATCGTCGGTTGGCTCAAATGGTGAGGCGAGAGTCTCCGCGCCATAAAGTCTTCCAGAGAATTCATAAAGGGCGGATGTTTACGGATATGCATTGACTGATAAGCGCTGGAAAATGGACTCAATGAACCCGCGACAGCGGTTAATCTTTGGCGCGTGGTTTCTGGATCGCATGAGATTACCAGGACGCGGATCGTTACTTCGAATAGTTGCTGATCTAATTTTGATTTAACGAGCTGAGCCAATTCCCATTCGTAGGGATTTTTTGCTCCGTCTATCGATCTACTGTTTTTCCAGGACGTTACCAACGTATATCGCCAAGTAACCAACGCTCTCAGTAGCTGGAACATTCTTGTGCATAGTTCACGTATGACATGCATGAACGAGACTAACGGAAAGCACAGCAAGCAAAGGCAGTAACTCAATGGCGTACGTTGTCGAATGAATAATGTGGAAAGTTCGCTACCCTGAGCAATGCTAGTCCGTAAAAGCTGAGCTCTTTTTAAAACACTGCGATGGGTGTTAGTCAAAACAGGAACTGCTACAATCTGAAACGCGATAAGATCCTGGTGAGCAAGTTTTGTCATCTGTCCAGTTAGATAGGCGATAGGATCATGTTCATCTAACTGCGCATGTTTTTGCAGCGGCAAGGCGAAATCTGAACTGAGCTGCAGCTCAATGGCCGCAGGTTGTGACGAGTGAGTAGTGTTTAAATAGTCCTCGATCTGCCGTATTTTCAGTTTTGGCAAGTATGAGCGTAAATTACGTTCTACCGTATCAATAGCTTCGGTCGGGACCATTAGTATATAGCGGATCCCGTCATTATGCGTTGCGACAAGCTCGAGTGAGTAGGGCTTCTTACGAGCTGAAAGCTTATCAATAAAATTGCCGTAGCTTACCAGACTTTTGAGTAGAATATGTAGTTGCTGAGTCGCAAAGGCTGTTTTGACGGTATCGGCCGGAAAGGTAAGTTCAAGGAACGAGTTATTGATAGCTGTTGCTTTATGCCTAATTATTTTCTGCAGTATCAATCCAAAAGTAGAAGGTAGTTTTTGGAATAGCTTCAGTGCACTGAATACAACGAGATAGGCACTTGTAATCTCGGCCACTAAAGCAACAAGCACAAATAGCACTGACACATATGAATTCAAATGATGACGCGCAGTATAGTGTGCAGGCCCATTAATTATTTCGTTTGCGAGCGGTGAGTATTTGATTGAAGTTTCTACCTAAAACCCACTCGATTATTCAGATACGGCCGTTGCCGTATGTTATTTATTGAGAGATATAGTATCATCTTTGGGCTGTCAGGGGTAATGATATGGTCTGTAGTACATGTAAAAACGTTGTCCTGGTATCGGAGGTGGTTAGGGATGGCGAGCTTAACTAATTATTTTAGTGTGGGGCATTCTGAAAGAAATGTCTGCTCTCCCGCTGGAGCTGCGAAGACAGGACCGGAATTAATGTATTCAGCTAGCACACATTCTACTGCGCATGTGCCGCATTTACGCATTTTTACGCGAACTGCTGAAGTATTAAGTACTGGCACGTCGAGGGTAATTTCTCCTACCCCGTCTGAAATTGGCCTATCCTGCTCTGTAGCAGCACGGATACCAAGCAATAAGCAGTTCGGTTGTGTCGGATTGTCATATTCCCCAAATCTTTCGCCGCTCGTTTCTGGTGAATCCATACAGGCTACTCCTTTAGAGGTAACTGTACCATCGGAGGCAGGCATGGTCAATATGGATTGAGCGCTTGGCTACTACCGACTGATCGCCGCCGCGTTGTCTTAATAGATGCTTTGCGATTCTGGACGACGAGAGATTAATGGCATGACTTGGCTGAGCTTTTGGTGTCGTTGTTTTTATTGCTAGAATGAACCAATGAAGAAGTTACAAATTATCGGCCTAGCGGGCACAAATGGATCGGGTAAGGACACCGTCGGTCATATTCTTGTTACAGCCCACGGATACTTATTTATCTCGGTTACTGAACTACTGCGCGCTGAGGCGCAGCGCCGCGACCAGAAGCCTGATCGGGGAGTATTACGCACTATCAGTGCAGAGTGGCGTCGCGAGTTAGGCCTTGGTGTTTTAGTGGATAAAGCCGTAGCAGAATACGAAAAGAATCCTGATGAATATAGCGGGGTTGTTATTGCCTCTTTGAGGAACCCGGGTGAGGCTGATCGGATTCATGAATTTGGTGGGACGATGGTTTGGGTTGATAGTGACAGTAGGGTTCGCTATGACCGCATTCAAGTAAATGCCGTCAGCCGTAATCGAGCAGAGGAAGACAATAAGACATTTGAGCAATTTGTTGCAGAGGAAGAAGCTGAAATGCATCCGCCTGAAGGCTCAGATGAGGCTACGGTAAACATGGCGGAAGTTAAAAATCGCTGTGACGTCTCGATCTATAACAACAGTAATGATTTAGTTGTATTTCAGGGCGTCATCGAAAAAGCACTCGGCCTGCCAAACGCATCTGATAATCGGCACGTATAACAGTAGAACCGCTATATTAGCTGTGTACTTCACGGTGAAGCTGCACAACTGCCCCTCTGGTATGTTTTCGAGTATGACGCTGTATGAGTCGGCAGCACATATACAGGGCTGCAAAACCGATTGCAGTCAGCCAATCAATAAAGCTGAGCGGACCAGCACTAAAGTAGGGGCTGACTATTGGGTTGTACATAATGTTGGCTATTAAGACGAACGACAGTCCGAAAGCGATGAGCAACTTCTTGTTACTCCACAGGTAGCTCGTAAAGAATTTTTCATGGGCATCGCTTCTTTCAAACATTAGATATACATACAGACAGAGTACTAACGTCAGGTAAGTCAGGGTCGTTGCCTGGTGATACAAAGGCAACGTCGGATCAATGTAGGTTGGGCTTAAATGGTTTCGTGCAAAGTAGAGCAGGTAATTTAAATAGCTAAAGCCTGAAGCGAGAAAGCCAAAGCCTATAAAGCCAAAAACCGCCCGGCGGTTGATGATGTGATCGTGTAAATTACGTGGTTTTTCGTGCATTAAATTGCCCTGCGCTTTATCCCATCCGAGTGCGGTAATAGGTAAAATCTGAGCAACGATATCAATCGCCAAGATTTGAATAGCAGTAATTGCCGGCTGAATATGAAACAGAGCTAGTGCTGCTAAACCGAACAGAACGGTAAACAGTTCGCCGGCATTATCCGTCATTGCACAGCGGGCTGCTTTTTTAATATTTTGGAAGGTTATACGGCCTTGTTTGACGGCACCAACTAAGGTATCGAAGCTGTCATCCAATAAGACGATACCTGCCGAGTCCTTGGCAACGTCAGTGCCGGTTCGCCCCATAGCAACGCCAATATCTGCTCGTTTAAGAGCTGGTGCATCATTAATGCCATCACCGGTAACCGCCACGACATGTCCATTCTGTCTGGCTATTTCTACAATCCGTAGTTTATCTTCGGGCGCAACTCTCGAGAATACCGTGCCACCGCGACTAACCATTTGCAGGACTTGGCTGTCGGCCAGATTTTTAAGATCTTCGCCGAGAACGATGGTTATGTCGTCACTTAAATTAGCTTGGGTTGCAATGGCTTTGGCCGTCGTTGGGTAGTCGCCGGTAACAACTGAAACTTTAATGTGCGCCCGCCGCGCTGTTTTCATGGCAGCTGGTACCGCGTCTCGGATCGGGTCGAGCATGCTGACCATGCCGAGGAAGGTAAAATCCTGCTCCACGGAATCCATAACGAGCCTTTTTAGATTAGTCTTTGCGGGCAATATGCGGTAGGCAAATGCTAAGTTTCGTCGCGCTGCTAGTGCCTCGTCGTCGTTATAGGCAAGGAAATATGCCCGATCGCCTTTCGTAAGTTTACGGATATGGCCATGATCCCACATATCGTTACTGCGACTCAGAATTGCCTCTGGCGCTCCTTTTGTGAACACGACAATTTGTTTACCCCGGGTACGAACTGAGCTGAGTAATTTTCGTGCTGAGTCGAACTGGAACTCTTTAATTTCCGGTTGTTCACGTTCCCATTTATCAATATCGATACCGGCCTTGCGGGCAAGCGTAATGAGTGCGCCTTCCGTTGGATCGCCGACGACGTACCAATCGGCATGCTCGGCGTCAGGAGCGTTAACTTTAGCGTTGCTCGCAAGGACTCCGGTCGCAAAAAAGAGCTCTAAGTCTTTGAGCAGCTTCGCAGACAGCTTTTTATCTCGGTCGTTTGTCACCTGTCCATTAGCCTCGTAACCGGTGCCAGTAACACGGTAATGATCACGGCCGATCAGAATCTTTTCAACGGTCATTTCATTTTTAGTGAGGGTACCCGTTTTATCCGTCAGAATAAAGTTTGTAGCTCCAAGCGTTTCAACGGCCGACAGTTTTTTGACCAGCGCTTTTGCTTTGGCCATACGATCAGCGGTTTGAGCTAGCGTAATATTCACTTCAGCCACCAGGCCATTCGGAATCATGGCGGCACCGATGCCGATTCCAAATAAAATGGCGGCATGGAGGCCGAGATGAGCTTTAAGGGCTATCACAATCAGTAAAATTGAGAGAATGACGGTGCCCTGTGCCAATCTGGTAGCAAGGTGATTCATTTCTTTTTGTAATGGTGAGGCCTCGGCATGGGTTGTTTCACTCAAAGAGGCGATCCGGCCGAGTTCGCTATGCATGCCGGTACCAATGACAACACCGTATGCCGTGCCTGTCGCGACGGTTGTGCCGGTAAAGACTAAGTTATGCCGATTACCAAGCGGCACTTCGGCGCTAATGGCATGAATAAATTTTCTGCTTGGGTTGCTTTCTCCTGTTAAGGCAAAGTCATTCGTGCTCAGTTCTGACTCTTCAAGCAAGCGTAAATCAGCAGGGACGCTATCGCCGCTTTCTATATATACGATATCGCCGAGTACCAGTTCACTTGATTTGACCTGTTCAAGTTTACCTGAACGCAGCACTTTTGCCTGAGGCACCAGTAATCGTTCGAGACTACTAACGAGGCTTTCCGCTTTATGCTCCTGAAAGAAACCAACAAAGGCATTCATGAATGCAATCAGCAAGAGTATCGTGGCAGTTTTGCCGTCTCTTAAATACAGCGAAAAACCAGCACTGACGAGCAGCATGATTACCAGCAGGTTTTTAAATTGCCGTAAGAAACTAATTACTACCGATTCATGTTTGGCGCGTTGCAGCTCATTTGCTCCGAGATGCAAAAATCTTTGTCGGGCCTCTTTGTCGGTGAGGCCTCCTGGTCTGGACTTCAATTGCGCCAAAACCTCGTCGGCACTAATACGGTAATAACTCAATTGTTGACGGTCGGCTTCCATGCTTATGCTAATTATAGCCTGGACACCCCGAATACCCGAGACCAAAAAATCGTCAATCTTGCTAATCACGTGACATTTATCTCTCGACCATTCACGGGACTACCGTTACAATCAGCATATGATGCACAAAAATGAGCTGAGACAGCAGCTTTTACAGGCACGACAGGCCCTATCTCAGGATGCATTTTTTGAAAAAAACGCACTGATTGTGCAGCAGTTAAATGATATGCTCGCTCAAATGCATATTCGCAAAGTGCATTATTTCGAACCATTGCACCGTTTAGCTGAACCAGATGTTACACCAGCGATACAGTTACTCGTATCGATTAACCCGGATATTGTTGGGCATACTTCGCATGCACTGTACGGTCATTGGCAGACAGTTAACGGTAGTGGAGAAGTTGTACAGTCATTGAGAGATTATGATGTAATCATCGTGCCAATGCTCGGTTTTAATCAAAATTTGCACCGTCTTGGTTACGGAGGTGGATACTATGATCGATTATTGTCTGAGCAGCTGATTGCACGAAAAATTGGTGTTTGCTTCGAGCTTGGTTATATTCCAGATTTGCCGGTAGAGACGCATGATGTGGCGCTGGACACTATTCTTACAGAGGCCAGGGTGTATTAGAGGGAACAGGATACTACGTATCATTATTTTGCTTATGCTTGCTATTTACTACCTTCAAGGTAGGATAATGTATCATGAGCTTCGAAGGACAATGCGCAATGGCGGTAGATCAAGAAGGCTTTGACGACGACTTAGCGAATGGTGATGCCGCGCAGCTGCCGCAGGTCGTGCCAGCTGCAATGCTTAGCTTCAATGGTAGTGAGGCCGAGGCCCTTGATCAGAGTTTCGAGGTAGTGCTTATCCATACGGCCGACGTAGGTATTGATCCGCTTGCTGCTCCTCAATTGCTTGCTGATGGCTCTGAAACTCGTCCAATTGTCAATAAAGGCTTAGGCGCGGCATTGGAAGTCGAGCTTGCTCAAAGAATTGAAGCTGGATTCTTTGCTGAAGAAAGACTTGTAATTGCCCGTCAGGCACTCGTGGCGGGTGACGTAACGTATGATGCTGAAAGTTTGGGATCCGTGGATGAGCTTGAAGCAATTGCAACAGAAGGCAGGGCTGCAAAACAGCAGTTTATAGAAGCAAACTTAGGCTTAGTTGGCTCAGTTGCCCGAAAATTTCGATATGCCGGCAAGTTACGTCCTGATGATGTTTTTCAAGAAGGAAGCCTTGGCCTCATACGGGCGGTTGAAAAATTTGATTATACCCAAGGTTATAAGTTTTCGACGTATGCACACTGGTGGATTCGACAGGCTATACAGCGAGCGATTAGTGATGATGCTCGAGAAATTCGGGTCCCTCAACATAAAGTTGAAGCTATTAATAAATTGCTCAGAGCTCAACGAGACGCTACGCGTGAGCGCGGCCGCGAATTAGACCCAGATGAGCTTGCAGCTGTGCTCGGGTGGGATAAACAAAAAGTTGTTGATACTTTGAGTAATGATCGCTTAGAGCCGATCTCAATGCAAACTAGATTATCTGATGAAACTACAACGGAGCTTGGAGATATGATCGTTGATACTAGCGAAGGAGATGCGTATTCAGCTACAGCGCAGCAGATGGAGCGCGACTATCTACGTCACGTTTTAGAGACAAGGCTTACATCCCGAGAGCTCATAGTCTGGCAAGGACTCTATGCTGCGGATGAGGTAAACCCAGATACGTATAGTGCCCTTGCAGAACGGCTGGGTACAAACGTGCTCCATATTCGCCAGATTGCCGCAACTGTTAAGTCTAAATTAGCCCACCCTTCAGTTAGTTGGGTTTGGGATTCATAACTTCGATAGATATGTTACCTAGTATTGTTCTATACTACTAGATATATGAGTCAAACCTCACCTGCGAAGAAATTAGTGGTTATTGACGGGAAAAGCGTTTTTTATCGTGGCTACTACGCCATGCCTAACTTGGCGACCAAAGAGGGAAAGCCAACGGGGGGCGTATTTGGATTCGCAACAATGGCACTGGAAGTAATTAAGCGGTTAAAACCGGATTATGTGGCGGTAGCTTGGGATAAACCCAAGACCAATATCCGGCGGCGACTTGCACTATATCCTGAATACAAAGCTGGACGTAAGCCAGCACCACCGGATTTTTATGAACAAGTACCAATTCTCCATGAGTTACTACAGGCTTTTGGGTGGCCACTGTATGAGCTCGATGATTATGAGGCTGATGACATCATGGGCACCTTAGCAGTTCAAGCGTCTGCCAAAAATATTGAAACGTTACTCGTTACCTCTGACATGGATATGCTACAACTGGTCAATGACACCGTACACGTCTATGCCCTCAAAACTGGTCTCAGCAACATTGAATTGTATTCACCAGCTAGCTTTGAGGCGAAGTACGGCATTACAGTCGATCAATTTTTAGATTTAAAGTCACTGAAAGGTGATTCGTCCGACAATATTCCTGGCGTTCCCGGCATTGGCGAAAAGGGTGCACTGGATTTACTGAAAACCTACCATACACTCGACGGAGTCTATGAAAACCTCGCGCTCGTTAAAGACTCAGTCCGAAAAAAGCTTGAAGCTGGCAAGGACCTAGCATATTTGAGCAAAGAACTGGCGCGCATCTGGATCGACGCGCCGATCAAACTTGATCTGAATGCCGTTGATGGAACCAATGCTGATCCGGTAAAGATCGCCGAATTATTGCAGAAACTTGAATTCCGCAGTTTGTTACGTCAGTTACCGGATATTATGCATGTGCCCTTAGATAACCTCACTACTAACCAGTCGACGCCACTTGCACAAGGCAAAAACCGGCTTATTCAAACCGCGGCGGAACTTGAGACACTTGATTTTGGTTCTGCTCAGCAGCTTTTTGTTGCTGGTCGCGCGGCTGGGAAGCATGGTCGTAAACCACAAGTACTGCTATTGAGTGCCGATGGTAAGGATGTTTATACGCTTGATCTGAAAAAACTACCGAAGCAGGCTCTTACCAAAAAGCTACAGGAGCTGCCGCCCTTAGTAGGGTATGACGTCAAAGCAAGTCTTAAAATCTTACTGGATCTTGGTCTGAAACTGCCTACAGTGGGGCATGATGTCCTAGTCGGAGCGTTTCTACTCAACTCATTGAGACGCGAGCAGAGTTTTACGGAACTTGCTGAAGCCGACTTGGGCTATGACGGTTCCTCGTTTGAAGCGATTGATCTGGAAGAGCTCATTAGTCGAGCACCAGCAATCATCGCCGTTATCAAAGCGCTCTACGCACAACAAAACGAGGCTCTGAAAAAACTTCCGAAACTTAACTCGCTTGCCCATGATATTGAGTGGCCGGTTATTCCTGTGCTGGCGCGTATGGAATTTGAAGGTATTGAGCTCGATACGCAGTACCTTGCTGCATTTGCCGATCAGGTCAACGATTTAATCTCAGATTACGTTCAGCAGATTTATGGCTATGCCGATCAAGAGTTTAATATTGGTTCCCCTGGTCAACTTGCTGAAATTTTGTTCGAAAAACTTCAGCTGCCGACCAACACCATTAAAAAGGGCAAGACTGGTTACAGCACTGCGGCAAGTGAACTCGATAAATTACGCGGGGCGCACCCGATAATTGACGTTATAACGCAGTACCGAGAGGTGGCTAAGCTTAAAAACACCTATATTGATACCTTGCCGCTCCTCGTGGATGATGCATCAAGGATCCACACGACTTTTAATCTGACGATCGCGCAAACCGGCCGGCTCAGCAGTACTGATCCTAATTTACAGAATATACCGACCCGGACTGATTTGGGGCGACATATTCGGACGGCATTCGTGGCGGGTAATGGCAAACGGCTTGTCAGTGCTGATTATTCACAATTTGAACTACGTTTGGCCGCCGTTCTCGCTAACGACACCGAACTTATTGATATGTTTAACCGCGGGGCTGATATTCACACCGCCACGGCTGCCCAGGTCTATGGCCGAGAAATCGAGGATGTAACGAAACAAATGCGCCGCGCGGCTAAAGTTATTAATTTTGGTATTTTATACGGCATGAGTCCGCATGGTCTCATGATTGCCGCCAATATGACCCGTGATCAGGCAGTAGAGTTTATCGAACGCTATAAAGCCTTACGTAAGCCGCTGTTTGATTATATTGATCGAGTCAAAGAGCAGGCCAAGCAAGACGGCTACGTTGAAACACTTTTGGGTCGGCGGCGCCCGATGCCTGATATTACCTCTAGTAATTTTATTGTTCGGCAGGCTGCGGAGCGGGCGGCTATTAACATGCCGATCCAGGGAACTGAAGCAGATTTAATGAAACTGGCGATGATTAAGGTCGATGACGCTTTACAACAAGAAAGCAAAGACTGCCACATGTTATTGCAGATTCACGACTCGATTCTCATTGAGTGTCCGATAGCAGTGGCTGGTCATATTGCTACTACCCTCAAGACGCTAATGGAAGGTGTATACGAACTACCGGTTCGACTAGATGTCGACGTAACGACTGGTGAGAACTGGGGCGTACTCTAGCCAACAACACGGTGCAGGGGCTAATTATTGCCCCTGAACGCATAGACGACTAATATCGATACTGCACTATAGAGCACGAGTAGCGTAAGAATCAGCCCGATGAGGCCCGCGATATTCGGGTAATTATTTTTTTTGAATGACGGTATTGCCAATCTTGCCATCACCGCAAGGCATAGGAGCGACAATACCCCGTAGCTTATGAAAAAAGGAGTATCATTGGTGGCTTTCGTGATGAATGGCAAATTTGGCAGGGCGTAGGCAATACCTACGACGAGCACACCGGCTATTAAACTGCTGCTACCTAACTTTGAACGCCGATCATGATTGACGTGGGGCGTGTGTTTTGCGGTATGTTCATGTGCAACTTTTGGATGCACTATTTCCGGAACATCCGGGCTAATCAGCGGATGCTCGTGAGGTTGATCGCTGGTAGGGGGCATATGCGGCGAGGTATAGTCGGGTGATTGTGGCGGCTGCATAACTCCCGGTTCAGGAGGGGCTTGAGGCGTAATGACCTCGGGTTGGTGATTTAAATTTTGATTTTCTTGATCCATGTAGTTGTTTGTTAGGGTTTATGTATAGCTATAGTATAAGCTTTTTCCAGCAAAAAAGATCGTAGTCAGTTCTACTTTGTTTATTGTTTGAGGCGCTGACGAGGACGTTGCTTTGCGACAATTCTGCCGCCTCCTGCTTTCATTAAGCGGTACGACAGGCTAATGACCCAAGCGCTTAAACACAAATCAATAATGCTCGTCGCTAAACTTAATGGATCCGAGTGATGCTTAATATCAAATAACGCGAAAATTGCGATGAAAGTCTCGGCGACAATTAACGCTTGCGCGAGGCGTTTACTCCGCTGTTCTTGCGCAGCGTAGCCGAGAATCCATACAAAGGCAAACCACAGGGTAATAAGTATGAAGAAAATTAGCGAAACCAAGAGATTACTGACACAGTTTCCGTTATTCGCACGGCAGGTTGTAATGACTGATACGGCACCGGTTCCAATATTAAGGAAGGCCAGCGTAATAAACTGAATAAATGTTGCAATTGCAGTTTGATACTTTAACTTCATCTAAGCTTAATTATCTCACGTTTTTTAAAGAGAAATAGCTTGCAAAAATAACATAAAAGTGTTAATATAGTACCAATCACTGTAGCGGTGAGGTGAAGCGATGCGATATTACATAGGATTTTTGATTGCAATTGGGCTCAGTATCATCTTGATACTGTTGCTTTTTGCTGGTGGTGGCGGTGGAAAATCTAAGACTCCCACTGTTAAACCTCTTACAAGTTACGCTACTACGAGCGCCGTTCTAAGTATTACGATCGATGGACCGATAAATGCTGATTCTGAGCACCAATCATTGAAAATGAGTGTAAGCAGTACCCAGGCTTTGATTCAGTCTTTTCAGGGTTATAACGGTACGGTAACCAATAGCCAGAGTTACCCAAATAATGAAAATGCTTTTTATGCCTTCTTAAGCGCAATGCAAATTGCTGGCTTTACCCTCGGAAATCCGAATCCGGCGCTGGCCAACGACACCGGGGATTGCCCGCAGAACTCACGCTACGATTATCGGATTACTGAAGACGGAAAACAGATTCAGCATTATTGGTCAACTGATTGTGGCACGGCCACCTACAAGGGGAATACTGCGAGCACGATGCAGTTATTTCAAGCACAATTCCCTGATTACAGTACTTTCACCAGTAATCTTACCCTCTAGCCATCTCTCGAGGACGAATTTGATCCAGGCTTGCATATATAACGCGACTGTGGCGTCCAGGTTATAATAAAGGATGATGATTCGTGCCATATTATTTGATTGTTTTGGGGTGCTTGTCGGTAAAGGGTTTGATGAGACCTATCGGAGTGTTGGGGGAGACCCGGACATTGATCGTGATTTCGTAAGTGGCTTGCTTGCGCGAGCTAACCAGGGGCTTATTAGCCAGGCTGATTTTCACTCGCAGGTTGAACACCAACTCGACATATCAGAGAAAGTCTGGAATGATGCTCAGCTTAAATCAGAACAACCAGACCAGGAACTCCTTATGTATATTACGGAGCTGCATCGGCGTTTTAAAATTGCCATAGTCAGTAATGCTAACAGGGGAGTTGTTCAGAATAAACTTGGGAAAGAATGTCTCAATACTTGTTTTGATGCGGTTATCGTGTCAGCAGAGGTTGGCAGGGTAAAGCCTGAGCAAGAGATTTATGAGTATGCCGCTAAAAGTCTTGGGGTAGAACCGAAAGAGTGTATATTTCTTGATGATCTTGAGGGGTATGTCAGGGCGGCAGAGCAGGTAGGCATGCACGGCATTGTCTATCAGAGCCTGCCTCAGGCTCGGGGGGCGATCGAAGCACTTATTGCGTAATACAAGCAGCTGGCACGAGCTCAGGTGATGTGAAAGATTAAGCGCTTGTCGGTACCTATTAAGCGTTTTAGTTGAGGCCCTCGTAATCGGAGCGTATTGGCCAGCGCAGCGCTCCGCACATTAATGACGATGTCTTGATCTCGTACAAGAACTTCTGCCGCTGCACTGAAGTTATCGAGTATATATTTTTTAATGAGCTTACTCTCCGCGGGCTCATCAAAATTTTTATTTCCGAGAATGTCGCTCAAACTGTCCATGGGCTCAGTATAGTCGATAATCTTCTCAATACCTTTTATGAAAAATAGTGTTCAAGTATTCTGCTCATTATCAAAAAGAATCAGCATATTCTCTTCGTTCCTGCTCTTCTACGAGTTGTTTATATCTTCCTCGGACATCTAACCCGTGAAGAGCGATTGCCATTTCTGCGACCATTGAGAAGTTTACATGTGTCTCACCAGTAGGATCGTCATTGTATTCTCCGTGAGTGGGGCTTGCATACGGACGTCTGGCATTTTTCTTCTCTGCAATGGTACCCGTACGAATGTAGCCACCATTAATTCCATTGAGTGAATCTTGTCGGCCTTCTTCAGCAAATTCTAATAATTCTTCAGCTTCTGGTGTATCGTGGAATCGAACCGCAGACCTCATCGCTCCATCAATTATTACATCGTCCGTTCCAACCCAGCTGTTAGGATCATCCCACTGTTCTCCTGTCTGCGTGTCCGTTATAGCAAAACCACCAGGACCTTGCAGCTTATCTCGGATAATTCTCACTACGCCCATAGTCTGAGCTTTATCTGAGACACCAGCTTGTAGGGCATAGGCTGCTGCTACCGAAATGGCTCTTGTTTGCCTCCACTCGTTAAATGAACGTCCTAATGGTCTACCAACCATTTCAACATCACGATATGTCTCACTTACGGGGTCCCAGTGATATTTATTAATATATTTTGTACGGACGATGTTTTCATTTTTAAAGTAAACTGCTTTTTTGTGCGCTAGAGCCGCAGCTGTCATGTCTCCCCGTCTCTCGGCCTGAGCACGTGATATTTCAAAACTGCGCGATAGTACATCTGCAGCTCTCGCCATTCTACACTGAAGGTCGGTCGGTACAATACGAGTTGTCTTAAGGTAGCTTAAATCTTTTCCGTCCGCCCATCGTCCGGAGCTAAAATCTTGGGCCGATTCCGCGGCAGCCATGCGATCAAGGTAATGCGCTGCTATTACTTCAAGTCTATCTTCAGGAGCAGCTCTTGATGCGGCTTCCTCTGCGGTATCGCGGTCTATCCCGACAGCTTCAAGTCGTGGTATATAGTCTGCTAAAGCCCGTCCATGATTAGTGTCATCATAAAACCTATTAGCGGGGGAGCCGTCAGGGGCCACGAGTCGACGACGATGGGCATGATATGCATCCCTTGGCAGCTGTGATAATTCCTCGGCTCCTGCATTGAAAAAGTTCCAGTACTTAACCATCGCATCCTGATATTGCAGGTATACTTCGTCACCAAGTCGTGCAGCCAGACTGTCAACCATCTCAAAGAAGGGAGGAATTTGGGTTCGGCCTGCGAAATAATTATATGGGAAGTCTTTTCCATCAGGCCCTTTCCGACCTTTCAGGTGTATGCCGTTAAAGGGATAGCCGTAGGTTAGAATTTCTCGTGCTAGATTATCTAATGTGTCACGAGCTTCTGGAATGCTATCTGTGGATAATAAGCCTGTCATAACAGATCGACTGTCTTCTGGATATAGCTCTCCTTCGTAGCGTCCGTCACATGTTTTGCGCGCCGGGTACAATACCCCATCGTCCGTTACTTCGGGATTTGGAACATGAGTCTGGCCTGAGCGTAAAGACATGGCAAATTCTATATAGGTCATACCTGGTGCCGGGTGGGATATCTGTGGGTGTTCCTCATACGAAGGAAGTTCGACACTTGCTAGGAGGGTTGTTACTCGATCGCCGCCTTCATCTGCGGTATTCTGCAGTGTTTGCTCCAAGCCTACATAGCCGCCACCTACGGTAGGAATTGAATCTGCTAAAGCTTTGGGATCAATACCTGGCTGTCGGCCAGCTTCATCAAACGCTTTGAGCGTTTGATGGCCAATTGGCGGTATCAGGTCAAGAGGATTACGTTCGACTATACCTGCCTTTAGAGCTTCTCCGCGTAATTGGGGACTCATGATTTTGCCTGATGTATCGTCTTGTCTGTCATTTTAATGAAATTAATAGCTGGTAAAACACGAAAACGAGTATTTGTTTTTTGTTAGGTTACTCACCGAGTTTTTTTTATTTACTTTATAAGGGGGTTCAATTAGTAAGAATATACCTAACTGCATCGCAAGTACATCCATTATAGTGTTTATAAGCGCAACAGTTTTTTTATCGAACTACTGTTTTTACTTTCACTATAATCACTTGATACTATCTACCTGCTTAGAAATATGTCAATGTATATTGTAATAGATTTTTAAAAGCAAAAAAACATAAATATATTAATTAATGCTAGTAGTTTTAATATTAATTATAAATTTAGGTTTTTTATCTATAAAACCTTACTAGTTAAATTATTTTTGTAAATTAGTACCTTTTTTAGTGTTTTTTATCACATCTTGATGTCAATTAATTGACACAAATAAATTATGACAATTTAATCGTTCATAAGGCTAAATTATATTTCCAAGCACACTATCGTCTATTTTGATCTGTTTTAGTAATCATAAAAGAAGTCTCAGTTGCTTATAATATTTTCGCAATGATTGTTAAAATAAATCCATGCCAGAATTACCTGAAGTGGAAACCGTACGATTAGGACTAGAGCGTCTATTGCCAGGGAAAATTATCACATCGGTTGATTTCGATTGGCCAAAGTCCTTTCCGAATGCTCCTGAAGACGTTGAGATCTTTTTAATTGGGGCAAAAGTACAGCATGTTGGCAGGCGGGCAAAGGTGCTGCTTATTGAGTTGGACTCTCAGTATTCACTGGTCATACATTTAAAAATGACCGGCCAAATGGTATTTCGAGGCAAAGACGCTCGTTTTGGCGCCGGGCATCCGAATCAATCACTAATCGGTGAATTGCCGGATAAGTCTACTCGGGTGACGATTAGCTTTTCTGACGGGAGCCATCTGTACTTTAATGATCAACGGAAATTCGGTTGGATGCGGCTCATACCCACGCTGGAAGTTATGAATCTCGATTTCTTCAAAAAGGTAGGGCCTGAACCCCTTTCTGCTGATTTTAATTGGGAAGTAATGAGAGAGCGGCTACTGAGACGTAAAAACTCTAATATTAAGGCCGCGCTGCTCGACCAAACGGTCATTGCAGGGATCGGTAATATCTATGCCGATGAATCCCTCTGGGGAGCTAGCATTCATCCGTTAGTTTTGGTGCGCAATCTGACGCCTGGCCAAATACGTCGCTTATACGAAGAGCTGATCATGGTCTTAAATCTTTCGATTGAAAAAGGTGGGTCAACGGACAAGAACTACGTCAATGCTGAAGGTAAGAAGGGGAGTTATCTAACCTTTGCACGGGTATTTCGACGAGAAGGTCAAACCTGTCCACGCTGTGGTACTGTTATTGAGAAAATTCGGGTCGCCGGACGGGGAACTCATATCTGTCCCAAATGCCAGCAGCTCAAAACAGAAGCTTCGCTGAGACCACTCAAAGCAGCTTGATTATTTGTTCAGTTTTTCGAGAAGCGCTGTCACTTCATCGACGGATTTTACGCGGTAAGCGGCCTTTGTTCGTCCGTTTCCAACTTTGATTGTGTATGCCGTATTACTGAGAGTTTCGAATAGATCTTCGTCGGTATAATCATCCCCGATGGCAAGAATGAAGTCATGAGACGGTGATAGCCAATGATGTACCGCATTGCCTTTATTAATCTGGGGATCTTTAATTTCTAGAATTTTGTTACCTTGGTAGATCTGGATGGCATATTTCTTTAAGAGTGGCTTCAGTACACGCTTAATAATGACAGCATTTTTTTGCGCTGCGTAAGACGGTGCTCCACGGTAGTGCCAGACCAGGGAATGGGGCTTAATCTCGATCATCGCATGTGGCGTAGCGGAAGTATATTTTTCAAGTACGGGCAGAATCATTTTCTTCCATTCAGTATCAATGTTTTCAATATTTTTCCATTTTTTGGCGCCTGCTTTTTTAATAACTGCCCCGTGTTCAGCGACCAAGTGGACATTGAGTTTACCAAACCACTCATCTAAATCGGCGGCTTGGCGCCCACTAATAACGACGATTTCATTAGCAGGATTTGCTGCAAGGTTGCGCATGATGTCCAATATTTTTTTAGGCGGCTTGGTTGCTTTAAAATTTTCCATAAAGGGTATAAGGGTTCCATCGTAATCCAACAAGATTAGATGCTTTTGTGAACCACGGTAGTCGCTGAGTAAGCGCTTTAAATGTTCATCTTTTAGGGTGTGGGTACGTACGTGTACACCGACGACGACCGGCTGTTGTAGCGTTTTAACGAAACTCCCGGCCCAGGTATGGATTGTGTTGGTTGAAATTTGTTGCTGCATACTCTTAAGGCGACTTCTCAGCTCTCGTTTCGGCATACTCATGGCTTGCGACAGCGCCGCCACAACCGTACTTGGTTTTTTCGGATCGACAAGAAGCGCCTCACGCAGTTCTTCAGAAGCACCTGCTGTTTGGCTTAATATGAGGATACCGTTCTTGTGTTTACTCGCTATAAATTCCTTAGCAACGAGATTCATGCCATCACGTAAAGGGGCAATAAAGGCGATATCTGCCAGTTGATAAAGCGCACTCACTTCCTCAAACGGCAAGGAATCGTTTATAAAGTCGACAGGTTGCCAATGGTCGGTACCATATTTTTCGTTGATTTCCTGGCTGAGCTTCTCAAGCCGAACTTTTAGCTGCTGATAGGCTGGTAAGTCCATCCGTGAGGGGGCGGCTACCATCACCATCGTTACTTTCTTTCTAAATTTTGGATTAGCTTCAAGAAAATCTCGGAATGCCTTTAGGCGTTCAGTCAGTCCTTTCGAGGGCTCAAGCCGGTCGACGGCAACGATCATTTTCCGGTGTCCATACTTTTTCCGATAGCGTTTCACTGCCAATTTTACGGATTTTAATTTGCCGGCTTGCGCATACTTTTCGTAATCGATACCGATGGGGAAGTTAGTGACATGAATGTTTCGGGTTTCCAAGATAATCTGTTTGTTGCCGGCAATACCCAGGTTGGATTCTTGGCATGCCTGAATAAAGTTCTCGCTATAGCTTGTCGTATGGAAGCCTACCAAATCAGCTCCTAGCATGCCCTTTAAGAGTTGTTTAGTTTGATCGATTTTACTAAACGTTTTAAAATCCGGAAACGGAATGTGTAAGAAAAATCCAATATGGCCGTCCACATGTTTGGCTCTCAACATTTCAGGCAAGAGGAGTAACTGATAATCATGAACCCAAATGGTGCTGTCGTGTTGCGCAAGACTCAGGACCGTATCTAAAAAGATGCCATTTACCGTTCGATAGGCTTTCCACCATCGTTCTCGTTCGGCATTGGTATTTTTACCAAGGGCCATATTATGGAAAACAGGCCAGAGGACAGAATTGCTGTAGCCATTATAAAAATCCTCAACTTGGTGCTTCGTAAGAAAGATAGGATAACAGTTGTGTTTAGCAAGCCGATTAGTAATCGTCTGTTTCTCCTGGGCGTTAAGCTCTTCACTTGCAATACCTGGCCATCCTACCCAGATGCTTTTCCGACCTTTTACATATGACGAGAGTCCAGTCGCTAAACCCCCAATGCTTGGCTTGAACTCAAGCTTACCATCCACCTTTTTTACACTCATCGGCAGTCGGTTCGAAACAATTAATACCTGTGCCATACATCTCCAGTCACTATGCGTCTATTTTTACCATAGATCCGTATCTTGAAGTGCGATTTATTTTACACCTATAAACGCTTGATTATTATATTGCTGCCCTACGAACCTTAGTGTGATGCAGCAGATTGAAGCTTAAAGAGTAAAATAAAAAAGCTGAATGTGTGCAAGGACAGCCTACTAATCTTAGCGTACCCAGTATTATTTTATTAAAGAACTATGAATTGAGTATCTATGGTCATAACTCTAACTGGTGATAATTCCTACGAGTTGCAGCGTATGTTGAATGGAATTATCTCTGATTTTACGGATACAATGGGAGATTTTGGAATCGAAAGGCTCGATGGCGAGGAAGTAGATTTCAATCGATTACACGAAGCAGTGACCAGCCTGCCATTCTTAACCGATAAAAAATTAGTTATCTTGTATGCACCAAGCAAAAATAAGCAATTTATCGAAAAAGCAGCCGAAACACTAAAGGACGCTTCGACTGAAAGCGACGTAGTGATTGTCGAGCCAAAATTAGATAAACGACTTGCTTACTATAAATTCTTAAAGGCTAATACGGACTACCACGAGCTGAACACTCTGGATCAAAACGGACTTGCGCAGTGGCTCGTGAGCACTACCAAAGACCGCAAGGGCACCTTGTCTTTAGCCGATGCACGTTATTTAGTTAACCGGGTTGGGGCGAACCAACAGCTTGTTTTTAGTGAGCTTGAAAAGTTGCTGCTATACGATACTGTTGTATCGCGTAAAACAATAGATTTGCTAACTGACGAAACACCACAGAGTACAATCTTTCAGCTTTTGGAAGCAGCTTTTTCCGGCAATAAGAAGCTCGCGCTTGAGCTCTATGATGAACAGCGTGCCATGAAAGTAGAACCGCCACAAATTATTGCCATGTTGGCATGGCAACTTCATATCGTTGCTATAATTATAGCGGCTCGATCTACTCCTATTGATCAAATTGCGAGGGATACAAAAATAAATCCCTATGTTCTCAGAAAGAGTTCTAGTATTGCACGACATTTGAATCTAAAGACACTTAAGCGTCTGATAGCAGGATTACTCAAGATAGATATGCGGCTTAAGACGGAGCCGATCAATCCCGACGAAGTCCTCAAAAACTACTTATTTTTATTAAATAATGTTGACAAATAAGCATAACTAGTTATATAATAAGTATCTTATAAAAAATAAACGTATACATTAGTTAGCTTATATATAATATATGTCCGTCCTAATCGAAAACTTTCCAGCTCAAACCATTTCCACGAAAGAATTACCTCTTCTTGTCGGAGATGTCTCGCACCCGATGCATTTGCCCGGTAACCAGATTCTTGGTACACATATTGTTGCAGGTGTTGAGAGGTATTCTGATGCGGGTTCAATCTTGAGTACTTTAGATAGAGAACGAGCTCAAGGGATTAGCTCTGGAGATCCTGGTAGCGTTGCAAACCAACTTAATAAGAAAGGTCATTCGTTAATACCTATACCTCTCGAGCCAGGTGCAGTGCAGTTAGAGCGTGCAGGTGGTGCAGTTTATACTCCTCAAAAAACGACAGCCACAGCAGAAGGTGAAAATGGTAAAGATCAAGTTATTAGAATTGCTCTCAATGCCGCTGATGTTATTCCAGCTCTAAAAGGTAAAGATGGTGCGCAGAATGACCAAATCGCAGATCGTGTTTGGTCACCAGATGACCGACCAATTACTCGTGAGCAAGTTATCAAAAACGAGCTTGATGTTGCTCCGTCAGTACGTGAGGCTTCCATGCTTATCTGGGCACATTTTAAATACCTTGCTAAAGATGCGCCTGGGATGGAGCCACCGGAAGACCAGGGCGTTGAGTTTATAAAATGGCTAGGTACCAAAGAAGCAAAAGAATGGATTCCTGACTTTAAAGCTTATTATGTGGATTTCTTAACACAAGATACAAATGCTCGCGACGAGATTATTAATGATTCTAATCATAAAATTAGCAATCCTAATAGATACAACGAGCAATCTATTGAGCTCAGCAAGGCTCTCGTAGACCTGTATCGTTATCGATCGAAAAATGAATATTTTGGTCATGGTGATGACCCGGAAGATATTAGCGTAGACCGACGAACACAAGCATTCGATTCCATCGCTGATTTGGCTTACGGTACTCGTGAAGCATGGGAGGACGTCGAACTCTCCATTAGCTTTAATCCTCCGACAGTTACCGAAAGTACGAGTAGCAGGGATGTTCGGAGCGACGTAACTGAAAATACCGGCACCCCAGAACGTGTTAGACATAAAAAATTAGGAGCAATAGGTCTGCGGTCGCTAAAGTTACACTCACCTAGGCTAAAACTACAGGGAAGACATTCTAAGCAGCCGAACTAAAGCCTTACAAGCAATTAAGGTACAATGTTTAGCCGACTATTTTCAGATTACTTGGACTTTTTAGTTGCAGTTGATTTCTTTGCTGCGGTTTTCTTAGCAGGAGCTTTCGTACTAGATTTCTTATTAGCAGCTGGTTTTGTAGCTGTTTTCTTAGTTCCAGTTTTAGTACCTGCGGCTTTTGCTTGAGCAGCCAGACGACTTTTTTGACGAGCAGCCTTGTTTTTGTGAATCAGGCCTTTCTTGACGGCTTTATCAATGTTGCTCTCTGCGGTGCTGTGTGACTGAGTACTGGGGCTTTTGACAAAAGCTTTTAATGCGCTTTTTAAACTGCGCTTAGTTTTGCTGTTACGGACAGTTGCCTTGTTAGCGGTTCGCACACGCTTTTTAGCAGATTTAATGAGGGGCATAAGGTTCCTTTTAAATATAATGCTTATAAACTTATCGAAAACTAACTATACAGGGGTGAGGTGTTTTTGTAAAGGGGAGGTAGTCTTTTGAATATAGATTGCTCGGCATCATTTTTAGATTTGTATGCTGAATGTTCAGGATTAATTTCAGGTATGTATTGCTCCCAAAACTAATTATTCCAGCTTGCTAAGCACAAGTATTTATGGTACACTCAATCGTGAAATTACGTAAAAATAAAAATGAGAAATAACAGATATGGATAGCGCTAAATCACAGCTAGTTGAAAAACTTAAGAGTGCTAATAACATTTTAGTTACGGTAAGCCGTGACCCTTCGGTTGACCAATTAGCGGCCTGTATTGGTCTAACGCTTTTACTGAACAAGCTCAATAAACATGCTGCTGCTATCTTTAGCGGACAAATTCCTTCAACAATTGAATTCTTGCAACCGGAAGATACGTTAGAAAAACACCGATTCACTGAGAGATTTTATAATTTCACTCGATAAATCAAAGGCTGATAAATTACGCTATAAAGTCGAGGATAATGTAGTACGTATCTTCATTACTCCCTATAAAACCTCAATCGGCCAGGATGACCTTGAGTTTAGTGAAGGTGATTTCAATGTCGATGTCGTATTAGCGATTGGCGTTCATCAGCAAGAAGACCTCGATATGGCGATAACCGCTCATGGCCGTATTCTGCATGACGCAACAGTTACGAGCATTAATAATACGAGCGATGGCGGGTTAGGAACCATTAGTTGGCACGATCCACACGCTAGTAGTTTAAGTGAACTTGTGACCGAACTTGGCCAAAGCATGGGCAAGGATCTGATAGATGGACAGATAGCAACGGCGCTATTAACTGGTATTGTTGCAGAAACAGATCGATTTAGTAATGACAAGACAAGTTCTCAAACGATGAGTGTCAGTTCAGTACTGATGGCAGCGGGAGCAAATCAACAACTTGTTGCGACGAAACTTGAAGAGCCACGACCTGTGCCCAAGCATGAAAGCTATCAGCCCGATGCTCAAAGTTCGAATGCACCCACATCCCCTGTCGATGTACCGCATAAGCGTGATCCTGGAATGCTTGAAATCAAACACGATGAGCCCGTATCTAGACCGGCTGTTCATCAACCGGCGACCCCGTACACTCCGCCTCCGACAGAACCATCCCATGGCAATCAAGATGTCTGGTCACCGGAACCAGCTAAGATGCCTGATGTACAACATAATCCGGAACCTCCGCATG
Source organism: uncultured bacterium (assembly GCA_963794235.1). Taxonomy (GTDB): domain Bacteria; phylum Patescibacteriota; class Saccharimonadia; order Saccharimonadales; family UBA4665; genus CAWCCP01. The sequence goes on from CAWCCP010000009.1 coordinate 124,574, forward strand.
AACATGACTTTCCAAAAATTAAATTTGAAGAACCTCAGCTCCCTGCAGCCGATGCTTGGAAAGTCCCTGCGGGTGATCACTTATCACCAGGTGCCGGAATTATGAAAGAGCCTCCATCTATGATGGGGACGTTAACTGCGAATTTTCAGCCAGAACCATTAGATCCTTCGATCGATCCTCTTAGTCAACCCGCACCCGGGGCTGGGAGATTGCTTGATCACTCTGGCCCAGTTGCTCAGCAGCCTGCTGCTGCACCGCCACCCCCGCCACCGCCACCTCCGCTCACACCAGAACCTTCAGCGGCGCCACCCCCTCCGCCTGTACCGCCTCAACCCGAGGCTCCCAAACATGAAACCTTCATACCGGGCATGACGCCACCCCCACCAGCTTGGGTACCACCTTCAGATGATCCGTTTAATACGTCTGCTTCAAATGACACTCAAACTTTAAGTGAAATCGAAAAGTCAGTAGATAGTCCACACCTACATTTTACTGATGTTAATGCTGCCCGAGACGAGGTAAATAGAGCATTAGATGCAGCTGCCTCAAATAGTGATACTGAGCCAATTGAAGCTCTCAACGCTCAACCACTTGGTGATCCACTGCATCAATCTGGTGACTCCAATCCTCAGAATGATAATGATGCTGGTGATTCTGCGACTCCACCTACCTATCAACAGCAATACACTGATCATCCAAATGCATTTGAATCACCAGCTTCAGACGTCAGTGATGCGGGTGCTCCACCACCAGTACCTCCACCTATGCCGTTTCAGTTCGGTGACCCTGGGCAATCTTAGGCCGGAAACTGAACGTCGTCTGTTTGGGTAAGTAATCCTCTGTAATACGATACACTTGTACGATGCAAGGACTACTACTCATAAATAAGCCTGTCGGATGGACCAGTTTCGATGTGGTTAATTATATCCGTCGGATTATTGCGAATGCCGAGGGCAAAAAGCCTAAAAATGTTAAGGTTGGTCATTCTGGCACGCTTGATCCTTTTGCAACAGGGTTACTACTATTGCTCGTCGGAAAGACGTATACGCGTCGGGCAAGCGAATTATCCAAACTGGATAAAACATACGAGGTAGTTTTTAAACTCGGGGAAACGAGCACTACAGGAGATCCTGAGGGGCTGATAGTCGTTTCTAACCAAACTATTCCGAGTGATACATCAGTACGGCAGGCTGCCCGGAAATTCATAGGACAAATAGACCAGATTCCTCCAATTTTTTCGGCCATAAAGATTGATGGACAAAGAGCATACGACTTGGCTCGTAAGGGCGAAACCGTAACGATGAAAGTCCGCCCCATAACTGTTAATAGTTTGGAGATTATCGATTATCACTATCCTTATATACGCATGATTGCTGACGTTAGCTCTGGAACGTATATACGGACACTTAGCGAAGATATTGGTCGTGCGCTTGGTACGGGAGCTTATACCACAGAGCTCCGAAGGACTCGTATCGGTAACTACGAGCTGAAAGATGCTATTACACTCGAGGACTTAACAGCTGCTGCTTTAGCAAACAGTCTGAATACATTTTAAGGATATTAATCTTGCATAAGGGGTCGATCTCTGATACAATTCCTGCAATGATTACTTCCGAGGAAAAAACTGCAGCGATTAAGAGCGCTCAAGTTCACGACAAAGATACTGGCGGCTCAAGTGCTCAAGTGGCAATTTTAACCGAGCGTATTAAAGAGTTAACCGAACATCTTAAAGTTAATAAGCACGATTACGCTACTCGTAGAGGTCTACTTCAAATGGTAGGCAGGCGCCGCCGGCTTTTACGTTACATTGCCGCGCATGACAGCCAAGCGTACCTTGATTTAATCAGAAAGCTCGGCATCCGCCGATAGTCAAATCCATAAAACCATGCACGTTGCATTACAGAAACATTCCAACTGCATCAATCTACAAAGCTCCTATACCTTTAATACTTGTTCAAAGTCGATGAGTAATTTGCATTACCCGGTTCTTGAAATATTTTTTAGCGCATAGACTATATCTCTTGATACTCGAGAGAGCAAGCTTGTGCACATTAAATAATCTAGGAGAGAAGCTACTCGCCAGAGCTGCAGATATATAGCAAACCTCATGAGCACAAGGGACTGCCGTATATTTGAACCCTGCCGAGTAATTCTCGCAATAACAGAAAGGCAATCTGTCTTATGGGGCAAACGATTAATCCATTAGGTAAAGATATTATTAAAGTCGAAACTGATTTATGCGGTCGCAAGCTGAGTTTAGAAGTTGGTCGAGTTGGTTTTCGAACGTCGGCATCGGTGCTCGTCCGTTACGGTGATACGGTAGTACTTGGAACAGCCATGGTGAGCCCTAAGCGTATCAGCGGTATGGATTATTTCCCGCTGAGTATAGATTATGAAGAAAAAATGTATGCTGCAGGTAAAGTCAGTGGGTCTCGCTTTATTAAGCGCGAGGGTCGGCCGAGCGATGATGCGATTTTAATCGGTCGATTAATTGACCGTCCAATTCGGCCCTTATGGCCAAAAGGCTATCGTCATGAAGTACAGGGAGTTGCAACAGTGCTGAGTATGGACCCTGCATTTCGACCGGACATGGTGGCGATGATTGCTTTGAGTTCAGCATTTATGCTGACGGGGCTCCTTATGATGGCCCTGTAGCTGGCTTGAGGGTCGGACTTGTTGACAATAAGCTGACCGCTTTTGCCACTCCTGAACAGCTATCAGAAGGACCACTCGATTTAGTAGTGGCTGGAACCAAAGATGGCGTCATGATGGTTGAGGCCGGTGCAAGTGAGGTGAGCGACGAGCAAATCGTCGAAGCCTTGGAGTTTGCTTTTAAAGAAATGCAGCCAGCTATACAGTTACAGCAACAGCTTGTCGAAAAGAGTTGGCGTAACCAAGCAAGAGTATGAACTTGACTCTCCCTGATGAGAATATTCAGACTGCAGTAGATGAGTGGCTTGAGTCGGTAAACTCGGTGAAGACTTACGGAAACCATATCCAGAACGTAATGTGCTCATTCAGGAATTACGCGATGAAATGCATGAGGCCTTTGCTGAAAAAATGGGCGAAGAATACTATGAACTATCAGAGACTGATTATGATGAAGCATTTCAGATGGCCGTCCATAAAGATGTGCGTAAAGGAATTGTGGCAGACGAGTTCGTCCTGATGGGCGTAAGCTTAACGAGATACGGCCTTTGAGCAGCGAAGTCGGTTTATTACCACGTGCGCACGGATCAAGCTTATTTACGCGAGGTATGACACAGGCACTTAAACGTTGTCACCCTGGCGCCTTTAAGCTACGTCCAGCTAGTCGATACAATGGAGAAGGAAGGCGAGCGACGTTATATCCATCACTATAACGCTCCAGGTTATACTGTAGGCGAAGTACGTCGCCTAGGTAGCCCTGGACGCCGAGAAATTGGCCATGGCTATTTGGCTGAGCGTGCTCTTACCGCTGTTCTTCCATCGGAAGCAGAATTTCCCTACATGATGCGATCAGTCACTGAAATTATGAGCCAGAACGGCTCAACCTCAATGGCAGCGACTTGTAGTAGCTGCATGGCGCTTTTAGATGCTGGCGTTCCGCTTAAAGCTCCTGTCAGTGGAATTGCTATGGGTTTAATGATGGATGAAGGCAAACCAATTATTTTGAGCGATATAGCTGACGCCGAAGACTTTGCCGGAGACATGGATTTTAAGGTGGCTGGTACCTCCAAGGGTATTACGGCTTTACAGATGGACATGAAAGTTCATGGATTAAGTGTTTCAGTACTGCGTCAGGCGCTCGACCAGGGCCAAAGAGGGACGCGCTTATATCCTGGAGCACATGTTAACCACTATCACAAAGCCGAAAACTATGAGTCCATATGCTCCTCGCGTGGAGACTATGCATATCAATCCGGATAAGATTAGAGAAGTGATTGGTAAGGGTGGGGAAACTATCCAGAAAATCACTGGCGAGACCGGTGCCGATATCGACATTAAAGATGATGGGACGATTATGATCGCCAGCCCGGATGCGCAATCTATCGACGCCGCCACGCAGTGGATCGAGTTAATCGTAGCCGAGCCGGAAGTTGGTAAAATCTATGTGGACGTTCCAGTGTATGACTGTTATGGATTTCGGTGCTTTCGTGCAGATCATGCCAGGCAAAGAAGGTTTAGTCCATGTCAGTGAAATGAGTGAGGAGCGTGTTAATAAGCCGAGCGATGTGGTGAAAGAGGGCGACAAGGTAACCGTAAAATTAGTTGCAATTGATGACCGCGGACGTCTGCAGCTGAGCATGAAAGCCGCCGCCCGAGAACTTAAGGATAAAAAAGAGGCTAACAATGAAGAGTCCTCAAAATAATCAGCCGTCAGAGACACCTGATCTGCGTACTAAGTTAAAAGGTGCCCGTAGATCGACTTCAACATGGGCTCTTTGGATTGGGCTGATTGTTGGGGCACTGTGCAGTATGGTTCTAGCGCTTGATTGGATAAGCGGAGCCGCACTGCACCACGGCAGTAAATCGTTTATCGAGACTTTGATCAGCACCATTGTAATACTTGGCTTCACAATAGATTCAGAGGTTAGGTTACGCAGTCGTATGTTACGAAAGTAGGGATACTATGGCATCATTTGTTCTTCCAGTACAGCGTTGGCATAAAACCAAAAGTGGCTTGATTTGCTTTGGACTTGCCGAGTTACTTTTAGCATACGTGTTTGCGAGTTTTGCAATTAATAATGGGAGCCTATGGTTTTATTTGGTCACACTTATTTTAGTTGTCGGTGCTCTTCAGAACCTCTTCAAATTACTTGAAAGGCTAATTATCAGTTTGCATAGTTGAGATGTAAAGGTACAATATTATGAACAGTATTTTCTCGTGCGATTGTTATTCGAAAAAGAATAAAATAGTAAGGAGCCGATTTTGACGGACTCAACAAAAAGTAGCGTAAAAAATAAACAACTGCAACTCGCCGCCATTAAACAGCAGATCCTTGATGACAATATCTGTCCTGAGCTTGCCAGTACAGCTACGCAGCTAGTTTTTGGCGACGGTAACCCGGACAGTGAACTTGTGTTTATCGGTGAAGCTCCAGGCAAGAATGAAGATTTACAGGGCATTCCATTTGTGGGTGCTGCTGGAAAATTCCTCAACGAAATGCTTGCCATGATTCCTTAAATAGAGAGGATATTTACATAACCAATATAGTCAAATATCGTCCACCGAATAATCGTGATCCCTTCCTGAGGAGAAAAGATGCGTTTATGCCGTATTTGAAGTCCCAACTAGAGGTAATTCAACCAGTCTCTAGTAACTCTTGGTCGCCACAGTTTGAATTGCTTCTTGCCGGATCTCCAAATCAGTCAAGTACATGGCAAACCAAAGCGATATAAAGGATTTGTATACTTGCCTTTATTTCACCCTGCAGCTGCCACTGTATAACGGCGCATTACGCCAAACACTCATCGACGATTTTGCATTGATCCCAACCATCATGAAGAAAATTAAAGAAAGTAATTAAGGAGTCAATATTTATTTCAGTCGCCTGGAGTACGCCCTAAAAAACTTTGATCACTAGTTTATCTAAGCATACTCGGACGCACATCGACGGGCCTCAATGACCGATGAGCCAAGACTGAGAGATATAGCACTAAAGAAAGGAAACACATTATGCCACCAAATAATAACCAACCAAACAAATCTCCAAAAGAGAATTTTAACGGGCCAAAACGTGGGAATAAAAACAACCAAAACAAAGGGGGCAATAAACCCCGAATCAACTGATAGCGGGTAACTTACTACCTCCGTGGTCAAGCGGTACGTGCACAAAGTCGCAGCCAGGCTGATGCTCAACGCATTGCCAACCAGTACCAAACGGCCGATGCTCAAAGCCGTTCGAGCAAATGTAATAGACGATGCCCTCGCCTGAAAATCATTGGCCTTGGAGGTATGGATGGCGGTGGATCAAAAAATATGATTCTCGTCGAGTATATGAACGATGCGGTCATTCTTGATTGCGGCAACGATTTAAGCGTTGATCTACCTGGTATTAATTACGGTATTGCCGATACTGCATATCTTGAACAAATTAAGATCAAATTACGGGCTTACATCATTACTCATGGGCACCTGGATCACATTGGCGGATTACCACATATAGTTCCGAAATATCCAGCACCTATTTACGGTAGTAAATTTACCATTGGCCGAGTCGAGGAAATTTTCGAAAATTTTGGCTTACCCATGCCAAGGGGTTCGAACTGAAAGACAGTTATGATGAACGAAAACACCCATGAAAGCTGAAAGTGGGGACTTTCTTCGTTGAACTGGTGCGTATTACGCATTCCATCCCGGGTAGTACCTGTATTGTGCTCGATACACCGGTTGGTCGAATCATCAACACCGGAGATTTTCGTTTTGACCCAAATCCGTCTAGATCATGAGCGATCTGATATCGAACGACTCAAAGAACTAGGCCAAGAAGGGGTGCTTGCTTTATTAAGTGAAAGTACGACAGTTGAGCGCTTAGGACGTACCCCGTCTGAGAGCACCATTGAACAAAGCTTTATCGATATTATCGATCAAGCTCCCGGCCGAATATTTATCGGCTTGTTTTCTACCAACATGAACCGGATTCAGATGATTATTAATGCAGCAGTCCACCATAACCGCAAAGTGGCGATGGATGGCCGAAGCATGGTAAGCACGCTTGAAATGGCGGTGCGTCATGGGTTTGTGCGAGTGCCTAAGGGTACTTTCATTCCAATTGCCAGTGTGGCAACGATAAAAGATACCGAAGTTGTAGTTGTGTGTACTGGCAGTCAGGGAGAACCGAGCAGTGCCTTGCAGCGTATGGCCAGCGGCGAGCACCGGCACGTCAAGCTGAAAGAGCAAGATACCGTCGTACTGTCGAGTACACCAATTCCCGAAAGCGGTAATGATGCATTAATTGGTTCAATGGTCGACGGACTGGTGCATAAAGGTGTTCACGTATTTGAACACCGCAACCATGACTTGGATGGTATTGGTCCGCTTCACGTTTCTGGTCATGCTAGCCGCGATGAGTATGCGGACATGATTCAGTCGACCCGTCCAAAGTTCTTTATTCCGATTTATGGAGCTTACAGCGTAAAGCAGCGACATGTTGACCTAGCCGTCGAGGTAGGCATTCCGCGCGCAAACTGCATTAATGCCGACAACGGCCAAGTTATTGCTTTAACGCCCGACAAAATCGAAGTTGTCGGCGAAGTTCCTCATGGTACTGTTCTGGTCGATCAAACCGGTGCTATCGTAAATAACATCGTTGTTAAAGATCGCGTACTATTAGCAGAAGAGGGGCTAGTAGCAGTCGTCCTGACTATCGATAAAAAATCAGGTAATTTACTCACTAGCCCTGACATTATCAGCCGCGGGTTCATATATATGCGCGATAATGAAGAGATCATGAATGGTTTCCGTACGGAACTTAAACGAGCAGTGCAGCAACGATTTAAGCGGATCGATTTAGACCGCTTTAAAGCAGAGCTAAAAGATCATGTTACCCATTATCTATTCGAGCACACACAGCGTAGTCCAATCGTGATTCCAGTGGTTAATATTGTTGCTGCAGGAGGTGGTAAACAAGAAACCAAGACTCCTGGGTCTCAGCCCCAGGCTAAGACATCGGAAGAAGTAGCTGCCGATCAGCAAAAACGTTTCCAGGAAATGCGTGCACGTCTGCTCACGCAAGATGCTCGCACAGACTAATAGTTTGCATAGACTGCTCTCCTGTTTAGATTTAGTACTCTTACAGTGTAGAACAGCCGTACTTTGTATGTTGCAGAGCTGGTGAGCCGGTACGGTGGCAAATATACCTTAAAATACTGTAATTCTTATTGTGCATACGTGAGTGGGCTTTATATTCTTAGGTTACTTAACTTAGTCGTATCTTTGCTACCATTCTTATTCACTCTAGTGGCTTAAGCCTACGGGCGACTCAAAATATACCTCATCGCTGAGAATAAACTCCATGGACACACGCAAGCGTTCTGCAAGGTCAGGGGTCATACTCTGAGTAGTGTTATGGTATGAGTCTGGGTCGGTCATAAGTTCGTTAATCATGGACAATGATCGCACCATAGCAATCGTATTAACCTGAGCTCTATGTTCTCTGACGTCTGCGTCTTCATTTATCTCAAAATAGCGCTGAGCTAAACGAACGCACTCGGAAGCTATTGCTGGTTCGGTAATTATCCGATTGAAGGTAAGATTAACTAAGTCATAGAAGCGCGGCCATCGTAAACTACATGACTCGAAATCTATGAGGGTACGTCGGCCATGGTTATCTAAGATGTTATGCGGCGTAAAGTCTCCATGTGTGAAGCCAGATTCCAGATCTGTAAGGTGCTCTTCGAGGTAGGCAAAAGAAGAATCTATAAGGGCTTGTTCGAAATGTTGTTGGTATGAGATGTCTTGCAATCGAGACTGCAGACGCTTTGTCAGTGGTTGTCCGTGGGCTCCCGGAGTATCGAACTTGGGGGTCATGGGATGCTTCAGTCGTGTAATTTTATCGATAGCAGCGAGACTCCTTGCAAAGAACTCGATTACCTCCATTCTATTAGGTGTATGAGGGTCAAAATTTGCATATTCGCCTTCTACCCATGTAGTAACAATAAAGTCATTACCGTTTAAAAGTACATCGGGAAGGTTAAAGGGTAAATCATAAGCCTCAGCAAGCTCCGTAAAAGTTTGTAAACCCCAGAGTTCCTGGCGTATCCTTGCTGCAAGATCGGGATGCTTGACTTGCTTTACAAATACCGGTTGAGTCTCATATGTAGCACGGTAAGTAGCAAATCGTTGATTTTCTCGAACCGGCGTGAGATCAGTAAGATTTGGTGGAAGCTCCATAATACCGAGAATTGTAGCATAGTCAGAAAAGATCATCTCCAATAGATGACGTATTAGAGTTAAGTAAGTTCCCAAGAAGATAGCCTTCTATGCTTCTTTCCACCTACCTGCCGTGGTCTCAACTTACTAAGCTGCCTCGCGTATAGTCAAGTTAATAGGTTGTACGCGTTGACTTACCCCCTCAAAGCTATAAGAGCTATACTAACCTTATGCCCAACTCCAAAAAGAAACCTCTAAGCGACAGGGAACGCCAAGATTTCTTAGATAATCTGCCGCCTGATCAACGTAACCCAGACCCGAAAGCTAAGCTCGATAACCTTATTGCACGCGCTTCGACGACGCCAGTTCCAAAAGACTCGGCGCAACCGCCTGCTGACGCAGGTTATACCGATACACAAACTCATTCACGTAATATTGAAGATACTTCGGACTCACCAGTGATACGTCCCATCAATAGAGCGCTTCATTTGTGACCAGAAGCCCTCGATAGTATTGGTTGAGACGCCGCCTCTCACGTATTCTTCTTGGCTGTGGTTAATGAAGCGATGTACATACTCGCGCTTTACCCGGTGGTAGATCTTTGACTCATCAGTCTGTAACTCGGTGCCTTGTTTAGCCATAGCGCGGATAAAAGGTAGGGCTACTGTAGCGTCCGCTCGTTTGGTGGTAATAGCCTTAACCTGGCCGATGCCTTTCTGTTTCTCGACCATGCCGATAACAGCAGTTTTGTTATCCCATTGGCTTTGCTGCTTGGCCTTCTTGCGTACTCCGCCGATGTACGTTTCGTCTATCTCAACAATCCCGGACAATGGACTGTCGCTTTGCTGCATGAGCCAACGGATTTGCTTGCACATCCGCCAAGCAGTTTTATATGTTACGCCGAGATGTCGTTGTAGTTCCATAGCCGATACACCATTCTTGGCGACCGAGAATAAGTACAGTGCATAGAACCACTTCGTGAGTGGCGTTGGTGAATGGTTAAAGATCATGTTGGCAGTGGGTGACAAGGTAAAGCCACAGTGGGGCTGTTTGCAACCGTAAGCTTTCTTTTTCTTTAGGCGGTAGAACTTGGTTTCAGCGCCGCAGTGAGGGCAGAACCGCAAACTACCATAGCGGGCTTGGAAGATAGCGTCCAAGCATGCATCGTCGTTAGGATAATCCTTCTGTAAGTCGACGAGCGTGTATTGCTTCATACGTACAGTGTATATCTCTCATTACAGTATGTCAAGGGATAGTTGCCGGTACGGTTATACGTAATAGCTCATAGGAAAATGTTACCGTAGAGTCTTGTTGAGTTGCTGAATTAAGGAGCGTATCTTAGCCAGTAGTTTAACTGGGTTTAGTTTGCTGTATTCAGATTGTAGCAGGTCTTTAATGTCAGGCCTTACATCAGGACTATCCATGAGTCTCTGGTAAGGTGTTCTAGCTTCAAAGTAGCTCTTTCTAGCCTTGCCACTAACTGTATCTACTATCTTAATCTTACGCTTTCTAGTTGACTGAAAGTAATTAAGGTACAAGCTGAGTGGTCCCTCATACAGCTCATTTAAGATAGTTCGCTGTTCTTCTGTGTCTAGCCGAGAGTATCCGACTATCTTCCTAACAGCCTCCCAATTCTTTTGTTCTACATGAGCATTGTCGTTCTTCTTGTATGGCCTGCTTCTTGTAAAGTAGATATGCTCACTCACACAGTAACGGTACAAGTGGTCGTTAATATATTCACCGCCATTGTCAGAATCAATACCAAGTATTAAGAATGGGAATCTAGCCCTAACTTTATGCAGCCCCGTGACGGTAGCCTTTTCACCTTTTCCCATGGTAGCCACTAATTCAGTCCAGCTGCTGTAAATATCTACAAAGTTGTAGGAGTAGATAAACTGTCCGGCAGCACTATCCCCACCATGAGCTACAGTGTCGGTTTCAACCCAACCTGGACTGCTCTCATTCCAGGTACCATGCCTAATGGCTATTTGGCTCTTTAGCATGTTACCGGGTTTCGTAGTGCCCAGCGGCACTCTAGATACTTGCTTGGCTCGCTTTAGATGCCTTTTAACGGTAGTAATGCTAGCAGAAAGTAAAAGTTGCCTTGTTGCAGGCGTAATCTTTAGTTCCCCTAGATTTTCAAGTTTAGTGACCAACTCCGGCAGGAATGGCTGTAATCTCTCGGCACATATGTAGTTCTCAGTACGCCAACAGATTAATAGAGCCTTATGGAAAGCCTCATCATAGATAACTTTAGGCCCACTGGACTTTTTGTGCCTCACCGGCTCGTTATGCAGTACCCGCAATACGGCCTTACGGTGCATACCAGTTATGTCTACTACATTACTAATTAACTCGCTTCTATCCTTTTTAGTCTTAGTTTTCTTATATAGTCTTCTGACTTCTCTCAAGTACTCTTTCCGGCTTATACTACTCATGGCCATACCTCGTTTCCTCCCAGAAACTAGTATGGCCTTTTAAGGTAACCTTAAATACGAACTATCGATGTACTTTTAGGTAACAATTAATGTGAGCGATGTCGGTTATATTGACAAAAGTTGTAATTTTTGCTATAGTAGATACGAGATACATACTATAAAAACTATCTTGAAAACGTCGATTATTTCCCAGAAAAGGTACATCGATTTCAGCGCTCGACCCATTAATGTTATATAATTAAGCAACACTAAAGTATGGCAAAAAAGAAAAAGAAGCAAACAAGAAAAAAGAAAGCCGTAGAAGTTCCTAAAGCGGAGCGTTCTCCATTTTGGGCGCTGAGCATTGCGATTGGCCTAATGGTGGTAGCGGTGCTATTGTTGCTCGGCGGACTTGGAACGGGTGGCCCACTGCCAGTTAATCTGTTTCATGGAGCATACTGGCTGTTTGGTTGGGCCGCTTATCTCACGCCTTTAGCACTAATATATTGGGGAATTTACAAATTTCGAGCTGAAGATCATAATCTTGCGCGTGGAAAATTTATCGGCATGTTGCTGGTGCTCGTGTTTGCGGGAAGTTGGGCGCATGTGACATTCGCAAGCGAGAGCGAAACTGGTGTATGGACCGGTGGTCATGGCGGTGCGGCAGGTAGGGCAGTTGGAGGCATTGTCTTGAGTGCCCTTGAGAAGATTCCAGCGAGTATTCTGTTTATTATAGTTACGCTGCTAGCGGTGTTCTTTTGCTTAGGTATTAGTCCGAAAGTGTTGGGTCGGATTGGGCGGATCTTTATGCGTACAAAGAGTGAAACTGACCCGGACTTGGCAACACTTAAAGCTAAAGCAGCCGAGAATACTAATTTTCAACTCAACGAGGGAGTGCCCGTTGAACATCACGCAAATTATGAACAACCTGCGCCTCGGCTTAGTACTTTAAAGAATACAGCGCAGAAACTGACAAACACTGAAAGCCATGATGCACTTACTACAGCTCGAGATCCTGATTGGAAATTTCCAGGGGTTAATCTATTAAGTCAAAAACAAGACAAGGCCGATGCTGGGGATGTAAATGCCAATGCTCAAATTATTCACGATACGTTTCAGAATTTTAATATAGCCGTTGAAATGGAGGGTGCAAACATAGGGCCGAGGGTTACTCAGTACACTATGAAGCCACCCGCAGGGGCAAAATTAACTAAGATTACCGCTCTTGCCGATAACCTTGCTCTCGATCTCGCAGCCCATAGTATTCGTATGGAAGCACCAATACCTGGTAAACGAGCAGTTGGTATTGAAGTGCCCAACGTAAAATCTGCTACCGTGCGGCTTAGCTCAATTATAACTTCGAGGGAGTGGCAAGATCAGGATGGTGCGTTAAGTTTTGCGATTGGGCGAGACATATCCGGCGCACCGATCGTTGCTGATTTAGCACTCATGCCGCACATATTAGTAGCGGGACAAACTGGTTCAGGAAAATCGGTGATGATTAATACGATTCTGACAAGCTTACTGTATCGGAATTCACCCTCAGATTTAAAACTAATTCTCGTTGATCCAAAGCAGGTTGAACTTAAGCCATATGACGATATTCCACATCTGCTTACGCCGGTGATCACCGAGCCAGAAAAGTGTATTAGTGCTTTAAAGTGGGCAGTTGCAGAGATGGAGCGTCGTTACCATGCACTAGCGGAAGTGAGCAAGCGTAATATCGCTGAGTATAATAACCTCAAAAAAGAAGAGGGCATGCCGTATATCGTTATCGTTATTGATGAACTTGCAGACTTAATGATGATGGCTGCTCGTGATGTCGAGGCTTTGATTGTTCGTATTGCTCAGAAAGCTCGTGCTGTCGGTATTCACTTAGTGTTAGCGACACAAAGGCCTTCTGTAGATGTTATTACTGGTCTGATTAAGGCTAACGTTCCCGCTCGAATCGCATTTACAACTGCCTCACAAATTGACAGTCGAACAATTATTGACCAGGTCGGTGCTGAGAAATTGCTCGGTCAGGGCGACATGTTGCTGCTGACTGCGGACATGCCAAAACCAAAGCGCGTGCAAGGTGCATTTATTGGGGATGAAGAAACAATAAAGATCATGGACTTTATACGTATGCAACGGCCACCACAATATGACGATGAAGTGGTGAGTCAGCCTGTTCAGCTTAATGGTAAGGGCGGCATTGTTGCCGATTACGGCGGTCAGGATGCAGATGATGACATGTGGCATGATGCCGTTAAGGTTGTTATTGAAAATCATAAGGCTAGCACAAGTTTGTTGCAACGTAGGTTACGAATTGGCTATGGGCGAGCTGCTCGCTTAATAGAGTCGATGGAGGAGCAGGGTATTGTGGGTGCAGCCGACGGTTCTCGACCGCGTGAAGTATTGGTGAGCTCAGCAGAAGATGTTTTTGGGGGCGCGTCAGGTGGTGAGTTGGATAGTGACGAGATGGCGCCTATTGTTGACCAATAGGGATTGTTACGTTATAATTTGTTTACTAATAACTTCAGCTTTCAGCCTCTTGTGCGTGAAGGCTGTCTACGGGAAACCGTGGTAACCAATGGAAGGACTATGATTTGAATCAGTACGAAATTGCTGTGTTGTATCATCCTGATCTTGAAGTGGACCTAACTAAGGCCGAAGATCGGGTAAAAAAAATCGTCAACGATAACGGCGGCACAATCATCTCAACGGATAATTGGGGAAAACGTAAATTGGCGTATGCGATTAAGCGCAATGAGCATGCCGTATACGTGTTTTATGGTGTCGAGCTACCACCTGAAAGTGTGCAGAAAGTAGAGAGCACATTAAATATTACAGATGAAGTTATTCGATTCCTTATTACGCGGCCAGACCTTAAGGCGGCCGCAAAAGCCGAAGCGCTAAAGGCAGAAAAGGCCGCAAAAGCCGCTGAACGTGGTGATACTGGCGACGATAACGCCAAAGACGCTGACGACGAAGAAGAGTAGATTTCATAGCCGACTTAATTGTTGTACTTGACGATTAAATAAGTATAGGCGTAGGGTAAAAGTACAAATCAATCAAGACATATGTCTTATAAGGAGGGATAGATATGGCGCGAAGCCTTAACCAAGTAACATTAATGGGTAATTTGACCCGTGACCCTGAATTACGGCAAACACCGAATGGTCAAAACGTCACAAGTTTCAGTCTTGCGCTCAATCGTAGCTATAAAGATGCGAGTGGGGAATGGCAAGAGGCGACCGACTATATAGATATTGTTTGCTGGGGGCCACTTGCCGAGCGAGTTGCCCAGTATCTTAATAAGGGACGTCGTTGTCTCGTGCAAGGACGACTGCAAAGTCGAAGCTGGGAGCAGGATGGTCAGAAGCGCAGCAAGGTGGAAGTGCTTGCGAACGATGTGACCTTCTTAGACGGTCGGGGTGATAGTAGTGATACTCGAAGCAGTGAATATGGCTCTGAACCTGCCCCGGAGGCTCCAGCCGCTCCTTCCGCACCGTCGCCCAAGGCGAAGAAAGCAAAAGAAGATGTCGTCATTGAAGATATAGGTGATACTCCAATCAACTTAGATGACATTCCATTTTAATTAAACGTACTCTCACAGATTAAGAAAGGACCATAATGGCTAAAATATTTAAACATCGAACCGACGTAGCATATTTCGATTACAAGGACGTAAAAACCCTGCAGCGTTATGTAAACATGTACGGACAAATTGAGACTCGTAAGAAAACTGGCTTAACAGAAAGCCAACAGCGTCGACTGAGCAAGGCGATGAAACGTGCTCGACACATTGCGCTTCTGCCTTTTGTTGCAAATAGCTGAGAGTAGTAGGTATTGCACGTGACAATAGAGAGGCGGTGAGCATTCTGTGGCTCTATTGTCACCATTAGAGTATTTGAAGGAGAACATGGAGATGGGATTATCGATAACTGAACTTAAAAAGGGCACTGTTTTTCAATGGGAAGGGCAGCCTTTCCGAGTAGTTGATTATAGCCAAAAGGTTATGGGTCGTGGTGGTTCAATCGTCAACGTTCGCATTAAGAGTCTAATCGACGGCAAAGTACTCGAAAAAACCTTCAAAGGGAATGAGCAACTCGATAGCGCGGACATCAGTAACCAAACTGTGCAGTATCTCTACAATGACAGCGCCCACTTCTTCTTTATGAATGACGAAACGTTCGAACAGTTTGAGATTCCAACAGATCTTGTTGGCGCAAACGTCGGTTATTTAAAAGAAGGTGATCATGTTCAATTGCAGTTTTTTGACGGAATACCTATTAATGTCGAATTACCTAAAAACGTGCCGCTGCTTGTCACCTACACCGAGGATGCGGTTAAGGGTGACACGAGTTCATCGATTACGAAGGACGCTACTTTAGAAACGGGGATAGTCATTAAAGTACCAGCTTTTATTAAGCAGGGTGACCTTATCTCAATAGACACGGCAACCGGTTCCTACCGAGAGCGCGTCAAAGGTTAGCTATATAAACTCAGTGGTCAGGATTGTTAGTGGATAAAACTCCAAAGCAGAGACTTGATCGGGCGTTAGTGGCTCGTAATGTAACTTCAACACGCAGTCAGGCCGAAACCTATATTAAATTGGGCTACGTTACGGTTTCTGGTGCGGTCATTACCAAGCCAGGCTTTATGGTCATGCCTCAAGACGAAATCCAGCTGCATGTTCAAGAGCAGTACGTGAGTCGAGCAGCTCTCAAACTTGCCTCTGTTGCGACGAGTTTGCAATTAGATTTTACAAACAAAATCGTACTTGATGTCGGGAGTAGTACCGGTGGTTTTACGGATTATGCACTGCGACATGGGGCTTCCAGGGTTATCGCCGTGGAACTAGGAACAGACCAACTTCACCCAAGCCTAAGAGGACACGAACAAATAGAATTATACGAAAAAACCGACATTCGGGATTTTCATTCTGAACAACCTATTGATATTGTCGTGGCAGATGTTTCATTTATCTCGTTACGCGAGCTTTTGCCGCATATACGAACTTTATGTACGCGCAATACCCAAATAGTAGTCATGGTGAAACCTCAGTTTGAAGCAATTAAGAGTGATTTGAAGCATAAAGGCGTAATAAAAAACGACGCTATGAGACGTGATATTCTTAAGGGCTTTGAGGCATGGGCTATCCAGTACTTTCGCATTATTCGTAAAGCAGATTCTGAAGTAGCAGGCGCAAAAGGTAATAAAGAGCGATTTTACCTCTTAGCTAAAGTTGCCTAATGACGAATAGTTTCTTAAGCACAAGGAGATTTAATATAATAGGTCATAACACTAATTTTATTGATGGAAAGTGATAATCTTTATTCGTTATGCACTTCTATATAGTTTAAACTGCATTCATGTACTTTGCTTCAAGATTACAAGCAGGCCGCATGCTAGCGGCCCAGCTTACCAAAAAATATCGCTATGAAAACTGTGCTGTAGTTGCATTGGATGATGGCGGGGTCATGGTGGGCGCTCAAATCGCTAGTGAGCTCCACTGTGTGCTGACTATGATGCTTTCAGCAGAGATTAATTTACCCAGAGAGCCGAATGCGGTTGGAGGGATTACCATGGGGGGCGCCATGGCTTACAACCATTCATATTCTGACGGGGAACTTGATGAACTTGTTGGTGAATATCGAGGGCTCATAGAACAAGAAAAATTAACGGGATTACATGAAATCAATAGACTGATCGGTAGCGGCGGAGTGATCGACAAAAAACTTTTGAAGGGTCACAATATCATTATCGTATCAGATGGTTTATCGTCTGGTTTTCCACTTGATTTGATGACTGAGTACTTAAAAACAATTGCTTTCGAAAAATTAATCGTAGCGACTCCCTTAGCAAGTATTAGTGCTGTTGATCGTATGCATATTTTTGCCGATGACATTTATTGTCTGAATGTCGTTGAGGACTATATCAGCACCGAGCATTATTATGATAAACATGATGTTCCTGATCATGATACGGCCATAAAGATTATCGAAGAGATTATATTACATTGGAAATAAGCGCGCTTGGGTTTTTCGCAGTGTTAATTTAAATGTTTGTGTAACGCGTCTAGATCAATCAGATAGATCAATGATTGTTTATTCTTAAGTAAACCTTTACGCTCAAGCATGGACAGTTCCCGTGACGCCGTTTCTCTTGTTGCGTTTACTGAGCTTGCGATATCCTGGTGTCTGAGGGGTACTTCAATGAGTAAGCCTTCATCGGTTTCCTTTCCAAAACGTTGGCTCATCGTTAAGAGAAACGAAATAATTCGTTCCCTTACAGTTCTGTACTCAAGATTTAAAAGCCTTTCACTATGCAATCGATACATTTCAAGAGTCATGTCGAGCAGGGGAGCCATTGCCTCAGTGTTCTTCACGATAAATTCTAAAAACCTCTCTCGTGAGATTTGCCATGTAATGGTCGGCGCGAGTGCTTGATAGATAACGTGACGTTCTTGTCCGGTTATACCCCAGATAAGTGGGAATAACTCATCTTCTTTACGAATGATCAGCAAGTTCTCCTCATTGTACTTCGTGATGTCGTACGCCTTTACAAGGCCATGGTATATATAAAAAACGCCCGGCGGAGATTCGCCGGGCCTGATGACAAAATCACCTTTTCTAAACGTTTGTCTATTGCCATGCTCCCTAAACAGTTCTACGAACTCCGCTGTTTGTTTAAGCGTGGCCAGCATATTTTTTAGTATGTGACCTTTGAATAGCAGAGTCAAACTAAATGATGTCAATATTTAGCCAACTAGATTGCAGCTAGTGGTTAAATGACATCCTAGCTTAATCAAAGCAAGGGCCATTGCATCGCTTAGTTTTGGCGATGCAAAGAGTGCTTGTCGCGACGATGACGCGATTCACGAGTGATAGTATTCCGGCAAAGCGCACGCAGCGCTACTGCCGACATATAGAAGCAGTGTAGTGCATTTTAAAATTTAAAAATTGTTAAAATTTTGCTTGAATTTGTGATGAAAATCGCATTATTCAAGTGAATATTCTCACGACATTAATTCATCAGGTAGTCTATGATAAAGTTGGTAAGCTGGGGAGGGTGCAATGGTTAGTGCCGAGTCAGTTAACACTCAGCTTAAAAAGCTGGGTTTTAACATTAAAGCTTTTTCAAATAGAGCGGAACTGCGTGAGTTACCGAACATTATTATCCCTGATGAAGAAATATTTGAATGCGTAAATGGTTATTATGAAGGTGGAGCTGCGTTACTCGTAGCCACTAATATAAGAGTTCTATTAATTGACAAAAAACCACTCAATTTCTTAACGGTCGAAGATCTTCGTTATGACATGATTAACCAGATGGATTACTCACACCGTCTTTTTGGAGCTCATATTACGATTAGTGTAGGAAATAAAAACCTAAACTTCAAAAGCTACAACAAAACACGTCTGCGCAAACTTATAGATCACGTTCAGCACTGTATTGCAGATTTGAAAAAACAGCAAAATCAGCACCAGGAAGGGCAAAATCAGCACTTGGAGCAAATCAACCAGCAGCTACAGGCTTATCTGGTCGCCCAATATCAAAATCAACTCACCTTGAATCAGCGTTTGCAAGATACGCCCACGACGAGTCCTACAAATGAAAAAGCGCCGCTCAATCAGATCGTGCAACCAAGCCCAGAGCTCGCTGATTATTTATTCGCGCAAAGTCTACTGCGACAGCATGAGCAGCAACAAAAACATGAAATTACCGCGCCAAAGCAGGAGCCTGCGTTGATGGCGAGTGAAAAACCACAGGAGACTACGGGTAATCAGGCACCTCACCAAGTATCACGACTCAGTGATTTATATGAAGCTGGAAGGAGAGAGATTTTTAGTAAGTATCTCGCCAAGAAGACTGCGCCGGAACTTATTGATCAAACGTCTCGTGATGATACGGCGACAACCACAAGTTCATCAGGCGATCATGTACTTGGTTTCGAAATAAATCCGTTACGTATAGCTTGCGCAAAACTTCCAATGGCTTTAAGAAACCGACGTAGGTTTGGTCGATATCGACCAATGAATGGGGGTGATTCTATCCCGGTTCTACCACAGCCGTAGTTTTATTTGCTTACGTTAAATCTGAACTCAACAACATCGTCAGGCTGCATAACATAGGTTTTACCTTCGGTGCGCACTTTGCCAGCTGCGCGGGCATTGACTAATGAGCCGGCAGATATGAGATCTGCGTAGCTAACAATTTCTGCAGCAATAAAGCCTCGCTCAAAGTCACCATGTATGACCCCTGCCGCCTGCGGGGCAGTGCTGCCAGCTTTAATAGTCCAGGCTCTAACCTCTTTCTCGCCAGCGGTTAAATAACTCTGTAAGTCGAGAGTTTTGTATGCGGCGTGAATGAGTTGCTTCAGACCAGACTCTGATTGTCCGTAGCTGACAAGCAATTCCGATGCATCATTTTCATCGAGATCTTTCAGCTCGTTCTCTAATTTAGCACACACAAAAAGGGCTGCAGAGGGAGAGACTAACTCAGTTAATTGTGCGTGTCGTTCTTTGTCATTCAGTGCATCCTCGTCGAGATTGAAGAGATATATAACTGGTTTCATTGTGAGCAGCTGTAAATCGGCCGTGTACTCTAAATTGATTTCAGGGTGATTCCACAATGGTTCACCGTTATCTAGACAGTCGAAGATTTTTCGATACATATCGAGTATTGGTAATAATTTTGGATTAGCGCGCGCTTCTTTTTCGAATTTAGGCAATCGTTTTGAGATTGTTTGTAGGTCGGCTAGTACGAGCTCGGTATTGATGACACTAATGTCTTTGCTCGGGTCGTAGTCTTCATCGACATGTATGACGTTCGGGTCTTTAAAAGCACGTACGACGTGGATGATGGCATTTGTACTACGTATGTGACCAAGGAATTGATTGCCTAAGCCTTCGCCCTTACTTGCTCCTGCTACAAGACCCGCTATATCCACGAATGTGACTGTTGCCGGCACAATATTTTTTGTGTTGTAGAGTTCAGCAAGTTTCGTGAGTCGTTGATCGGGTACTGGTACAATTCCGGTATTCGGTTCAATGGTAGCGAAGGGGTAGTTCGCAGCCAGGATATTGCTTTTTGTAAGTGCGTTGAATAGGGTTGATTTCCCGACATTCGGAAGCCCTATTATGCCACAAGAAATACTACTCATGATTCAATCTATATTTCCATAAGGCCAGTTTTGTACTGTCGACTTAAAATTGAGAACATGCAAGCTATTGTAACAGATTTAAAACCAAGGGGATGTTGGCTATATGCACGTATACGCTTGCCTTATTTCCTGGCAGGCGGTATTTAATTAATAGTTTTCGGCTGTTGCATACAAACCATGGGAGGCAATGTACGCCCCTACGGAATTACAAACTAATGCTTTAAGAGATCGATTTGTTTTAATATTATTTCTAGCGAGTGTAGATGATACGTTTTCAAATGTCTTTTTATCTACATGTGTTAGGTGCGCAAGATGGCTTGACGGTATTGGAAGATGGTAGCCCTTACGGGGCGCCACTAAAATTTTAAGTGTATCTTGTAATTTTTGCCCGTCTTGCCAATTCGGCATATCTTGATAGCTATCGGCGCCATAGGCAAACCAAAACTCGGTGTTAGGAAATTCGCTATGTAACTTTTCGACTGTTTTGTTTGTTTGGGTAGGGAGGGAGAGATTAAGCTCAAAGTCGGAAATCTTTAATTTGTTATTGTCGTTAAATATTTCGTGCTTCATCCGTTCTAGCATCGCGATCCGATCACTACTCGGGGCACCAATTTTTTTATCTTCGCGTATACCTGTTGGCATAACCCAGACTTCATCGAAGTTTTTTTGTATTAGGCATGCTTCAAGGATCGCTTGATGCGCGAGTGTCGGAGGATCAAAGCTCCCGCTAAAAACTATAATTTTGCGTGGTTCTAACATTATTAATCATCTACAATCATAAACTGATATCATTGACCCGTAAACATACACTTAAGCAACCAACAACAACTTTTAGATTTTAATTTAGCTGTATAAGTTGTATGACCGCTATGATTTTATTGTTGATCGGTAGACTGCCAATTTTGTCCTAATACGAGGACAAAGTCCGAGGTATAACCCTGTGCTTCGGTGGCTTCAGTAGGTGTCGTGTCGGTTGTAGCGGTTAACCCAGGGTATAGTTTTTGTAACAGCTTGAAGGAGTTAGGCTTAGTCGATCCTACGTTATCGATTACCATAGTAGAAGCGTATTGATTATTTGCATCAGCAACTGCTGTCACGTTAAAGCCCTGTGCTTGTAGAATAGTTCGTTCTTTACTAGCTAAACCCGTAACGTCGGTCGCATTAAGAATAACAATGCTCGGAGCTTCTTTTACGACAGGATTATCTGAAGTTAATTGTTGATAATACTGCTGAAGATCACCATAATTTCCAATTCCAGCAGACGGTATAAGGGCTTCTTCGCCGGACGCTGGGTCAGTGTAATTCTCAAGGATTGGATTTGGTGAGGTGCTGGAGAGAGTAGAACTAAAGGCGTATGATTGAATTGTCGACGGGTTGATATTTTTTGTTATCTGAATAAGGCGTAGTACATTCTGCAAGCTTAAATCTGTTTGGAAATTATTCCCAAGTGTACTGAGTAAGTCACTAATTTTTACGGGATTTGTTAGAACTCCAAGGGTTTTAGCTTTTGCGGCGACCGCCATAAAGAGCTGTCGTTGATGCTCAGTACGATCAAAATCTGAATTAGGGAAGCCGTACGATCCGTACCCATCACCTCTTGCTCTGGCGAGATTCAATGCTTCTTGACCGTTTAGGGTAACCGGCCCATTCGGGAGCTTGAGATTCGTGTTAGGGTCATAAAGACCACGAGGGTCAGGACTATTAATCGTAATAGTTACCCCACCAACTGCGTTAACTGAATCTCTGAATGCGCCATAGTCCATTAAGCCATAGTAGTCGATTGGAATGCCGAGCTGCGTTTGTACAATTTGCTCAAGCGCGCCCATGCCACCAGATGGATAGCCTGAGGCGCTAAAATTTGATTCCGTGTTTGCTGCATTTATTTTTTGATACGATGACATACCTGGAATGTATACCCATAAGTCTCGCGGGATGCTCAAAAGAAAGGCCGTATGGTTCCGAGTGTCGATGCTTAATAATAATATCGAGTCAGTTAGTTGCGCGCCGCCATGATTAGGATCATCGACTGAATCACCCGCCAACAGTATGTTGACTCTGCCTGTGCTTTCTCCCTTTAGCGGAGTTTCATTAAATGCTGCTGCTGCATCACTTAAGAAGTTACCGTGAAAAACTTTATCAACTGTACTGAGACCCTTAATACCCAGATAGCCTCCTACGCAGAGTAACAGTAAACAGGCAAGTAGCGCTGAGCGTACTATCAATCTTTTTTTGGTCTTTACTTTATGATTCCTATTAAAAAATAGTCGTTTTTTAGGGAGCTTCTTATTTTTTTCAAGCTGTGTACTTGCAGTGGCCCATGTATGGTTGGGAATAAATTGTGGCAGAGGGGTGGGAGTAGTATTCTGAGGTGTCGGTTGGGTAATCGGAGCGGCCGAGGAATTACTGAGTGTTTCTTCGTTTCCTTGAACTGGTTGAACCGGCTTTAGCTTTGGGTTAGCATTTTGGGCGGGCACATAGATAATCTGACGCTTAGGCTCGGATTGTATAAATCCGTCTGTGCTGCCATAGCTACTTTGGCGTTTGTGTTGTTTGTATCTGTCATGATCCATAAGAAAACCCTACCATTTTAGCATAAATGGATTGGCGTTTTGAAGTTTTTACCCAATTATTGTGAATGACCTCTGTCGAGAATGTCTATAATTTTGCAGTTAATTCTTCTAGCATTTTAGTTTGTTTTTGAAGTTGGGTTTTTTGAACTTCAAGTTGTTTCATTATATTTTCGATATCTGTGTAACTTGTCATCGTTGTTTCATATTCTTCATTTGCTCGTATTTCGGCGTGCATATTTTGAACATTTTGCCCAACCATAATGATCGAAAGTAAAACTAATTGTAAAAACGTTTGGGCTATCCACTGAACAATCAGTACGGGTTGGAAATGACCACCCGCGAATGTCTGCTGTAAGACCGTGGGCAAACTAACGAAGCTAATAATCGCAAAAATAACTGCACAGGTCATAGTTCCGACCGCTACGGTTATTTTTAAGCCTACCTTGTTCATTAGCGACATTTTTTGTTCAGTTATCGTATTCACATTCTGAGGCTTATGCCGTTTAAATACTGCAGGCATCTGCGTTGGTAGACTCATGTTCATAAGTATATCTCCTTAAATTTAGAACGCTCTCTTATTTATTGGTCGTACTCACTTTTTATAATTGCATGCCTTTGATATCGATGGCAAGGAGATAGAATAGCTGTTTGTATTTAGACTAAGCCATTTAGCATGTTCTAAACGTGATTGATCTTCTGCCTATCAAACAGTCTTTGCGTATGTGTATGCGGTGATTACTGAACGCGTATGGAAAACTTTTGGATATATGTGTAATATTTAAGTGGACTAGTCAATTAAATTGTTGACATGTTCAATAGTTGAATATTACAATGATTGTGAATTTCAATTATAAAAGCCTCATAAACAATGACTGTATTAGGGAAGAAGAGGTATAGTATGGCGGACCTACAAGCGGCTCCAAAAAAACAAACGAACCACTGGCTTATTCTTATTCTTGTTGCGCTGGCACAGTTCATGGTCGTCTTAGATGTCTCGATAGTTAACGTTGCACTGCCTTCAATTCAGAAGACCTTCGGCATGAGCCAAACGAGCCTACAATGGATTGTTACGGCCTACACTTTAACCTTTGGCGGTTTTTTGTTATTAGGCGGACGAGCGGCAGATCTATTCGGTCGGCGTAGGACCTTTCTAATCGGAGTCATGGTCTTCACGCTAGCTTCCCTTACTGATGGTCTATCAAAGTCTGGTGGAATGTTGATTACTTGTCGAGCAATTCAAGGATTAGCGGGTGCCTTTATGTCACCGTCGGCGCTTTCAATAGTATTAGTTACCTACAATGAAGGCAACGAACGGAATGTTGCTTTATCGGTCTGGGGGGCTGTCGCAGCCGGTGGTGCAGCGGTCGGTGTATTACTTGGTGGTATATTCACTCAGTATTTCGGTTGGAGATGGAATTTTTTCATCAATGTTCCTGTTGGTATTGGGGTAATAACGACTGCACTCCGCATATTACCGAAACATGAGTCCGAAGCGACGCATAACAACCTGGATTTGTCAGGTGCCATTTTAGTTACCGGCGCGTTGATGACATTGGTGTACGCTCTCGTTAAAGCTCCAACGAATGGGTGGCTTGCGCATAGCTCGCTTCTTTACTTTGCGATTGTCGTAATTGCTCTAGGCGTCTTCATTGTTAACGAATTAAAGGTCGCCCATCCTCTTATTCCTTTGCGAATCTTTCGAATCCGGAATTTATCTGGCGCAGACGTCATCATGTTATGTATGTCAGCCGGTATGTTTTCTATATTTTTCTTTACGACATTGTATATGCAGGAAATATTGGGGTACAGTCCTGTAAAAACTGGCTTATGTTTTCTAGTTGTTCCTGTGGCTATCGCACTGACTGCTACTAACGTACCCCGAGTCATAAAAAAGATTGGCTACAAGCCGATTTTAATGGTCGCTCCACTTGTTGTTTCTTCGGGACTATTTTGGGTTTCTCATATACCGGTAGATGGTACATTTTGGGGAAACGTTGCACCAGGTATGATACTTTTAGGCCTCGGTATGGGAGCGACATTCACAACCGTTAGTATTACTGCAACCTCAGGCGTTGCAAAAAATGAGGCTGGCTTAGCGTCAGGCTTATTAAACACTTCGCAACAAATCGGAGGATCAGTAGGGCTTGCTGTCTTAACAGGCATCGCTGCGTCGAGTGCAACGAGATATCTTAAGAATCTTAATGCGCCTCCAACAAAACTTGCCGAAGTTGCAGCAGCTGTCCATGGTTTTCATGATGGCTATCTTATTGCTTCAACATTTGGAATTTTTGCCTCTCTAGTAGCGACAGTTGTGATAGTCCAAACAAAGAATAATCCGAGCGATAAAAGTAATGATGCCGTGGTGGATTTTTGAGTATTGAACTAGCTGTGTCATTAAAAACTATTTTTTGTTCTACGTGATAATCGCCCAACATCGCTAGATTGTGCTTGGTTCTGGCTTTTGGCATCATCAAGCTAAAGCTTATAGCCTGGGAATATTTAAATGCAACAAAGTGGGACTTCTGAGATGGATCATACTAGCAATGCCGTAAATGGTCCTGATGCGGTTAGTGTAAAATCCCGAATTATACCCAAGAGCAAGCGGTGAATGCTCCCTCATTCACACCGGTGGGCACAGGAGAAAATATCTATATCTATGTTGCTCCTGGCGTATATGATGCTATTACGAGTTTACCGCCAGTATTGTGATAAAATAAATAGCATAAGAGCTAAATACTAACGAAAGAATTATTAAATAGAAATAAATATTATGGGTGGGCATCAACTAAACGGCTTAAAACATACATGCGTAAGGTCTCTTTTCGTTGATTTCGTCTCAGTTGGCCATTGTTCCGCTTATGCTATAATCGGAGTTAGATTATGAGTATACTCTTCAGCGGTACGTCTGACTTTTTTGGCTTAGATATTGGTACTACGGCGGTTCGTCTCGTGCAACTGCATGCTGGTAATCCGAAAACATTAGTGAAGTACGCATATGTACCGATCGAGGGGAATATTGCATTAAGTGATTCTAAAACAGATCAGCAAAAGTTAGCTCAAACTGTTGCGCAGCTCGTATCGCAGGCCCATCTTACAATCAAGAACGTTGCAGTCGGTATTCCGTCCAATAAAGTTTTTACGACCGTTGCAGACGTCGATCGATTACCGGCAAACGAAATGGCGAAAGCTATTAAATTTGAAGCAGATTCTTTAATTCCAACTCCAATTGCGGAGTCTAAAATTGATTGGGCTTTACTCGGCGATTCGCCAAACGATAAAGCCAAGCAAGAAATATTATTAAGCAGTGTGCCTAATAATTATGTTGAAAATAGGCTCGATATGCTTGAGTCCATCGGTCTTAACGTTGTCGCATTTGAACCTGACAATCTAGCGATGGCCCGGTCTTTAGTACCTGCAGATGCCACAGAAGCACAATTAATTTTAGACGTTGGTCGAAAAGCCACTGACCTTGTAGTGGTTTTAAACAATGCGCCGCACTTAACTCGGTCAATCCCAACCGGCGTTGAAGCTATTATACGTTCGGCAACTCAAAACCTTAATATTGATGAAAAACAGGCCGAACAGTTCCTCTTTAAGTTTGGCTTAAGTCAGGATAAGTTAGAAGGTCAGGTTTTTCAGGCCATCAATACTACCGTTGATTTGTTGACGGTTGAGATTGAGAAATCAATTAAATTTTTCCAGACTCGATATCCCAACGCTAAAATTGAGCGGCTCGTGGTGACCGGTGGAGCTTCAGTTATTCCAGAGTTCCCATTGTATCTTGCGAATAAATTTGGCCTTAATGTAGAAATTGGTAATGCGTGGCGAAACGTATCGTTTAGTCGTGATAAACAGAATGAGTTATTGTCAGTATCTAATCAATTCGGTGTAGCAGTCGGATTGGCGGAGCGAACCGAATGAAAAGGATCAATATCTTGGCTACGGAAAGACCTTTGTATAGTCGAACGGGGTTGCCGTCATGATTCAGTTTAATCTCTTGCCAGATGTAAAGCTTGAATTTATTAAGGCACAGAGAACTCGCCGACTCGTGCTTGGTATCTCGCTACTCGTCAGTGCTGCTTCAATCGTAGTGCTTATTTTGCTTTTGAGTGTCGATGGTCTGCAGAAAAAGCATTTAAGTGATTTGAGTAACGATATCGCCAGCGAAACCAGTATTTTACAAAACAAGCCTAATATCGATACTATTTTAACGGTTCAGAATCAACTCGAAAGTTTAACTGCACTTCATAACGGCAAACCAGCTGCAGCCCGACTATTTACTTACTTAAATGAATTAACACCAGCTTCAGTGGCGATTACGAACTTCAGTATTGATTTCAACGCCCATACGATGACAATTACAGGTTCAGCCGACACCCTGAGCAGCGTTAATCAGTATGTCGATACCTTAAAGCTTACAACGTACACGTCGGGTAGTAGCTCGCAGTCAAAGTCTGCGTTTAGCGATGTTGTACTGAGTAGTTTTGCTTATGATACAGACCCTACAGACCCGACTGCCGCCGCAACATATACGATTACCCTAGCTTATGATCCGACTATTTTTGATATTACGAAGAGCATCAGTTTATCTGTTCCAACGACTACTACACGTGCACAATTGCAAGATCCGACTGATTTATTCAAAGCGCCTAGCGATAGTGGGGGGACTAATTAGTTATGGCAAAATTAGATATATCGACGAAGCGTCTAGAAATTGTTAAGGCTAATGCTCAAATCGTAACGGTTGTTGCGATCGCCTCCTTCGTAACTGTTTTTAGTCTTGTAGCGTCACATGCTGTATGGAGCCAGACACAATACCAGGCCCGTGTCACGAAAGCAGATAACGTAGCCCATCAACAATTACTTAAGAATATCCAAGCATTTAGCAGTTTATCTAGTTCATTCCAGGCATTTGACTCACAATCTACTAACATCCTTGGAGGAGTGATTAATGGGACGAATCAGAATGACGGGGACAATGCAAAAATAATTCTCGATGCGTTACCGAGCAGCTATGATTTCCCGGCACTAACATCGAGTATCGAAAAGATTTTAAGTAATGGTAATTTTGACATTAGTGGGATAACCGGCACTGACGACCAGCTGACGGAAACCTCCAATATTAATCCAACGCCGCAACCCATCGCTATGCCTTTCGGATTTAGCGTTACCAGTGCTAATTATTCGTCTGTTCAACAGTTAATGACTACGCTTCAGGAATCTATTCGACCTATTCAGATCGATACCTTATCGCTAAGTGGTGGTTCTAATTCCATGGATCTTTCGGTAACTGCGCATACTTTCTATCAGCCTGGTAAGTCATTAGACATAACAAAGCAGGAAGTACAATGAAACAAAAAGATATAGCTCTCATTATAGTGATTGTTTTTTTGAGTGCAGTCGTCTCGTTATTCGCAAGCAAGGCGATATTTACGTCACCAAAAAATAGACAGCAAGAAGTTGAAGTTGTCCAGCCTATAACGTCTAATTTTCCTCAACCAGACAGCAGTTACTTTAACTCTAGCGCGATTGATCCTACGCAACTTATTAACGTGGGACAGAACGCTAATACTAATCCTTTCAGTGGTAGCTCAACGCAATAAATTCTAGTGATAATGAGCTGCTCATTGTGTTTAATGATTGGACCATACAATTACATGACGGAACATACATTCCCAAATTTAAACCAAAGAACCAAGTCGTGTGCAGTAATGGTTTCGAGCAGTATCCATAAGGATATTGCTCTATGAGTGTCTTATCGGCTGCCGCAGAACAACAAGTCGAGGAAGCGCTTGTTAGTGGAGGAATGATTACTGCAGAGAAGCTGACTGAAGCAAGGACTGCGGCAGGTAAAGAGCACGAACCCATATTTAGTTATATGGTAAAAAATCATTTCATAACTGACGAACAACTGACTAAAGCTAACGCAACAATCACCAAAGTACCATATGTAAATCTTCAGAGTGCACGAGTCGACCCAGAAATCCTCTCCTTATTGCCGCAAGACGTTGCTGAGCGGTATATGGCCGTGCCTCTTGGTGAAATGCAGCATCGACTGGTAGTAGCTATGTTAGACGCAGACAACGTTCAAGCAGTAGATTTCCTGAGCAATAAGATCGGTAGATCTTTAAAGGTATATGTTGCTAGTGAGGCGGGTATTCGTCAGGTATTGAAACAATATCAAACTACCCTGGGTGCTAAGATGAGCGACGCGCTCCAAATGCACGCCGAAAATACTGTCAAAGATTCAGATAAGGCGGATGCTTCGCAAAAGAATAAAAAAGGCAATGAAATTAAGACTCTGGTTGAGGATTCACCGATCAGCAAAGCACTTTCGGCAATTTTGGAATTTGCCGCTCACAATCGAGCGAGTGACGTACACATTGAGCCCATGGAAAAAGAGCTAAAAGTACGCTGTCGTATAGACGGGGTCCTCCGAGAGATAATGAGACTACCTAAAAATACTGAAGCAGCGCTTATTTCGCGTATCAAAATTTTATCGAATCTAAAAATTGATGAACATCGTACCCCACAGGATGGTCAATTCTCGATTCTTGTGGACGGGAAAGCCGTGGATCTTCGTATTGCGATTGCTCCAATTGTATGGGGCGAACAAGTTGTCATTCGACTTCTTGATAAGAGTGGAACGTCGTTTAAATTAGAGGACATGGGTTATGCTGGTCGCGCGCTGAGAAAGATTCGAGAAGGCTTAACGCGCCCCAATGGAATGATTTTAACTAGTGGGCCTACTGGATCTGGTAAATCGACATCGCTGTACGCGCTCATTCAAGAAATTAAGAATGACTCAATAAATATCGTGACGCTCGAGGATCCGGTTGAGTATAAGATGGACGGTATTAACCAAATTCAGGTTAATCCGGAGGTGGGCTTGACGTTTGCTGCCGGCCTTCGAAGTATATTACGTCAAGATCCAGACGTGATTATGGTTGGAGAAATTCGCGATAAAGAGACGGCTCAGCTTGCTGTTCAGGCTGCTTTAACAGGACATTTAGTTTTTAGCACATTACACACCAATAGCGCGGCAGGGATATTGCCACGTTTACTCGATATGGGGGTAGAGCCATTTTTGATTGCAAGCACGGTCCATACTGTTATCGGGCAGCGTCTAGTGCGCCGCATTGCAGATGTAGGCCGACAGACTTATGAATCAACGCCTATTGAAACAGAGGCTATTAAGTTAGCGCTGGCAAACTTACTGCCTCCCACAAAAGAGCAAGTGGCGGCATTTAGTGAAGATATGGGCTTTAAAGACTTGCCCTTATTGAGTCAAACCGCTTATACTTTAGCAAAGGGCACAGACAGCCCTGACACGCCAGGTGGCTATAAAGGACGAGTTGGACTGTACGAAGTTTTTGAGATAACAGATGCAATCCAGAAATTAATTATGAAACAAGCAAGTAGTACTGAAATTGAAAATGCAGCACTGGCAGAGGGTATGATTACTATGCGTCAGGACGGGTATCTTAAAGCTCTTGATAAAAGAACTACACTTGCTGAGGTTAACCGGGTAGCGGCAGAAGGTAATGCGTGAATATGTGTACTATAACTTCAAGAATTTTAGTTAATATAGAGGATCGAGGAAAGTCTTAATATGCAAGCACAACCGAGAATAGAGGTTTTACTCGACGAAGTTATAAAAAAGAAAGCTTCTGACCTACACATTCAAGTGGGCTTACCACCGATGCTTCGTGTCGACGGTGCTTTAGTACCCATAACTGGTGCTGAAGTATTAGATGAAGAAGCAATAGAGGCGCTTATTTTTGCTGTCCTTGACGAAGATCAGAAGCAGATATTGTTAAAGGATAAGGAATTTGATTTTAGTTTTGCATATGGTGATCTTGGGAGGTTTCGTGTTAATGCCTTCCATGAGCGCGGCAATATGGCTGCTGCGTTGCGTCTAATTCCTAACGAAATCTTTACTGTTGAGCAGCTTGGCTTGCCGCCAATTGTTAATAAGTTTGCTGAATACCCTCGTGGGCTTGTCTTAATCACAGGGCCGACGGGTTCTGGCAAATCGACAACCCTCGCGTCTTTGGTCCATAAGATCAATGTTGAAAAAGCTACTCATATTATAACGATCGAAGACCCAATTGAGTTTACCCATAAATCCCAAAAATCAGTTATCGTGCAGCGTGAGGTTCACTATGATACTTATTCTTTTAGCGCTGCCCTTAGGAGTGCTTTGCGTGAAGATCCAGACGTTGTACTTATTGGTGAGATGCGTGACCTAGAAACCATAGCCAGCGCGATAACGATCGCTGAAACAGGCCATTTAGTATTCGCAACGCTGCACACTAACAGCGCCGCTCAAAGTATTGATCGCATGATCGATGTCTTCCCGCCACACCAGCAACCGCAAATTCGTTCCCAACTTTCTAATATCTTAATGGCTATCGCATCGCAACGTTTGGTCCCTGCAATCGGCGGAGGCCGAATTGCTGGCTGCAGAGATACTTATTGCCACTCCAGCGGTGCGAAATATTATTCGCGAAGGGAAAAGTCATCAGCTTGAGGCAGTTATTCAAACTGGAGCTGAGTTTGGTATGCAGTCCATGGATAAAACACTCGCGAGTCTCATACATGAAGGTCGGATCACCTATGAAGAAGCTCGTAACGTCGCGGTAGATATAGATGAATTGGATAGGCTCATGAGAGGTTAAGCGATGAGTTTATATGTACATTACGTTGGAGAAACAATATGCTGACATTTACTTACGAAGCACGCAACGCGACGACGGGCCAAAAAATTAAGGCCGAAGTTCAGGCCGATACTGAACAAGCCGCTGTTAAATTAATTCGTGAACAAGGCCTCACACCGCTCTCAGTCGATCTTGAAAAGAGCAGTGGCGGCCGTCACTTGCGGCGACATAAAAACTAAGGATAAAGTCCTCTTCAGCCGTCAATTGTCTACCCTTATTAATGCTGGGCTTACCACTTGTTCAGTCGCTTCGAAGCGTTGGCCGAGCAGACCACCAATAAATCATTCAGAGTAGTGATTAGCCAAATTATCTCGGATGTTGAAGCAGGAACGCCTTTAGTATTGCCTTGGGAAAGTTTCCTCAAGTCTTTAATCGGGTGTACATTAGCTTGGTCGCGGCCGGTGAAGCTTCCGGTACACTTGATATGGCGCTCGAGCGCTTAGCGGATCAACAGGAAAAAGATGCTGATATTATTGCAAAGTTCGAGGAGCGATGATTTACCCATTAATTGTCTTGCTGCGTCATGATCGGCGTTATGGGTTTCATGGTCATCAAAGTATTGCCACAAGTGCAAAGTATCTACGCGGGTATTCCAGGAGTTTCATTGCCATTAGTTACACGTATCTTATTGGCTATTTCTCATTTTTGCACCCATTTTTGGTGGGTCGTGATCATTATTTTAGACTGGTTGGTTTTTTTGGGTCGCGGTGGGCTCGTACGCTTGGCGGACGCTCCGTAATCGATGAAATGAAAATGAAGGCTTGGCCTATTGGTCCGCTGTTTATGAAAATGTATATGGCGCGTTTTTCTCGGACAGGCACGACGCTGGTGGCTAGCGGGGTGCCGCTGATACAGATGCTTGAAATAACGTCTGAAGCTGTTGACAATGTTCACATCGCTAAATCACTGCACAAGGCCATCGAAAAAGTTAAGGGTGGTAAGTCTTTGTCTGATTCCATTGAGAAAGATCCAAATTTCTTGGAGCTCGTTCCCAATATGTTGCGTATTGGCGAGCAATCAGGTGCCCTCGAAACTATGCTTGCTAAAGTTGCGGACTACTACGAGAAAGAAGTTGATAACGAGATTAAAACGATTAGTACAATTATCGAACCGGTTATGATGGTGATAATGGGTATAATGGCGCTGACGATAGTTGCTGCTATATTGTTACCAATCTATGGTCTGGTGAACCAGTCAGGCTTTACCAGTAACGGCTAGAGAGCTATGCTGCATAATAAACAATCTCAAAAGCAATCCAATGGCTTCACTATTGTTGAGGTAATGATTGTTTTAGCAATTGCAGGCCTCATATTGCTTATTGTCTTCGAGGCGATACCTGCACTGACCAGAGGCTCGCGTAATAACCAGCGTAAACAAGATGCGACAGCCATACTGCAGGTTATTTCCCAGTATGAGCTCAATAATTCAGGAAATTTTCCTCCGGGTTGTGGTCAAGGTTATGGCGCTAATTGTAAGACAGGTTCTAATACGAGCCTATTGTACTATACAAATTTAACGTACTATGACCCAACTACAACGGAAGTCACAGTTCACCCACAAACTGAGGCGAGTGCAGTATCGTCGCTGAGTGCTGCAACAAATACTAATAACCATTGACATATATGACTATGAAAAATGTACTAGCGGTGGGGTGCAGGACACTGCTTCAAATACAGGGGCCGATTATATGATATCGTCGCAGTATATGCATTGGAATCGGGAGGCTCTACGCCTGATAGTCAGTGCTAGCAGCTGTAAATTAATAGGCAAAATCTAACCTTACATGTAATCTAACAGGTCGTCGTAGTTACGAAAGATATAAAAAGCTTGCATTTTTACAGCAGCTGCTATTATCGAACCATAAGCATAAACAGTAATTCGAAAAGGGGGCATTAACAATGCTTGCTAAACTAGACAAATATAAACATAGCAAAAGACAAAGGATTTACCATCATTGAGGTGATGATCGTCTTGGCTATTGCAGGTTTGATTCTATTAATTGTGTTCTTGGCTGTACCAGCGTTACAGCGAAGTTCTCGTAATACTCAACGTAAAAGATGACGTAGGACGAATTGGTAGTGCTGCGACAACAGTTCTATCAAATAATAATAATGTTCTCGCAGATTTGACGACTGCTTCATTACAGAATGAAGTAGGTACGAGTCTTTCTTACTATCAGCAGTCGGGGATTAGTGTTGCCGCAGGAGTGGCAGCAGTAACAAATGCAACGACCACTAATACGGTTATTGTCTATACAGGCGCAGTTTGTGCCGCGATGGCGGGTGGCCAGGGAGCTACAACAACTGGAGCACAAAATACATCTCTTGCTATAACGTATAGCACTGAGACGGGCGGAGCAGCCGATAAAGACTGTAACGCAGAGTAAAGAACAGATAAATTTTAAAAAATGCGACTACTCGTTTCGGGTAGTCGCATTTTACTTGTAGTATGAATATATGATTTTAATAATTATCTGGGTTGCAATTATAGGTCTGTGCCTTGGAAGTTATGTTAACGCGGCGGTATGGCGAATCCACGAGCAGTCCATGGAGGGGGCCAAGAAAAGGCCCAATAAAAAATATCTTCACAGCCTATCAATCATGCGGGGGCGGTCAATGTGCTCAACCTGCCATCACGTTCTGGCGCCTAAAGATCTAGTGCCAGTTTTAAGCTGGATAAGTTTGCGGGGGAAGTGCCGGTATTGTTCGGCTCGAATACCAGATACGCCGTTTTCTGAGATATTTACATGCGTACTTTTCGTACTTTCTTATATCTTTTGGCCGACTCCGTTTTCGGGCATTCAAATTATCATTTTTGTGCTTTGGCTTGCGATTCTTGTCGGTCTGATGATTTTAGTTGTATACGACTTTAGATGGTTGCTTTTACCCAACAGAGTTGTGTATCCATTGGCTGTTATTGCATGCGTGCAGGCTGTTTTTGTAATTCAACAAAGCCCTCATAAAGGCAGCTCTATTTTAAGTCTACTGCTAGCAGTATTAATTGGCGGGGGTTTGTTTTACATATTATTTCAGATATCACAAGGGAAATGGATTGGTGGGGGTGACGTCAAATTGGGTTGGCTTCTCGGCTTAATGATGGCCACTCCTGCTCGAAGCCTGCTGCTTATATTCGTTGCTTCGGTCGGAGGAAGTTTGATATCCGTACCATTACTGGCTATAGGCAAACTGAAACGTAGCTCGGTAATACCCTTCGGACCTTTCTTAATCTTTGGAGCCATTATCGTCCAGTTATTCGGTGTCAATATTTTGAATTGGTACGAGCATATCATACTAATGGCAAATTAATTTTTCAAAGGATGCTAGCGTATTATGCTTGTGCTATACTTAAAACAATATGAAAGGTGGCAAACGACCTCTCGGCTATACTATTATTGAGGTCATGATTGTGCTGGCGGTGTCTGGAGTTATGTTTGTTATCGCTGCAAGTTTTATATCAGGCAAAGAAGGTAGTACGGCTTTTACTGAAGGGACCAATGAGTTCGCTTCGCAACTACAGCAGGTGATTAGTCTGGTCGGCGATGGTCAATACAGTGACGTAAACCTTGACTGTTCAGTCTCACTTCCGGGCAACACACTAACATTTACCGCTAAAGCACCAGGAGTGAGCGATCAGGGGACGAATTCTGGTTGTGATTTTTTGGGTAAATTTATACATTTCTCAGAATCAGGTCAGAAGACTGCGTTTGAAATATTCTCGCTTGCCGGTGCTCGGACCGATGATACCTTAGCCTCTGCAACGCCGATTGTTGGTAATAATATAGATCTTACGACACAAGGGACAACTCCGCAGTCACTTGATGTTCTAGATGTCAAAGTTACTGATGCTAGCGGGAACACTCATAATTCAGATGGAATTGGCTTTGTTCAAAGTCAGGCTACTTGTGACGTGGATGACAATTGTGTTTCAGGATCGCAAACTGTAAGCATGGTCTACGCTCCGAGTTTGGATACGCCTGCAGGGGCATCGATGAATGAAACACAGGCCAGAAGTGCTATTACGGGGAATCTAGATCCCGCTACCTCTGCCGTGATTTGTATGACCGACAATACAAGATACGCAACCATAACTCTTGGAGACAGTACGAATCATTCCAGCCCGTTAAACGCTGTAGTGCAATATATTAATCCTCCATTTGGAGTAACACCACCATGTTAGGACGATGTAAAAAAATGACCAGTACTGGGGATACTATCGTTGAAGTGATGGTTGTTCTTGCGATCTTAGGTCTGGCAATTAGCATCTCGTTTGCAACTGCTAATCGAAGCCTGCTCGATACAAGTCAAGCGGAGGAAAATTCACAGGCTACAGAATATGCCGAGACTCAAATAGAAGATTTACGATACTTAGCTCCTACGAGCAGTAGTGCAGATCCCTCGCAAAATCCTACAACTAATATATTTAATCCTACAACCGCATTCTGTATAACTAATCCAACAGCTGCTTCACCAATTACGACGATCGTGAGCAACTGTGATTTTGGAACCCAGAAGTATCAGGTACTCGTTTATAATTGTGATGGTTATAGTGGTGGAGGCAATGACCCATGTACCGCTGCCAGTCATGATAGCGATACTTTCATCGTTCAAGCGATCTGGCCTGATGCATTAGGTCAGGGAAGCGATAGTGCGACGTTAAGCTATAGGGTTCATGCAGAATGAAATACCATAATCGTCAAATAGATAATTCAAAGGGTTTCACGATCGTTGAACTCATGATTGCTACCACAGTACTTGCAGTGATCCTGTTACTCGTAACAGTCATGATGACAAATATAGGTAATTTGTATTATAAAGGAGTTAACCAGTCACGGATTCAAGACGATGTGCGGAATGTGACTGAAGAGATATCGCAAGATCTTGAATTAAATGATCAGTCAGTAAGCTCTGCTACGGTAACTCGAGCTTATGGAGGTGCGGTGACAATGTATGCGTATTGTGTTGGTGACACACGATACTCTTATGCGCTGAATCTTCAAATTGGGGGTGGGTCCGGTCAGATTCAGCATGTTTTATGGCGTGATACCTACACTAAAGCATGTACACCTATTGATCTATCCTTATCACAGCCGGAAAGTGGTTCAAACGCTGGCACAGATGGAGTTGAACTTATTGCGCCAAATTCGTTACTAACGGCGTTTAGTATAACTGCAAATTCACCGTACACAATCTCTGTTGGTATGGCTTATGGTGACACAAGTCTACTCAATATCAGCGGAACTAATACTACGTGTAAAGAGGGAACCGGTGACGACTTTTGCGCTACTGCAAGCCTAACAACAACGGTCGTGCAACGTATAACGTGAAACTGAGTTACAATGAAAGTAGTTATGTTAATAAAAAACTCTGGATATAAAGGATTTAGACAAAACGAAAATGGTTTTGCATCACTTGTTGTCGGTCTCATCTTAATTGTCGTTTTGGGTTTAATGACTGTCGGTTTCGCTCGCTTGAGCCGTCATGAACAGCAGCAAGCACTAGATAGTCAACTTGCCAGTGAGGCGAACTATGCAGCTGAAAGCGGCATAAACGATGCGATTAATGGTATTCAAAATAATTTAATTTCATCAGCTACCCCCTTAATTAATACCGGAAGCTGTTTAACACTTCCATTACCAGGCACGACTTCAAATTATATAAACACTACGGATGATGTGTCTTATAGTTGTGTTATCGTATACCTTAAGACTGCTGCACTTGAGTACGGAGATGTAAACTATGGCGATTCGCGTTCAATAGTAACCTCTGCGAGTAATCCCAATAACGGGAATCCACTCACCAGTCTAACGATAAATTGGGGGAGCAACGATGATCATACCCAATTCCCGGCTGTAAACACAAAATTTCCAGCTTTTTCTACTTGGAACACAAGCAACTACCTCCCTGTTATCCAGCTTAGCGTAACTCCACTTTCGGCAACAATGAGCCGTACAGCACTTATTAATGATGCCTATACGATATTTTTATATCCGTCTTCATCCGGGCCCAATACTCATGCTTACAACGTTGCTGATCAAGTGGCAAATAATACTGATGGCACTATCGTTCCTGGTAATTGCACAGCGGCTGCAGCGCCATATGATTGTAAAGTTACTATAACTGGCATAACTGGAACAGGACAATATTTAATTCACCTACTAGATTTTTATGACGCTTCGAATATCCGTATGACCGGAACGGACAGTGGGGGTAATCAGGTTGAATTCAGTGGTGGGCAAGCTCAGATCGATGTAACAGGTAAGGCTCAAGACGTACTTAAGCGTTTAGATGTCAGTGTTCCCATTAATGGTTCAAGTTTTCCAAGCTATGCTATCGAAGCACAAAATATTTGTAAACAAATAGAAACAGGGCCGGTTTCGGCACAAAATCCGAACCCGACGACCTTTATTGACCCGGCAACGGGTGGTTCAACGACGGCTAATCCTTGTGGGCTGTCAAACAATAATTAATATTTAATTGGGCCCACGAATCCTATAGCTACTCGTTAGTACGATGATATTTTTCATGTATTGCTCTGAGATGAGGATCAGTAACGTGGGTATAAATTTGTGTAGTTGCAATATTACTATGACCGAGCATTGCTTGAACGCTACGTAGATCCGCACCATTCATTAATAAGTCAGTTGCAAATGAATGGCGGAGCGTGTGCGGGCTAACATGTTTGGTTATACCGGCTAACAGTGCATATCGGGCCACAATACGCTGCACGCTACGTGGTGTTAGGCGGTGAAAATTACCACTTAAGTCAATCTGTTTTGTGCCACTGTACCGTACAAAAAGTGGTATCGAGGTGTCCTCGCGTTTACTCAAGTAGTACTCAACCCACTTAGCTGCTTCCTGACTAATGAAAATAGGTCTATCTTTTTGTCCCTTACCACGCACCATGAATTCTCTGCGCTTTAAATTAATGTGGTCTTTATCAAGTCCTGTTAGTTCGCTAACTCTAAGACCTGAGCTAAAAAGTAATTCGAGGATGGCTCGATCTCTAATGCCACCAATAGTGTCTAGGTCAGGTTGCGCAAATACACGCTCTAATTCATCAGGCGTTAAGTAGGTAACTTGTCCTCTTCTCGTTCTAGAAAGCTCTATTTTATCAGCAGTCATTGCAGGTATATTGCGTTTTGCGCAGTACTTTAAAAAACTCCGAAGGGCAATTAGGTGATAATTTTGCGTGTTCTTGCCTAGCTCATCGGACGTATTGGTACCTAATCGATTGAGCCAGAGACGCCACTTACGAATTAACTCTGCATCAATATCTGAGACTTGTATGTCTCCAGCAAAATCAAGCAGCCTAATCAGATAATGATCATAGTTTTGTATTGTTTTCTGAGAACGATTTTGTTCAATCTCAAGGTACTCTAAAAAATCAGTCTTAACTTTAGCGAATTGCATAAGCCAATTGTAGCACTGATAGAGGAGCCAATATACAATCTTTGTCTTAGGTTTTTGGTGAAGTTTAAAGCCAAAACCAATTAAAATAATTCATTGTTCTCTTATTTGAGATATTAACGTTTACTCTGTTACAATAGGGTGATCTAAACAGGAATTATCTTATGGAACGTACGTTGATTATTGCTAAACCCGACGCTGTACAGCGAGGACTTATCGGTGAAATAATTACGCGTTTGGAGCGTAAAGGCCTAAAGCTAATCGGCATAAAAATGGCCGGCCTTGACGATACTATGTTGCGTAACCATTATGCTGAACATTTAGAGAAACCATTTTATGCTGGTTTAGAGCAATTCATGAAAAGCTCACCCGTAGTATTAATGGCGTGGGAAGGATACGAGTGTATCGATTCTGTCCGTACCATAGTGGGAGCAACGAATCCCCGTCAGGCGGCCCCAGGC
This sequence comes from uncultured bacterium, assembly GCA_963794235.1. Lineage (GTDB taxonomy): Bacteria > Patescibacteriota > Saccharimonadia > Saccharimonadales > UBA4665 > CAWCCP01. The sequence continues at coordinate 164,156 of CAWCCP010000009.1, forward strand.
TCTATCCGGGGCGATCTAGCAATTGGAACCGGACGAAACCTTATACATGCCTCTGATAGTAAATCGAGTGGTCAAAGAGAGGTGAGTAATTTCTTTGACCAGAATGAGCTATTTGATTACGATAAATCAGAGTATATGCATATTTATGAGAGTTTCGAGCGTTCATAAGTAGTGTTCTTAAGCGTATCATTTTAGCTCAAGGTAAGTTTAGAGTGACGTTAGCGGGCATTTTATATACAATAGCCTCTAGTGTTCCCGTAGTTCAATGGATAGAATAACTCCGTCCTAAGGAGCAGATCTGCGTTCGAGTCGCGGCGGGGATACCATAACGGTAAGCATAAAGATTCAAGTCGTATCTCTGAGCTAGTCAATAGCCCGATGCTACAATATGCATATGGCTGAAACAGACACATAAATATTTTGAAGATCAGTTTGATAATGAAGAAGTACTATATGTTTTCCATAAACACCCTATTGTGATGCGTAAAGGGCTTGTTTTTGGAATGCTAGGTCCCTTACTCGGAATTATACCAGCGGCTATAAAACCTGAACTTGGATTTGGATTTTTTTCGGAGGTTTAGCTAGCTGGTTGCTTACTGGGATTACTGGTATTTGCTCCGAGTTGGATGAGTTGGCATTTTAGTGTATTTATTGTGACGGATCAGCGGTTTATTCAGATTACACAAAAAGGGCTTTTCCATCGAGCTGTCGCAGATCTTAGGCTTGTCGCAAATACAGTCAGTAAATTACGAGGTATCTGGACTTGCAGGAAACACTGCTCGGATTTGGTACAATAAAGATGCAGACATACGTTGGAGATTTGGTGATTCATGATGTTCATCATCCGGCTAAGCTCCAGAAGAAATTCTTAACGATTCTGCGTGAAGAAGGTATCAACACTAATACGTATCCTGGAGCCATATCTCAGGCGCCAAAACAAGATGAAGAAACCACATTTGAAGAAGATTAGTCCTAAATTGCCTAAGGTAGCTATACCTAGACCCCTAAAGCGACCTAAGGCAACAGAGGAGCGCGTTACGGAAGCTCTAAGAGGAGTTCCTAGAATTACCAACGAAACTGTGGCCGAGCATAGAGAGGCCGTGCTAAGTAGCGCTCGGAAGTATATATACCCCTTAAAGCACTCTAAACATCGCGTTGTGCGTACATCTCTAATGTTGCTAGTTGCAGTCCTTGTCTTATTTATGGCATATTGTGGAGCGGCATTGTATAAGTTTCAAAGTACGTCCGAGTTTATTTACGATGTTTCGCGAGTTATTCCATTTCCGGTTGCGAAAGTGAGAAGTACATATGTAAGTTATGAGTCCTATCTTTTTGAGTTGCGACGAAATATGCATTATTATCAGACGCAACAGGGTGCAAATTTTTCGAATAAAGACGGTAAGGCCCAACTGAAATTATTGAAAGAGCAAGCACTCAATCAAGTCATACTTGATGCATATGTTCAACAATTAGCTAACAAATACGACGTTTCGGTCAGTAATGGCACCGTGAATGCCGAGGTTTTATTGGTGCGCAATGAGAATCGACTTGGAAGTAGTAATCGGGATTTCAACGAAGTACTTAGTGAATTTTGGGGCTGGAATCAAGCGGATTTTAAAAGGGAACTAAAAGAGCAACTTTTACAGCAAGCTGTTGTTGCGCGACTTGACACCGCAACTGATAGTAGAGCCGAGTCGGTGCTAGAGCAATTAAGACAAGGTGCCGACTTTTCTACACTTGCGAGTCAGTATTCTGATGACTTATCTACAAAGGCAAACGGAGGTGAGTACCCAACCCCAATTACACCCGACGATACAAATCTAGCACCAGCTATAACCGCGGAGCTTTTTCAGCTTAAACCTGGACAAATTTCAGGCATAGTTAACACTGGATATACACTTGAAATTTTAAAAGTTTTAGATGGTGATTCATCCTCCGTACATGCAGCTCATATTCAATTTACATTTCAGCCGATATCTGTGTACGTTAACCCACTAAAAGCTACAGAAAAACTTCATACATATATAAAAGTTTGAAACGAATTATATAAAGCTTAGTGGTGGATGCATTGTTATATATTGACTTGCTTCAAGCAACCCTTGGTAATTTCCTCCGTCAAAGTATTTACCTTTGACCCTGTGAACTTTGAATGTTTGAGCTAACCGTAGGGCATCATTAATTGCGTAAGTAATATAGTGTTCGTTATTTCCTCTTGGAACATTGATTTCTTCTTCTAATGGTGCCCATATACTCTGATTGAATAAATAACGAGTAATATTTACGACTGGATTTTCTGGGACAGATTCGAACGAAGGTTTCTCATCAATGGATGTCAAATTTTCGTCTTTGTTAATTCTAAGCACGCCGTATTTAGGTGCTTCTTCCCGGCTAACTGCTACGCCCATAATGGCATGATCTGTCGATTGTTGTTTCCAAGCTTCAATAGCTAGGCTTAATTCGGAAAGTCCGTCACGATGATATACGAAATCATCCCCGCCCATCATTACGAATCTATCCTCGCCTCGCAGCGCTTCGCGAGCAGTGTAGAGAGGGACTGCCGTCCCGTATAATCCGTGTGGTTGAATAATAAATTCGTAGTCTATGTTATAGCGGTTTCTGCGATCTAGTTCATTACTAATTATTTCTTTTTTTCCAAGTTCACTCAGTTGTTCAGTAATTGATTTACTGAGCTTGCCAAAGTAATCCTCTAGCTGAACCTTACCACGTTCTGATGTTATAAAGATTATTCTTTTAATTCCTGCACGAGCACAATCATCAACCATATAGTCTATAAGCGGGCGACTATAATCTCCTGCATAAACCGGGAGCATACATTTTTCAATTGCTGTTGTTAGTGGAAATGCTCGCGTACCAATGCCTGCGACTGGTATTACTGCTGAGTTGATTTGCATAAACTCAGTATATCAATAATTCTCTAGACATTTATTGTTGAGACGCTTCGGACGCATTTTGAGATACGGGAGCATTCTCGAATCGTAAATCAGTGACATCTAAAACGATATTATCGCCTGCATTTGCAACGCCACGCAAAATGCGATTAGCAATTTCATCTTCAACTGTCCGCTGGAGCATGCGGCGCATAGGCCTCGCACCAAGCCTAGCGTCATAACCTCTCTTCACAATTTCTATTGCCGCCTCATGTGTTAGCTGAATGACTATGTTTTTTGTAGCCAGTGTCTTATTAATCTCGTTTATCATGAGGGCTACAACTTGTAATAATTCGTTTTGCTCCAGAGGCCTAAAGAGTACTATCTCATCGAAACGGTTTAGTAATTCGGCTTTGAACTGGCCGCTATTAATGAGGTTGTCAATAAATACTGATTCAAATGTTTCAAGCTTTTCACCTCTTTCAACTCTTTCACGTATTTCTTGAGCTCCAGCATTTGACGTCGCAATAATGATGCAATCTTTAAAAGAAACAGGTCGACCTCCTGTATCGGTAAGCTGCCCTTCGTCCAGTAACTGCAGGAGCAAATTAAGAATGTTAACATGACTTTTTTCTATTTCATCCAGCAGCACAACACTAAAAGGTTGTTGCCTTGCCGCAAGTATTAAACTCATCGATTGTCCACTACCATCAGATAGAAGACGATTAACATCCTCAGGTTGTTGATATTCACTCATATCGAGACGAATCATATTTGTTTCAGAACCAAAATAAGTTGCTGCAATGGCTTTAGCTAGCTCAGTTTTACCAACTCCAGTTGGACCAAGGAATAGAAAACTCCCAATAGGTCGTCGTGGATTTGCGACACCAGCTCTAGAGCGCCTTAATGCGTTTGCTACTACTGCAACAGCCCGTGATTGGTTGATCATTCTTTGATGAATATTATCCTCAAGGTGAAGAAGAGCATCAGCCTCCATTGGTGTGGCGCTTCCGACTTTAACGCCATGAGTTTGCTCGATTGCTTCTTGTACAGAATCAGCAGTAATTATTTGTTGCTTTGCATGACTTAAGGATTGTTCTAAAAGACGAATAGCCTTTCCGGGGTATGCTTCCTCTTGTTCATAGCGGCCCGATAAACGATATGCCTCAACAATAGCTTCGTAAGCAATTAAAATATGGTGCTGTGCTTCAAAGTTGAGGGCGTTATCCTCAATAACGTTCAAGATGTCCGCTTCTGGAGGTTCTGTTAATATGACAGGAGTTAAAAGAGATGCAAAAGCAGAGTTGTGTATTTTTAAGTTTTGGAAATCATTCGGTGTCATTGCAAAAACAATTTGTATAGATCTTGATTGAATAATGGGGAGTAAGATCTGTGTTGCATCAAATGAACCTGTACCATTTCCAAAAAATAGTTGTGAGTCATCAAGAAATAAAATAATGTGACCAGCATGCAGTGCTTCCTGCATCAGTCTGGTGACTATATTTTCGATTTGCCCAGGGCGCTGCGCACTAGAGATAATGTAAGATGCGTTAAGTTCGATAATTTGTCGATGCTCTAAATGTCGATCATCTTTTTCTGCTAAGAGAAGTTGAGCAAGGGCATAGACATGGCTCGTTTTGCCAATGCCTGTTGGGCCAATAAGCGCGATAGCAGAAGAGCCCTGAGAGAAAGCACCCTTAATTGCTGTAACTCCGGGCGAATGGATTAATGAGTGATAGTGTCCGCCATGTTTTTCTAAAGCAAGACTTATGTTTTGACCATATTGATTCAATTGAGGGGTAAAGCCATTAGCCCAATCTCTTCCGATACCGCCGAAATATGGTCTCTCTGATCTTTCGTTTGCTATCAATCTTTCAAGCCATAATGTAACAGCTCCAATATCGTCGGCTGAAAGTTTCATGTGAGTAAATAGCTTCTGGATATCTGCAGATGTAAGAAGTAAGCTCGCCGCAACATGACCGGGTTCAATAACAGTGCAATGAGTTGCGTCGGCAATTCTAGCTGCTTCGGACCAAACTGTCGACATATCACTTGCATTATCGGAGAGCTCATTTTCGACTGCGGTTGGAGAGAGAAGAAAATGATTTGTTATAAATGTAACTTGCCAATTTTTGGATAAGACGTGCCATACGGAACGCGGGGTCAAAGGAGTCTTCTGATTCAGGCTTGCAAAAATTGAGCCATCGATCCTCTCATTAAAATCGGATCCTCTAGGGGGGAGTATTGCCAAATCTTGATGGTACCATGCAGATATAATGATGCATATTAGACCTGCACATAAAATAAAATATGGATAATGTCTTGTGCCAATGTAAAGCAATAACAGCGCAAAAATAACGAGCGTTGGGCCTGTAATAAAAAGAACTGCGTAGCCCGTTTTACCTATTTTTTGTGCCAACCTAGCCTTTTGAGCTCGAAGTGAACGTAAATCAATTGTATTGCTCATCAGACCATACCCTTAAGCAAAGCAATGATTACTGCTGGCGGTAAAAGCGGCCAAAGTAATAATTGAATGAGCGCAGCTATAAATACGATAATTAAAATTATGAGCGCGGAAAATAATACGCATATGCGAACCACAAAACCAATGCACCTGCTGACTAAATTGTCTGTTGCGGCTCGCACATGAGCGTCTAGACCGGCACCTGGGAAGGTCATTATTCGTCGCCAAGGAGCAAATAATGTACGAATAAGGATTGGAAGAGAAAATAAATGTGCAGTTCTGACTAATCTGCGTTGGGCATTTCGTGCTAGGGTTGACCATCCTCGGCCGTACCACCAAGTGAAAAATTCTAACGCTAACATAAGCTCTATTGTAGCATTGGTATATGTTTGCGATACCAAGAAGTGCGGTGTGAAATTTCTGTAGGATTTATACGCTCAAAAACCATACCTCTTAATTCGGCGTATCTTATTACTTCCTCTCTGTTAGTTCTCAAGCGCATACAATTTAAATTTTTGAACACCTACAGTATAGTCCAACCCATTAAATCGGCAGTTTAATTGTAAAGGTCGTGCCTTTATCTTCTTTTGAGGCTACCTTAATAGTGCCATGGTGTAGTTCTATGACTTTTTTTGCCCAGTAAAGCCCTAAACCGGTTCCTCCCACACTAACGGATAAAGGATTATCTAAACGTGAAAACTTATTAAATAATTTATTAAGTTTATCGGCAGGTATACCTACGCCTTCGTCCTGAATTATTACGTTGGCTTTCCCTTGGGACTCTTGCAGCCTTACGGTAATACTTTTACCCTCATAAGTATATTTGCTAGCGTTATCAATAATGTTTTCTAGGGCCATTCTCAGTAAGTCACGATCAGCCAAGACTATACATTTATTCGCTAGGCCATGAAATGAGACAGTTTGATTCTTTTCGGCAAATTTTGCGGTCTGTCCCTCTATTGTTTCAGTAATTAAAGTTTCCAAGCTCACCAGATCAATCTGTGGTTTTACTTTTCCTGCATCAATCAGAGCCGTCTTGAGTAGGTCGTTAACAATGTTGATTTGACGTTCATTACTATTGTAGGCTCGCTGCAGAAAGTCACGTTGTAATGCGGTCAGGGTTCCAGCATAGCCCTGAAGCAGCATACCAACATATTGCTTGACGCTTGTCGCGGGAGTCCGCAGTTGGTGGGATGCTAACGAAATAAATTCATCCTTAGTATTATTAATTTCAATAAGCTGGGCGCGTTGTTTTGTGAGGGCAGCTGTTTTTTGTTCTAGCTCCTCTTTACGGGCGACTGCCTGCGCGATATCCTCAATGTCAGTCATTGAACCAAACCAACGAACAATTTTACCGGTCTTATCGTACATGGCACGAACGTGACTGATGTGTCGCCTATATTGTCCGTCTGATCGTCTTAAACGTTGTTCATTGTGGAGAGGATGTGTGCCACCTTGAATAGCTTGCTCCCATGTTTGCATACTTTTTGTTAAATCATTTGGATGAATAAATTGTTGGACACCTTGTCGCTTAAGCTCATCTAGAGATAGTCCCGTATAATCTACCCATTGTGAATTAAAATAAGTGACCTTGCCTGAAGAGTTAGCTGTAAATATTTTTTGGGGAAGTAATTCTGCCATAAAACGGAAATGTTCCTCGCTCTCACGTAACATTACTTCTGCGTGCTTTCTCTCAGTAATATCTCGTGAGCTCAAAATGATAGCTTGAAGGTTTGGATCATGTAGTAGATTAACGCCAACGGCTTCTAGATCACGCCAGCTACCGTCTGCGTGTTGTAACCGAAATTCTCCTTTTAGTCTAGCCCCCGGTTTAGCTTTTATCAGATTTACTAGGAAGTCGTACTTGCGTCGCTTATCCTCTGGGTGGACAAAAGCAGAGTCAAAAATATTTGCTCCAATTCGAGCCTTAGAATCTCGGCCTAAAACGCGTGCGATAGAAGGGCTTTGATAGGTGATAAAACCGTCTGCTTTAAATACGGTTACTACATCAGCGGCATTTTGTACCACAAACTGGAATTGGGTTTTGCTTTTCTCAAGTGCCGCTTTAGCTTGTTTTTGTTCGGTAATATCATGATAGATCGCTAGTGAGCTCGTAATTTTCTCTTCTATTTTCTCGACTGAGCTCACTACAATACGCAGGATACGTTTCTCATGATTTTTTGGATTGATAATTACGAGTTCCCGGTGTGCTGATTTTTCATGTAATCCGAGTTCGATGGTGTGGTTATGCGCTGATACTTTATGACCATCTAGATAATGAAGATCGAGTTCACTTTTCAAAGCATCCAGTTGTTTTGGGACCAAATCGGGCGAATCATAACCAAAAATTTCGGCACCCCGTTGGTTGATGTAGACAATTGCGTGGTCACTAACCACGCAAACTCCATCCGGTAAGTTACTTAATGCGTTTCTTAATCCAATAGCGATAGGCACAGTGTTTTTGAGTTTAACCCTTTTCTTTCTATTGCCAAGTTGACTTGATGCGGTTGACTTGGTCAGCTTATTATGACTTTTAGCCACGACATAAACCTAGGATCTCTAGCATGTTTAACCCCTTACGCTTGCTATACTCCTATTTTTTCAAAAGCGTTCTGATTAAGCAAGGCGATGTTCGGCCGGAGAGCGTTCTTGTATTCGCGATAAAAAACGATCCCTCATTGAGGTCTTAACTTGTGAGTTGTAAGGTTGAATTTCGCGTTATACAGGTAACGTCTGCTTAATACTGTTGATTACCCAGGCATTTCTGAGTTTATCGGTGGCCTGAAGTTGCTCTATGCCCTTGAGTGTAAACCACTGAACGTCAAGTATTGCCTCGGGATCAAATTTTATCTTCCCGCTAAGAATACGTGCTTTATAGGCGTGTAGTACAGGTTGATTAATTCCTGTATGGACAGTCTCTAATTTTTGCTCGAGCTCCACTTTAAAACCGGTTTCTTCAAAGGTCTCTCGTATTGCGGCCTCTTCAAAAGTTTCTCCTTTTTCAAGGTGTCCAGCCGGTAGATTCCAAAGGCCGTACGCTATTAGCTGTTTTTCTTGAACGAGAAGGTATTGATTATCTCTCTGAATGACACAGCCTGCTACTACGGGAACGAGAAGGTATTGTGACATGACTTTATAGTAGCAAAACTTCTCCAATTTCGAACAGATCTCTGTGCGGTTGGGAGGTAAGGTTTAATAGAGTTAAAGATTTTGATGAAATCTTAAAAGTCAGATCTTAGGACTATGATTTGTAACTAGAATCGATTCTTTAGTTCTATACCTAATCAAGTGACCAGGTCACCGTTCTGTGGCGTGCCTATACGCAGATAACTCGTTTTAGTCCCACTCTCCGCCGTTACGTCAAAGGCTATATAGCCAGCCCCAACTTCATACCAGGCATTTACGCTCCTAGCAATTTAACATGAGTGGTTTCGACAATCATAAGCATTTTGGCGGGACATCGAGTCTGACTTTCGAAATTTGGCTATTGCCACTCAATAAAACTTAATAATTCATTCAATTCTTGTAACTGAGCTCTGGCAGCATCAATTTTTGCCTTAGTTAAATGTCTCGGGTAAGCCTCTGGTGTTGTGCGTTTATCTTTTGGAATATATTTTGTCTCAAATTCTCGTTTACACCTTTCCGACGACCAACTTGAGAAATCTTTACCTATTTGCAGAATTGCTAATAACAAACCCTCAAGACAAGGAGTGGTAATCGCCAATGTTATGCCTCGCTTTTCAGCTATGGCTTTAGCTTTAGCCATCTCTTTAGGATTCCTATCATTATCTAATTTTACTAACCTACGATCAAAACCTTCCAGTCTCGCCGCATCTTCAACTAGCCCGAAAGTTGAACCTCCTCGTCCTTTTTTCACTGTAATCCGAGGTCGTGAAGGTGGGTCATCACTCGCATAGTAAGATTTTAATAGCCGTATAAATATTAGGTCATGCTTGTATTATCCCTCTAGCCCCCAACCTCTGTTCGGGGCTACACTACAAATGGTATGGAGGACGTTCTAAAGTCGTGTTGGGAATCTCTTCGTGAGGTATCTCGTCGGTGAGTATATCGCTTCCAACCAAGGTGCATAACAATCAATAATGAGGTTATAGCGTAAACCCCGGAATACTCTGTTAGCTCTTACGTTCTGTACCGGTACGAGCAACAAAATCCGGGGATCTACGACTATCTATAACGAACAAGCCTATTGTACCACCTGGAACCTTCTCGGGAAGCTGTGAGTCCTCTTGCCCGTGTTTAGCAATCTTTAAACCTGGGGCCATTTGGCCGGAGGAGTTATTCATGACGCACTTTCTTGGCTGCGATGTCAGCAGCCGCAAATTGGACTTTAGCTTTATTGACGGCAATGGCAAACAGCTCTGGACTGACCAGATCGTGAATGCGGAGCAGGATATCGCCGAGTTTCTACTGACCGTGACGGGAGATAGCCCGGAGCTGAATCTCGTTACAGAACCGACCGGCATCTACCATTTGCCGCTCGTCAACACCGCCTACACTCTCGGTATTCCGTGCATTATGTACAACCCATTGCTCACCAAGCAACAGATAAAAGCCACCGTCCGCGGCAAGAAAACAGACAAGACCGATGCCCTCATGATTGCCCGATTGGGCCTTCGCGGCGAAGGAAGGCCATATGTTCCGGAAGCATATCTCGCCACCAAGTATTATGCCAGGGGTCAACAGCGGTTGGCGCAGCTCGGCGTTGCCTTTAAGCACTACCAGGACCACGTCGAAACACTGCTCGAAGGACAACTGTCAGTTGATGCCAAGCAAGCGCTTGCCGATACCGAGCGAGCGTTTCACAAGGCCAAGCTACGTTTCGTCCGCGAAATGGCGGCGTCAGCGCCAGCCGACTTATCCGGTCTCTTGCAGTCTATCCCCGGCGTTGGTCCATTCGTAGCCGCCAGCCTGATTGGTGAGATTCAGGATATCCGGCGGTTCAAGAAAGCTAAGCACCTCGTTGCCTACGTCGGTTTAGACCCCAGGATTAAACAAAGTGGTAGCACGCTAAACAAGACCGGTCGCCTCACCAAGCGAGGGTCGCCGCATCTCAGGCACAGTATGTTCATTGCCGCTAACATTGCCAAGCGTCATGACGCTTACTTCAAAGCCCTGTATGACAAGAAACGAGCCGAGGGAAAGCCGTACACGGTTGCGAACTGTGCCGTGGCGCGGAAGCTGCTGCTGGTAGCACGGGCGGTGTGGATGAGCGGGGAGAAGTACGATAACGCATACTGGCACACAACGTGAAGCCCTACTGTCGTCGCTGACTCTAGCCGACCAAAGATTTATCTGATATATTTGTCGGATGACAATGGAGACCTTCCAGATTAAAGCCATTGGTTACGACGTAGACGGAACCATGGTGGACTCCGAGCCACTGCACGTTGCGGCCTGGCACGAAACACTAGCATTAAACCATCGCAGATTTGAAGACTTGGACCCTGGATTCCAAGCGACCATGGCAGGTCGCAAGCCGTTGGCTATTGCCACGTTTATGGTCGAGTCACTTAGAATTCCTGCCTCTCCAGAAGTGTTTCTTGCGCAGAAGCACACAAGCTTCATGGATAAAGTCAGAACCGATTTACGTCCTATGCCGGGAGTGGTCGAGTCGGTTCGACGGCTTAGCGGAAACTTCGCGCTTGGCATTGGAACGTCGCTGACACGCGAGTACGTTGATCTTGTCCTTGGTGGTTTAGGCGTTGCAAGTGAGTTTAGTGTTATTGTCACAGGTGATGAGATTAAACACGGGAAGCCAGACCCGGAGACTTACCAGACACTAGCTGCACGAATGCAGGTTGATCCCCGAGAGTTGGCCGTCCTTGAAGACGCTACTTCAGGCATCTTATCCGCAGAGGCAGCCGGCTGCAAGTGTGTGGCAGTCGTAAACAGGGATGCAGCTCCACAGGATGCCTCCAAAGCAGATGTGATAGTTTACTCGCTCAATGATATTACAGTAGACTTACTAAACAACTTGACTGCGTGAACTTGTCGGGAAAAGTCTGGCCCTAAACCTTGACAACATTATATGAGGTCTCACCTTCACAGTACATAAGCGCCGTTGGTCTAACTATACGTGTTTTTATTTTTGGGCTCATTTTCGTCTGCTCACTGCTCGATTACTCAAAATCTGGAACTGCACCATAAGCACCAGCCATATATTTTGCGTAATAGTTATCGTCGGTACGGACACCCTTTATCTCGTCAAGTCGCCACGCCTCAGTGTTACCTGACTTGGACTTCTCAGTTAGAATAACCTGATACTTATCTAGCTGGGATAATATTTGATGGCTGTGGGTAGTTATTAATAACTGGGCTGCCCGTGGATTGGTTGTTGGATCAGTAAATAAACCCACTAGTTCGTGAACCATATCTGGATGTAACCGTGAATCAAATTCATCAATTACTGCTGCACCTCCACTACTTAATGCCATTAATATAGTTTTGAGCAATATAAAAAGCTGCTTAGTGCCTGACGACTCATAATCAAGAGGTAGAATTATTTTTTTATCGCCAAAATTATGCGCCACCTTAAAAGTAACTTGATTGCCACCTAGCTGTTCAATCTCAAATGAATTAAATCCCAAGTCAAAGCGCGAGAGCATACTTTCTGCTTTCTTGCGCAGCTCAGGATTTGAGTGATATAAATGCATTGCTGCGCCCGTACTAGTTTGTAAGCCAAACATTTGATCGCCAATATGACCTAGCTCGGACACATTAGAGTCAACGTTTTGCCAATATTCGGCAATCCTGGTGCTAAGAGAGTGATTAAGGCGTAATGCGGTGCTGATTGCTGTGGCATTATTGCGCAATAACTTGCTAAAACCAGCAGGTGCACCAAAGCCTTTAAAATCCACTTTGTAATCGTTGGAGTTTTCGTCAAATTCTCGTAATAGCAAAGTCTTTTTTGTTACTCGTTGCTTAGATTTAGTCCGCTTAGTTAACCGTTCGTAAAATATTTGTATCTCAGTTAATGTAACTTCATATTCATACGTAATATTATCAATGTCAAACACCACCGAGAGCTCTGTCGGTGTAGTCTTACTGGTTTGAGCAATAAATGATTTTACTGGTAGGCCAGCCGTTGGATTCAAATTCCAAGAGTCTACAATAAGCCACTTTAAAATAGGTAGAGGCTTTAGTAGATTGGTTTTACCTGAGGCGTTGGGTCCGATTACTGCCTCAATAAGCGATACCCTTGTGCCACTCTTACTAACGGCATACGAATTATTATTAGGAGCGTTTTTATCTACTATAAAGTCAACAGTCGCCTCATCTTGGAAGGAATAAAAGTTTTTGCATTTAAATGAATGTATCATGCTCTTAATTTAGCAAAATAAACTCTACAAGTCAATAATTAACAATTATTCGTTGATTATTAAGTTACATGTATATTTTATGAACATCTTTTGAAGTTTCGACCTGAGGCACTGTCCGGTTTGAGGTAAATTTCGAACAGGGGTAATATCCGGTGTGGCGGGCTCGACCGGATTTGAACCGGCGATCTCCTCCGTGACAGGGAGGCGTGATAACCACTTCACTACGAGCCCTTATTCATGTCTGTATTAATAGTATATGAAAGGCTATTCTTTGCTAACAGAAAACAGAACATGATATTTAAAATACAGGGGTAATCATATCAATTCTATATCTGAAAAGCAAGGCAGGCTTAATTGCAGTTTACAAGTCAGTTACTTCAAAACCAACTTACAAATATGTTTTCAGCAGAGCTATTTCTTATAAAACAAGCCCTCAATCTGTTTTAAATCATTGGTTGATTCGGTTTCACTAAGAGCCTGACAAAATCTCCAAATTGACCACCTAACTGTTTTGGCATATATTTCTCCGTAAGGAGAAACCGTATGGCAAAACAAACAAAGCAGTACCAACACAACTACCCATCCGACTTAACAGATGGACAGTGGCTCGTTCTAGAGCCCTTACTCAATCTGGATCCAGATGAACCAGCCCGGACATATGCGGTTCGAGACGTTATTGATGCAATCTTTTACCTGAACCGGGCTGGTTGTGCCTGGCGCTGTCTACCAGAGAACCTACCGCCCTGGCAGAACGTCCAATACTACTTCTACAAGTGGACTGCAGATGGAACCTGGGAACGAGTCAACACCGAACTGCGTAAACAAGTGCGCGTGGCTGCTGGTAAGCAGCCGGATCCCACTGCCGGTAGCGTAGATGCTCAGTCGGTCAAGACGACTGAAAAAAGGGGGATGTTTACGGCTACGACGCTGGCAAGAAAGTTAAAGGTCGTAAACGACACCTACTCGTTGATACGCTTGGCCTCGTACTAAAGGCCGTTGTTCACAGTGCCACCGTCCAAGACCGTGATGGGGCGAAGCTCCTACTGGAGGGTATTCAACTTGAGCAGCCACTTCTGGAAAAGATTTGGGCTGACGGCGGCTACAGAGGACAGCTTATTGCCTGGGTGAAACAACTAACCGGCATCGAGCTGGAGATTGTGAAACGGAGCGATGACCTCCACAGCTTCGTACTCCTACCAAAACGCTGGGTGGTAGAACGAACCTTTGGCTGGTTCAACCGTTTCCGTCGGCTCAGCAAGGATTACGAAGCCGACCCCAGGAAAAGCGAAAGCCTCATCTATATTGCCATGACACATATTATGCTCAGAAGGCTATATCTGTGCTAGTTGGGGGATTTTGTCAGGCTCTTAGGCTTTCTAGAGTTTCGTGTGCTTCAGGGTCTTCAAAGACAAGCGTAAACTGGGGTGAATTCTTATTAAACTGACAATCTGGGAACAGCATGTGATGGTGCCATTCAATACCTTTTTCATTTAGAGACTTAGCCTGTTTAACAATTTTCATAACTGTTTCAGTGGGTTTATAACTAGTGTCTGTAGATTCTTGGCTTAGAACTTTTGCCCCGTGAAGTAATGGTGCTAGTTCTTGGCCTAGCTCTTTTTCGGCATTGTCTGAATAGTGAACCAATGCTACGTTTTTATCAGGGCATTCAAGTATGAAAGCATACTGATGTTTTTCGTTGAGACTGCATATAGGGGTGAGTATATGAAAATGCCACTTCATACCAGCATTTTGAAGCGGATGGGCCTTAGTTTTAATCTCGTCTAGGCTACTTTCTCTCATTGGGGCACCATATCTCCGCTTCTTAATTCAATGGTGCGGGTGGGGAGAGTCGAACTCCCATCTCAGCCTTGGGAAGGCTACATAATAGCCGTTATACGACACCCGCATATCGCTATACTTATCCCATGCTATGGAGCCACCTCGGGGATTCGAACCCCGGACCTCCGCTTTACGAAAGCGGCGCTCTAGCCAACTGAGCTAAGGTGGCAAACTCGATTACCGAAGTATTATAACAAATGTTTTATTGCTTGCCCTTGGTAATAGACAGTTCTTTTAGGACTTATTCAAAGGATTGCATTGTTTAAAGTTCATTTCGTATGACATTAGCTGAGCATTTTATATATCTGAGGCAAAAAATGCTACAATAGATAATTAATGTATGGCAATCTCTAAGAAGTATTTTCATGATCATTTAGTACTCCTGTTGCTCAGTATAAACGTGTTTTTGGCGGTGCTGAGTACTATTTTTATTTTAGTGCGACTTGGTTCGAGTCATGGTAATGGATATATTGTTGCATATTTGGGGGCCAATGATTTTAAAACCGGTAGCGTGGTAGATTTGTTGAGCCTTATAGCGTTTGCATGGCTTGTACTTGTTGTGCATACCATGCTGAGCTTGCGGGCTTATCGAATTCATCGGCAACTTACGGTTGCCATTCTCAGTTTAGGTCTATTTCTTCTAGTGCTTAATCTAAGAGTTAGCTATGCCTTGCTTGCTCTACACTAAAGGTTTTTTCTCTGTATTGAATGTAAAAATACATGGCAATGGTTAATAGATCATTCTACGTATGAAAATAAAAACTGAAGCTGAACTTATACTTCGTATAGAAAGTGATGCAGCATGAACAAGACATACTATACTAGGATAGGTTAACGCATATGACAGATATCGAAATACCATTTGAGAAAGATAGAAAAGGTCACTATCGATTTTTTGAGATTTTACCAGGCGCTATAAGCTGGCTTCTTATATGTATGCCTCTAATCCTAAGCTTTATCAACGTGACGGCTGCAGTATTCTTTATTCTGCTGTATTTGCTAATCTACTTCGTACGTTCATTAGCCTATTCAACACGAGCTATAGCAGGTTACCGAACAATGAAACAGCATATGCGACTAGACTGGAACGCACTATCTGATGATATCGAGGCAGGGAAAGTGACATCCTTAGGGGTTAACAGGCCTAAGTGGCATCTTGATAATATTAAAAGAACCATTGAACGTCCAAATCGAATAAGGCCAAGCGAACTTACCCATGCTGTCATAATTGCGACTGTCAATGAGACCAGGGAAATACTTGAGCCAACTATTCAAGCCGTCATAAATTCTGAGTACGATACAAAAAAAATGATTTTAGTGATCGCGTACGAGAGCCGTGCAGGTGAGCCAGCAGAAGAGCGCGTTCATGAACTTATTAAAATTTATAGAAGTAATTTTATGCATGCAATTGCAGTCAAACATCCTGCTGATTTACCAGGTGAAATTATAGGGAAGGGCGGTAATATAAGCTGTGCTGGTCGTGCCTTACAGCTCTATGTCGAAAATGAAAAAATGGACGCCTCTAAGGTTCTAGTCACTACCTTAGATGCGGATAATCGTCCAGATAAGAGGTATTTTGCCGCATTGAGCTATCTTTATTGTGTTGTTCCTAATCCTTTACGTGCCTCATACCAGCCGCTTCCAATGTTCACAAATAATATATGGGATGCTCCCACATTAATGAGGGTCATCGCTACCGGTAACAATCTATTTTATATAGTAGGTAGTCAACGGCCTCACTTAGCACGTAACTTTTCCGCTCACGCACAACCACTTCAATCCCTTATTGATATGAATTTTTGGAGTACCCGAACAATCGTAGAAGACGGACATCACTTTTGGCGCTCGTATTTTTGCTAT
The DNA here is from genome assembly GCA_963794235.1 of uncultured bacterium. Lineage (GTDB taxonomy): Bacteria > Patescibacteriota > Saccharimonadia > Saccharimonadales > UBA4665 > CAWCCP01. The sequence continues at coordinate 180,547 of CAWCCP010000009.1, forward strand.
GACGGTGATTATAGGGTCTATCCGCTGAGCATACCTATATATCAGGATGCAGTTTTAGCGGACGGTTATATACGCACAATGAAAGCGCAATTTTACCAGTTAAGACGGTGGACTTATGGTGTTTCAGATGTAGCTTATATCGCAGATAAAGGCTTTTATCATAAAAACAAAGCTCCAAAACTAGATGTTTTAGCAAAATTACTCCGCACTCTTGAAGGACATGTAACTTGGGCGACGGGTACTTTATTGATATACTTCGCGGCTTTTATACCACCTTTGTTGCACCCTCAAAACTTTGCTGCAAACGAGTTGCCATTAATCGTTAGTAGGGTTCAGCGCATAGGTATTGCTGGCCTGCTTGTTTCACTGTACGTGTGTCTTGTAACCCTTCCGCCTCGGCCAGCGCGTTATAAGCGCCATCGGTCCATTTTTATGCTGACACAATGGATATTCCTACCAGTAACTAGCGTCTGTTATGGTTCTCTCGCTGCATTTAATTCACAAACGCGGCTCATGTTTAAATGGTATCTCAGTAAATTCGATGTAACGGAGAAGGCGACGGTGAACGCAGAAGGAGAGCGACACAGTTCGGAAGCTGACCCGGACCAAGCTAGCACGTAGCTAATGATTATGGAAAGATGCGTAATGAGTACTCGCGGCCTTATCAAATCGATTTAATACGACAAGAATGCTTTGTGCGATCGTCTCGCTGTGTATCATGCCGTTTTGCGCCAAAGGTTTAATCTTTGTGATTACCGTGCTTGTTAGGCTTGCGGAGTCCGAAATTGCTGAAGCTCTGTGCTTACAGCTTTCATAGAGGCTTAGAAAGACTTTATCTCGCGAAAAAGGGGTCAAGTTACCGTTCGTATGTTTGACTATCCATATTGAAGCGTAGTCTGCTTCCTCAATAGTAGTGAATACGTTATGACAGGTTAAGCACTTTCGTCGTCGCCAAACCTGGTTAAGGCGACGTTGAATCCGTGAATTTATAACTCGAGTATTATGAGCGCAAACTGTACAAACCATGACAACATATTGTCATACAGCTGTTAAAATTGCTAGTGCATAACTCCACAATTATTGTGGATATATGTATAAATGCAGAGATATTTTGCGACAAAGTAAACTGGATATGTCTACTTACTGCTTGATTAGATGAACGGACTCTACGGATATTATTACCTGTTGGTTTAATGGTAATTAATTCCTCGTAAAATAACTGAAAGGCGTCTAAAGCGCTGGTTTTACTAATACCCAATCATCCTGTTTAACTGGTAAATGGTAGCAATTAAAAACATACGAGTCAACAATTTAATGTAAAAAGCTATTGCTTTAACTCAATAAAATGACTATTATAAAAAACTTCACCTTAATATAAAAGATGAAGTAATGACAATTACTGGTGGGCGATAGAGGATTCGAACCTCTCACCTCTTCCACGTCAAGGAAGCGCTCTAGCCAAATGAGCTAATCGCCCAGTATCATCAAAAGATTATAGCTAATGTATGAATATTTGAACAGTGAAGCGACTAATGGTCGCTAACGTCACTAATACCTGGTGATTTTAAATGAATTTAGTTATCCCCATGTGAAAATGTATCAATTACAGCATAAATAGGCTAGCCATATAATACTAACCTTGCTATAGTAATTGCTGAGGCGAAGTTTTGACGAGATTGTTTTTACAATCATGATTGACGAGGGTTGAATGAATTGCGAGATCATTCAACCCTGTTTTTATTTTGTCTCTAAAAAAAAGATGGTACAATTAAGGTAAGTGAAGATGTGGAGTAACTAACCATGGAGCTTCGTAGGTGTGGCAACGACTGACGATACAAGAAGTTGCAAGAGTAAATGTCGAGGTGGAACCTCCTTGGCGTCTATGATTACAGTAGTAATCTTGTAGACTCTAAGGACCAAGGCACTTGATTAAATACATTGCGAGAGTATTGAATCAAGTGCCTTTTTGTTTGATTAAAATTAATGATTCTAAGGAGCTGTAATGGACAATCCGAACGACCCTCAGAATTTATTCAATGCGACATTCATTAGCTCATATAATGGCGACCGCAATACAACATTTATGGCCAAACGCAAAATTCGGTGTAGGACCAGTTGTCGACTATGGTTTCTATTATGATATTGATCTCCAGGATATGAAGATTTCTGAGTCAGATTTTGAAAAAATTGAAACTGAAATGAGAAAAATAATTAAGGAAAACGTGCCGTTTGAACGAATTGAAATGCCTATTGATAAAGCAATCGAGTGGGCTAGGGAATCCAACCAGCCTTACAAAGAAGAGTTATTGAATGATCTAAAACGGGCAGGAACTACAATTGCGAAAGACTTAAACGCGGATGAGTATGGCTTACCAACTCAAGGACCTGGACTTGTAGAGATTGTATCCTTCTTTAGAGATGGAGACTTTATGGACCTTTGTCGCGGACCACATGTAAAATCAACCGGTGCAGTCGGGGCATTTAAGCTACAAAGAATTAGTGGTGCTTATTGGCGGGGCAAAGATACTAATGCACAAATGCAAAGAATTTATGGAGTTGCCTTTGAGAAAGAACCAGAACTCAAAAAACATTTGCAAATGCTTGAGGAAGCACGACAGCGCGACCATCGAAAATTAGCTCAAGAATTAGATTTATTTGTTATATCTCCGTTAGTGGGTGCGGGATTACCGCTTTTTACCCCTCGCGGAACAATCTTAAGAGAGGAGCTTAATACCTATTCACAAGAAATACGTAAGCGTGCAGGTTGGCAAAATGTTTGGACGCCTCATATTGCTAAAAAAGAACTTTATGAGGTTTCGGGTCACTGGGCAAAATTTGGGGATGAATGGCTAAAAGTGGAAAGTCAAGAAACAAGCGACCAACTTGTTATGAAACCTATGAACTGCCCTCATCACCAGCAGATTTATGCATCCCGCCAGCGAAGCTATCGCGAGACTGCCCTTAAAATATATGGAAACAACTACTGTTTATCGGGATGAAAAAGCCGGAGAATTGATGGGGTTAGCACGGGTTAGGTCAATTACACAGGATGATAGCCACACATTCTGTAGGCCTGATCAGATCCAAGGTGTAATGACTGAGTTAGTTGAAATAGTACAAGAGTTCTATGCAGTTTTAGGCTTGCCGCTCAAAATTCGCTTGTCATTTCGTGATAAATCAGATGGATATTTAGGTGATTTGACGCTTTGGGAACGAGCCCAGGGTATTTTGCGAGAAGTAGTGGAGTCGGCTGAACTTGAGTATTATATTGCGGAGGGTGAGGCTGCGTTTTACGGTCCAAAGATTGATTTTATGGCGACCGATGCATTAGGTCGCGAACTCCAAGTCGCCACGCCACAATTAGATTTTGTCCAGCCTGATCGTTTTGGTCTGAAATATACTGACGAAACAGGACAAGAAGAAACTCCTGTGATGATTCATTTTGCGCTAATGGGTTCAATTGAGCGTTTCCTAGCTGCGTATATCGAGCACACTGCCGGAAAGTTTCCTGTGTGGCTTGCGCCTGAACAGATACGAATAATATCCGTCAATCAGGAAAAGGCAACTATTGAGTTTGTAGAAGAAATTGCCGATAAAGCAATGAAACTCGGTTTACGCTTGTCTGTTGATAACAGTAACGAGTCCGTTGGTAAAAAGATTCGGGCTACCGAATTAATGAAAGTGCCATACTCTATCGTAGTGGGCGAAAAGGAAATTAAAACTAGAGAGGTGGTACCTCGTATAAGGAAAGACATGGCTGTTCAAGCTGAAACACAGTCGGTTGGCATAGATGAATTTCTTAAAACTATATCAAACGAGGTCAAATCTCGAGTGCAGAAGACATCACTGCACGGGTAACATTGTTTTGTGAATGAAAAAAACGATTGCAATTGATATTGATGACGTTTTATCGATGCATGCAGAGGCGTTTGTTAACTATAGTAATATGTTTTATGGAACGAAATTTGGTGTTGATGATTATAGTGAGCATTGGTCGGAGCTGTGGAATGTTGACTACGAAGAGCTTGAACATAGAGTTGGCCTATATCATGCACGTAAGATAATGGCGCAGTATTATCCTAAAGAAAATGCGCAAAAAGTTTTAGAGCAGCTTAGAGAGCATTACTCTTTATTGGTTATTACTTCACGAAAGTCTTCTACTCGCGATATGACAGAGAAATGGCTAGATCGATATTTTAGCGGTATATTTGAAAAAATTTACTTTGCGGGGATGTGGGATGTTGTTTCTGATAGGTCAATTAATGAAACGAAGGCGAAATTGTGTCTAGAATTAAAGGCTGATTATTTAATAGACGACCAATTAAAGCATTGTATTGCAGTAGATGAACTGGGCATCCAGGGGATAGTGTTTGGAGACTATGCCTGGAATAAAAGTCCATCTTCATCTTTCAATTTGATACGATGCAAAGATTGGAATGAAGTGGCTAAATATTTTGATGAACAGAGTAGAAAGTAACTTTAGAGAATTGGTTGAATATTTTGTGGCTCAAATACCCAGAGGTCGAGTCATGACGTATGGCCAATTAGCGGCGTTATGTGGCAATGCCAGGGCGGCCCGTATCGTTGGTGGGATAGCTCATTTTGGAGACCCAAAATTGCCATGGCATCGAGTGGTCAATAAGAGGGGAGGACTGGCATCGGGTTATCCTGGTGGAAGAGCAGGTCATGCACAGGTACTTATTTCCGAGGGTGTCGATGTCTCTAGTGATTATACTGTTAATGTTTTGGAGCTATTGTGGTGGCCTTCGAAGGACTAAATCCATTACTGGTAATAGTGGGTGAGACGGCATCGGGAAAATCTGATTTAGCCGTTCGCTTGGCGCAAGATCTCAATGGTGAAATTATCTGTGCGGACAGTTGTACCGTTCGTAAAAAAATGGACATTGGCTCCGCAAAACCAACGATGCTTGATCGATCAGTAGTCGTTCATCACTTATTGGATATCATTGAGCCTGATCAGGATTTCACGGCTGCGATATTCAAGCGGCTTGCGGAGAAAAAAATTCACCAAATTATAGCTCAAAATAAGTTGCCAATACTAGTAGGTGGCACTGGGCTATATATAGATTCGATAATATTTAACTATAGCTTTCTGCCTCCTGGTGATGATCGAACGCGTTTGGAACTTGAAGCAATGAGTGCCACTGAATTACTCAAAAAAATTAATGAACTTAACCTAAACCTTGGAAGTGTAGATATAAGAAACAAAAGAAGGTTAATACGGCTTATTGAAACGGATGGAGTTATGCCACAAAAACATCCTCTCAGAGAGAGCACCACTATTATTGGACTTAAAATTGATCGAGATGAGCTAAATATGCGCATTGAAAATAGGGTCGATAAAATGCTTAAGGCTGGACTTGCGCAAGAAGTGCATGATCTAGTTAATACATATGGGTGGAATGCAGAAGGTTTAAAGGATGTAGGATATGCCCAGTGGCGACAGTATTTTTTGGGTCAGGAGTCAGTAGAGGTTGTCAGGACTAAAATTATAAGCGCTACTCGAAATTTGGCAAAAAGACAACGCACTTGGTTTAAGCGTAACAAAAGTATTCATTGGTTCAGTACCCCTTTATTTACCACGAAATTGTAGCTTTCGTAACAACAAGTTTGTACAAATGAATTTCGTATTGAATCATAACTTGCTACAATTAGGAACATGATTGAGCAACTCTTTGGGTCAAAAACACGTGTTAAGTTACTTCAGCTTTTTTATAGCAATCCAAACCGCTCGTTTTATGTTAGAGAGATTACTAGAAAAATCGATGAACAAATCAATTCAGTGCGACGAGAGCTCAGCAATTTACTGAACGTATGGAATTATTACTTTCAGATAATACTAATAACCGATTGTATTATGAGGTAAATCAAAAATTTGAATTCTTTGAACCTTTGCAGCAGATTTTTGGCGGAGGGATACAAGCTCCATCTACAAAAAAGAAATTACATGATGCAAGCGATGATACTGCCGTGGCTAATGAGGCAGATCTAAAGTTGTAGGGCACATAGATCTAGCGGTTTACACTGGGCAGTTTACACGTGACGATACTACGGGCGTTGATTTTTTAATAGTGGGGGAAGTCAACCAGAACGCTCTTCAAAAATATGTTGATCAGCTTGAAGCGAAAGAAAATAAGACTATTCGTTATACGGTGATGAGTTTACCTGATTTTCAGTATCGTCAGCAAATAAGAGATCGATTTGCGGTCTCTATTGCACAGGCAAAAAAGCAGGTGCTTGTCGATATACATAATTTGCTGGAAGATCAATAGGGAGGTATTAAAGATGGACATACAATATTATGGCGCTAACTGCATTAGCATTACTTATAAGGGGAAACGAATTGTAATTGATGATAATCTTGCCGATTTAGGCGGTAAAAGTATTTTAAAGTCGGACGATGTGGCATTGTTCACGACTATACATCAGTCAGAAATTCCTGCGCGACTTATGCTGGATGGGCCGGGAGAGTATGAAGTATCTGAGATTTCTATAATTGGGCTGTCAGCACGTGCACATATTGATGAAGCTGGGCAAAAGAATGCGACTATGTTTAAGCTTGTAATGGGGGATAGGAGCGTTTTTGTTTGTGGGCATATATATCCCGATCTTAGTGAAGCACAATTAGAAGCCATAGGAATCGTTGATATTCTAATTGTTCCGGTTGGAGGTAACGGTTATACGGTGGATCCGGTTGGAGCCCTGAAATTAATTAAAGCAATTGAACCTAAACTCGTAATTCCAACGCATTATGCCGACCAAGCCTTTAATTATCCTGTGCCCCAGCAGGACCTTAGTCATGCACTAAAGGAAATTGGGATGGAGCCAAAAGAAACAGTAAGTAAATTACGTCTGAAAGCTGAAGATCTTGGAGATGTTTCCCAGCTTATAGTAGTTGAAAAATCAAATTAAATCTGTGTATAAAAACACATCAAAAAAGTACATTTCTAGGTGATGTACTGAATAGATAGGCTATTTTGCTGTATTGAGAAGGCCTTTTTTCTTAAGCGTTCGTATTGCTTGTGTGCTAATTTTCATTGTGACCTTTTTACCATCTACGACTAACGTTTTAGTTTGCAGATTCGGCTTCCATACCTTTTTTGTATGACGCTGTGAGAAGCTTACATTACTTCCGTATTGTTTGCCTTTACCGGTTAGTTCACATTTTTGCATGGATTATTCCTTGAAATTATATAAGTTCGAAGTGTTATTGTAGCTGTTTTAAGATTATACGTCAACCTGGTTAAGTTGTGACTTCAGATTTGGATCAAGCTCTTGAAGCATAATACTAAGTAATTTCTTACTTTGTGGGTCAATAATTTTGGGTGATATATCAACCAGTGGCTTAAGGACAAAATCACGCTTCGAAAATTGTGAATGTGGTATGGATAGGGTGCCCGTTCGTAAAATTATATTGTCGTAAAATATTATATCAATGTCGATTTCGCGGGGGCCCCAGCGAAATCGATCAATTCGTCCAATCTTTTTTTCAACTGACTTAATAAACTCTAATAGCTCAATCGGTCCTAGGTCGGTACTCCCACGGATTGCAGTATTAACAAAGTCTGGCTGATTAGTATAGCCGATCGCTTTTGAAGTATATAAAGGTGCGCAAGTTATATTGTGAATCATACTATGCAATAGTTCTATCGCATCTGTTATGTATTTAATTGGATCATCAAGGTTTGATCCAAGCGCGAGGTAGGTAGTGGCCATGCGCATATGGTAGCATAGAGTATTAATCTGTTCGAGAAGTGGTGATATTGATTGAACATTCGCACGTAGGTTTTACCGTCTGTTGCTATACTGTAACTATATGTTTTCAGGCTTATCAATCTCAGAGTTAATAGTTGTCCTTATTTCAATTATTATTTCATTATCAATACACGAGGCAATGCATGGTTTTACTGCATATTGGCTAGGGGACACGACTGCGCAAGATATGGGGAGGCTTACATTAAATCCGCTCAAACATATTGATTTTGTTACGACGGTTTTACTGCCTATTGTTCTTATTCTGACGGTTGGCACACCTTTTTTTGCTGCTAAGCCCGTTCCTTTTAATCCAGATCGAGTTAAATATGGGGAGTTTGGTGCTGCACTTGTGGGTATAGCGGGACCAATTACTAATTTAATTCTAGCGTGCATTGGCGGATCTATCATACGTGTTAGTGCAGCAAATATGAGTACAAGTATGCTCAATGATTTAGCACTATTTACATTTGTTAATATTGGTTTTTTTGTTTTTAATATGATTCCGTTCCCTCCACTTGATGGCTCTAGGCTGTTATATGCTTTTGCTCCAGAACCTTTACAAAGAGTTATGCGTCAGATTGAATCGTATGGATTTGTAGCTATATTAATTTTTGTGTTTGTATTATTCCAATTTATTTCACCTGTTTTTGTACGACTTGAGACCAGTTTATTTAGTTTGTTAACTGGCCTGAATTAAAGAGTATAATACGTAAGTCGGGCGGGACATAAATAATCCTTTCCGAGATAATGATTATCTGAATATTAATCATTAGGGGGCTCAAGATTTGTAGTGATCGTGGTCATTGCGTGCGAGCACCCACCTGGGACTTCTCAGGTGATCACCTCGGTGCCCGGCATTATTGCACATAGACACACTCAGTCATACGGCTGAGTGTTTATGTGTAAAGATCCATCGTGATATGGATCAATGATATAATTTCAATGAATTGTTTTGTGAAGATAAAACAGCTTCAATAACGGGGTGTGGCGCAGTTGGTAGCGCGTACGGCTGGGGGCCGTGAGGTCGCAGGTTCAAGTCCTGTCACCCCGACCAAGTGATATTTTGCTCAAATCAACAAGCATATCGTATGGTTTATTGAGCTTAATAACAGATACAAAGTCATCACCTGCTCGTAGGTTCAACACTACTTCATTCAGGACAGCGTCTAGCTCAAGTAAATCCCTCGTTCTGTTGATAGTTTTCAGATACGAACGGGTGAGTTCGAAAAACTTTTCACGGGTTAGGTATAGCAATCTTTAATTTATCCAACTCCGCATTTGCTGCCTTAATGTTTGCCTGTGCCACGTTAATAAGGTTCTGGTGATACTCTAGCTTACCGCTATGGTGTTTGGCATACTCTTTAGGATACTCACTTTGAAAGTCCTGATACTTACCGTACTGCTTGTTATTAAGGGTTAGGCTTGCTTTTGCTTCGTTTAATTTACGTTTCGCAACGGCTTTATCTTGAGCAACTTTAACCTCTAATTTATCAATGTAAAACTTGTAGGCTTCCTCGCTCTTTTTGGTACATTGCTTCAGCATTTCTTTCACTGGCTCAACCACCAACTTACCCCTGATACTCTTTTTAAGTGGCTTACCGAATGTTTCTGCGGCAAGTTTACTATTGTGCCTGATACAGTTTTGGCGGTTACGACAGTACCAGCTAATGAGCCATTTACCCTTGTTTTTACCACGTTTAATTTCTTGGTGCTGCCATTGCATTGAGCTATCGCAGTAGTCGCATACAACCTTACTTCGGAGTAGTCCGTAGTCAAACCTAGCTGACGCTGTACCTTTACCAGCATATTCCTTGCCAAAATCACTTGCTGCCTCACGGTTTAGCAGTATATATTCGTCAGGCGTAATAAGGGGCAAAAAGTCATAGACATCAACCAAGTCAGCTATTGTTTCACCGTGCCTGTATAGCCCAAAGTAAAATGGGTCTTCAAATAAGTTACCTACTTTGTTCTTAGTCATCTTGGCTATACGGTAGTCGTCATCATTGTGGACATGTTCGCTTAAATATGAAGCGTTAAGGAAGTCTGCTATTTCTTCGTTAGTTTTGCCTTTATAAAGCCGCATATCAACGGCTTCACTGAGCAAGTGCCAGTTGTAGCCGTCAGGTATGAAGTGCCAAGTGTTCTTATCAACGTAGTAACCCTTTTTAATAACACCGTTGTACTTACCCTCTTTGATGTTACCGCTTGTACCTCTGCTCACATCTACTGACAGCTTGTCCGAATATTGCTTTGAGGTAGCGAACAATATGCCAAGTAGCATTTTACCGTTGGGGTTATTTTCAAATTGGTAAGTTTTGAATTGCAGGTCTTGTATTTTTTCAAGGTCAATTAGTTCAATAATTGCTCCCGCTTCTTTCATGTTCCGTGATAACCGATCTGGCGACCAAGCGATAAGTCCGTGATACTTGCCAGTTTCAAAGCCTGTCATCATAGCGTCAAACAAGGGTCGTTTACCAGATAACTTAGCGGACTCTGACTCCTCAATAATATCCGACTCACGTACTACAACTCCCAGCCTTTCTGCAAGCTCCAAACACTCTATACGTTGGTCTGGTAGCGAACGTACCTGCTTGTCCTCGCTGTCTGTGGACTTACGCAGGTAAATGACATAGCGTCTTTTTTCTTTGGGTAGTATTTTGGTAACGCCCTCTTTTTGTTTAATAAAATAGTTGGTAAGGTCATCAATGGTGCGTTTGCTAGTAGGTAGCTTAAATACGTCTGGGTTATCCTGAACACGTTGCCCAACCGTCTTCTCTACCGCCAGTCGTTGTTTCTGAGATAGTTTAACTACCTTGCGTTTTTTGCGGGTCTTCTTGGTCTTGTCTTCGCTTGGGTCATCAGCCATGCCTTAAAGTATAGCTAATTCACCCTATAAATACCCATGTTTTGCCTAACTTGTAAGGTGTTATGGTCAAATTGTTAATGTGCTAAAGTGGTGCAATTTTGGTTTGGTTTTAGTATTAACCGTTCCAATAGTCGTTAGTTTTCATTTTAGAAAAGTCTATTAGTTCATCTTTAACGTATGGCTCTGACTTGAACCGTATTTGGGTTGCTTCACTTTTTAGCTTTTCACTTAATGTGTCCAGTAATTCAATTAGTTTTGGGGTTGGTATATCACCCAAGCCTCTGGTTTTAAGCTCTTTTCTAACCATTTCAAGCTGTTCTGACCACAGTTCTAGTCTATGTTGCTGCCCAACCTTGTAGCGTTCCTGTAGGGCTTCTAGGGCAATGGTCTGTAGGTTTGCTATATCCACTTCATATTCTCTAGACCAACTAACTAGCGTGGTCTTGCTGACTTTCAATTTCTTGGCAATTTTGTCATAGCTCATTCCTTCAGCACGAAGTTCTATAAATTGCTGTCTGGTTTTTTGTGTTATAGCCACCGTAATTACCTCTATATTTATTATAGCAGACAATATACTAGCTAAATAGTCCACTTTACTATTGACTATATAACACAAGCATGATATGATAGTAGCTGTTTTAAGGAGTATACATGAGCAACCCCCACGAAGATATTTCAGCTTCAATGGATAGATACGAAGAAAGAGCCAGTAGGTTATCTTTTATATCACTAGGCAACTTGGCATTAGGTGCAGTTTTGACTGGTGCTGCTGCTTACTCAGGTGCAAAAGGAAGCAATGGGGCATTAGCTTTTGACAGTTTTGCTGCCACGCTAAATTATAGTATCGGGGCGTTTAACTTAGCTAACGCTAATCGCCTTGGTCAAAAGGCTGCTGCCTTACAGGGGGCTTTAGCTCAACACGAACTTGCAAGTGGCGTTACTAGCCCTGAAGTTTAGCCCGTAACTAAAACACATATACCCAAAACCTGCTCTTAGCTCCATAACTCCACCTTCTGTTTTATCGTTAGATTTAGGTTCTATGTTAATTAGAAAACCCTAGGTTCTACACCTTATTGGTTAATACTAGAAACTACTTTTTATTGTTGTCTGACTGGGGTGATTTGGTGTTAATTTTCTCATCATCAAAGTCTAGTATATGCTCTCGCCCGTCTGGTGCTGTATAAGGCATTTCTGGCTTTTCAGGTTCGTCAGCATTGCTACTTGGGTTGTTACTACTACCTGAGTCGTTATTATCTTGGTCATCATTTTGCATAGTCTTATCATATCAGAAACTGTTTTTCAGGTGTTAGGTTATGCGGACTTAGTGTTTCAACTAAGTGGTTGAGGCTGTCCAAACTTTCTTTGAAGCTTTGGTGGTTTAGCAAGGCTTCAAACATCTGTAGTAATATAGGTTCGTCAGCAGTATTAGTCTGCCGACCATGATAATTTGCCCATCTTTCCCCATTATCTTATTATTTTGGCGAATCGCCTAACGCTAAGCCAAATGTGATAATTGCTTATGTCTTATGCATGGTAAGATTAAAGCATATGTGGCAAGAAACGAAGCATGGCCTATATCGACAGTTCAATTTTGAAAATTTTAAGCAGGCTTGGGCTTTTATGACTCAGGTAGCAGAAATTGCTGAAGAACAACAACATCATCCTCGCTGGGAAAATGAGTGGAGCGTTGTTCAAATATGGCTCATAACTCATGAAGCGGAAAGTAAGATCACCGAAAAAGATCATCACGTGGCCAGTTTAATTGACGGCTTATTAGATAAGGAAAAATTACCGCAAAAAAACGAACTGACAGTAAAGCAGATAGATGAGTTAAAAGTATTTGCTGATGGCGGTTCCCGTGGCAATCCAGGCCCTAGTGCGAGCGGATATGTCGTTTTAGATATGGAAGATACAGTGATCGTCGATAAAGGGGTATATTTGGGCGTAACGACCAATAATCAGGCAGAATATACTGCGCTAAAGCTTGCGCTAGAAGAGTGTAAAAAGTTGGGCATGCTAAAGAAGTACAGGTCTACATGGATAGTTTACTGGTGGTCAATCAGATGAAGGGTATTTTTAAGATTAAGAAACCGAGATTTATGGCCAATTCATCGATGCTATCAAGGAACTCGTTAAAGGTTTTAAGCAAGTTAGTTTTGCACATGTGCCGCGTGAATTCAATAAACTGGCTGATGCAGCGGTCAATCGGGCACTGGATGAACATCTCAAGAATAAAAGTAGCGCAGTACGTAATATCTAATTTCTATATCTAATAAGTAGTATAATAGTTACTGGCTAGATTATTGGCTGATCGCGTGCTAATTGTACGAGGAAAGTCCGGGCAGCATAGGGAAGGACAGTCGCTAACGGCGACCGGGGGTAACCTTAGGGAAAGTGCCACAGAAACGAAACCGCCAGCTATTCGAAGTGAGTAAGGGTGAAACGAGCGGGGTAAGAGCCCGCAGTTCCGTACGGTGACGTACGAAAAGGTAAACCCTGCCTGCTGCAAGGAGATGGATCCTTTGAGCCTAAAGCTCGAAGTGTCCCGCTAAGGATTCATCATAAAAACCGCTTGAATCTGCTGAGCAATTGCAGACCTAGATAGATGACCAGTAGAAGTCTGCACAAATATGCATTAATACAAACTTATATATTATCTGTATTAATAGGACTTGTGCAGACTTCATACAAAACCCGGCTTACAGATAATCTAGCCAAAATAAATGCTACTTACTGATATTTTATTTTTGAGTGGCTTTGACCACTGCCGTAAAAGCTTTCGGCTCATTGACGGCCAGTTCGGCCAGTACTTTACGATCCAGAGTGATATCAGCAGCTCTTAAGGCCGGCGATAAGTTTACTGTAGGTGGTGCCATTCAGACGGGCGGCAGCGTTGATACGTGCATTCCAATCTCACGGAAGGTTCGCTTACGGTTTTTGCGGTCGCGGGTAGCGAACTGCAGTGATTTAGTGACAGCTTGGCGGCCGCGTTTAACACTGACTCGGTTAGGATGAGAAATGCCTTTAGTGGCTTTACGTATTTTCTTGTGTCGTTTGTGGCTGGTGACGCCTCGTTTTACTCTCATAATATACTCCTTATATCAAATCCTATCCAAATCCAAGAGGATCGTTAATTAAAAATGTTAAGCTCCTAGATTTTGTTTAATGGCTTTGGCCATATTTCCGGTTCGGGTGCTTAAGCCCGTAATGAACGCTTACGGCTGCCGCTTTTTTTACCCAGAAAGTGGTTCATATTGGGATGGCCGACTCGAACTTTACCGTTCTTACTTAACTTAACGCGGTCTTTAGTCCGCTATGCGTCTTAAGTTTTGGCATTTGTGTACTCCTTCTTGTGCGTTAGCTTCTTACTCACGAAACTTAGTTGTTTACCGGCGAGTTGAGGCTGTTGATCGACTACTATTGTATCACCGAAGTCATCTGATTACCTTATCGGCTAATTTGAAGCCGATTTCACGGTGGGCCTGTTCGCGTCCTCTGATAGAACAGGGTGATCTTCACCTTATGTCCTGCTTCCAGAAACTTCTCAACCTTGTTCATTTTAATTGCCAAATCGTGTTGACCGATTTTTAAACCAAAACGCATTTGCTTCATCTCGAGCGTTTTAGAAGTTTTGCGGTTCTTTTGCAGCTGCTTTGTACGCTGGTAATTATACTTACCCCAGTCAACAATTTTGCAAACGGGCGGGTCAGCGTCTGGTGAAATTTCCACTAGATCTAGATCACGTTCTTGTGCAATCTGTAGCGCTTCCTGTTTAGCTCAGGATGCCAAGTTGCTTGCCATCCTCATCAATTACCCTCAGCTGTGATGCCCGAATGTCGTTATTCAGGCGGGTGTATTTGGCGATAAGTACTTCTCCTTAAGTGTTGATTTCAATGCTATGGCATTTTAACAGATAGAGCACTTGAGGTCAAACAGATGTCGAGGTTCACTACATGTGCGCCACTCTTTACTGGTTAGTTTTGCTAAATACTTATCTGGAGTCAAGTATTCTCAAGAAGATTGATGCGCAGGTAGCTAGGGTTTTTCTTTAACCATCCATCAATTAATTGCTGTAGGCCATCCTACCATTATCGGTTAGAACGGTTCCAGACAGACCTAATGTCTTGATAGCTTTCTACCAGGTGACAATCCCCTACTGTGTTGAGTCGTGATCCTGGAACTCTCGTACACATGTTTATTTACTCATTAGTCTCACTGGTAGAGTAAGAATAGCTAGTAGCGTGCTAGTATATGGCCACGCTGGAAGGGCTGAGACTATAGCGTAATCACGTTTTAGAATAACAGCTAGCTTCGTAACTCGGACAGTTCAGGATTAGCCTTTGTAGCGTACGGACAAATGTCTACGATGAAGTGGCGTTTGAGTGATTGATTGTCCTCACATGAGCTGGACAGTATGAATTGGATTCAAGTCCCGGTCATACACTGCTCCTGTAGGCGCTCATAGTAGCGGTAGAACGTATGATGAGCAATACCAAAGCGACGACAGTTTACCGAGCATTATTACCATGACCATGGTGGTAGCCTAACCATTGTGCTTGCTGTTTTGCTTGTTTACCGAAACTAACTGTCATTTTAATTTCCCAGCCTAGGCACCAATACACCAATCCAAGTCTTCGGGCCCGTATACATGAATCACTCTTTCTAGTACTTCAATCGTATTCTAGAAGTTGCGCTCACCAGGCCAACAGATACCAAATACGTTAATGTAGCTGTGCATATTAGCAATATAAGGCTAACGAACATGCTCCGCTTTTTAATTAAGCAAATAGTTGAAGCCGCATAGCATAGGCTTAGATTGTTTGAATTAGAAGTGATAACTTATTTTTCGGGCTAATAATAAAAACGGATAGGGTGTAAAGTAAAACGCCTTGTCCCGGGAAAGACAAGGCGTTTTAAATGTTGTTTATAGTTTTTGTTTACTTTTGATTTTAAGGTTTTGATCTCGTTATTTTCATGGAACAACGGCTTGCGAGAAGCCGTTGTTTCAATGTCGTTTTTGTTTTTGAGCACTTAATTTGTTCAAGCGCTACGCCTATCTTATAAAATAGCAATACGGCCGTCAATAACATTTATGCTTAGACAGTTAATAAAGCTGTGCATAACTCGATGTATTTAGCTTTTGATAGATGACAAGTTTAGTTACGTACTAAATTTTGAAGTCATGGTAAATGCTTAGCTAAGCAGGAGAATCTGAATAAAGATACTTACACTTGAGGATTAATGAGTCATATTATCAGGAGGCTTTAATAGCCATAACGATTTTGCCCGAGCTGGCTTTATTATATTTTATTATTGTCGTTTACATGCCGGGTTGTGTTGTTAGTTTCTTTATTATGCTAAAAGCTTAAGTACCCGAATCACGCATTAGCTAACTGGTAGCCGAGCAGCACTCGTAAGTAATGGACAAAGTAGCCTTGCACGCTGCGAGGAAACGAGGTTACGAAGTAACTTCGTTCCTTGAGCTTGCCAAAGACTGCTTCAATCTTTGGCCTGGCTTAGAGCAGGAGGTGCTGCCATCTGGCCATGGTCCACTGTTGCCGTGGTCTCGGTGGTGAAATAACCAGACAATGGAAGTCTCGCCAGATATGTCTTCTCGTAACCTTTGCGGTGTAGCCAGCATCGGCTACGACTATGTTCGTGGTAGCGTTTACCAGATACTTGAGTTGCAATACGTCACTCTCATTTGCCGGCGTAAAGTACAGAGCGGCAAGCTTACTCTCGTGGTCAATGCTGGCATGTAACTTGAAACCGTAGTGCCAGCCCTGCCAGTTTTTGCCGAAGGCAGCCACACCCTTGGCTACCCGGTGTCGGTCGGCACGGATTGATTTGCAAACTGGCAGCATGGTACTGTCAGCAAAACGTAAGGGAGTAGCGGTTGACAAGGTCGACTGCAGCAACCAGCTGAGGGTCGGCAACAACCGGTGACAATGAGCTACGAAGTTCTGGTAGGCGGGAAGTTTCGGGAAACAATCCGTATACTCCCGAGTAATCCAGTCGTACAGAGAGCGAAGCGTTTTATGTGGCTCGGTTAACCCGTCCCAGATGAGCATGGTGAGTAGCTCGCTATCTGAGACGATTGGCTTGGCCCCTGGCTTTATCTGTTTGGGAAGACTATCGTCTACCCAAACAAAAACATCTACGATATTATTTCTCTGTAAAGCACGCATGCTTTTCTCCTGTTTGTTTTAGTCGGTTAACAAGAGAATTCTAGCGTGCTTTATTTATTGAGGCTAATTCGTGATTCGGGTTTAAGTAGATTGACATTTTTGGCCTTGCGTGCTACATTAGGAGAGTAAGTTACAAAAACAAAAACGTTAAATTTTAGACATAACGAAGCCCTTGAGGGGGCGTACTTACAACAAAACGGAGATTGCTCCGTAATTTCGCTCTAACAGGCTCTAAAGGCCTATAGAGCGGTCAGTCATAGCTGTGGACGATAAGCGCTACAATAGTTTTTCATTAGAGCGGATTTATCGTCCCAGCACCATTTTCAATTAATACGCTGACAGCTTCTCTCTTACTGGCAGCGTTTTTATTACACTTAGAATATGCAGCATATCATTCATAAATACTCACAAATAACAGCTTTACTGGGCTTATGCGTTGTAGATGCTATTTTCTTTAGCTCTACAAATCCAAACGGTGGATCATCAATTCTATTGGTAATAGGATTCATATTATTGATGTTAACGTTCTATTTGATCATAGATAATTTACTGGCTTTTACGCATCTTCTTGGAGTTACACTAGGAGCTTATAGTCATAGACTTGCAATGTGCATGACTGGAGTATTAGTTGGTCTTTTAGCACTTCAATCAATCGGGGAATTAACCGTTCGCGATGTCATGATATTCATTCCGCTATCAATAGTTCTGTATGTTTATTTTTCTTACGGACGTGTGAGACTGCGCATTAACCGTTAAGGGGTCTAAACCTATCCAAGCATTTCTTGGTTAATTAGGAGCGCGCAACTCATGCAAGCTGTATAATGGTTAGTATGGATCTACAGTCGAGTGATAGGGGGAGCTCGCTACCACCAATAGGCGATCAGCTTCCCTCATTGAGTACAGCATCTCAAAACCCTATAAGTCTGAGTAACACTACGAATAGTGGTCATAAAAGCCAACCCGTTTTGGAGGCACCTAATATAAATAGTGTTACAGCTAATACTTCAGTAAATCCGCAAACGTCTCAAACTGATGCCATGACTACAACGCAAAATTCTATTCCCGCTGTGGCAGCTGACACGGATTTAATTGAAAAAGAATGGGTTATTAAGGCGAAGCAAATAGTTCACCGCACAAAAGATGATCCGTATGAACAGAGCAGGCAATTGACAATATTTAAGGCCGCGTATATCAAGCAACGTTATAACAGGACCATTCAATTGGATGAATAATTAAGATGACAGTATTTCTTGTAATAGTCGTTATACTTTTTGTCCTTGCTCTGATTGCAGCGCCTGTTATTTTCTTGCGTGCTCAACGTATTTATCGTGAGCAAAAAAATTATGAGAGAGGTTTAAAGATCGTACCTCTTCTTATACATTTACCTCCGCCAAGCGATGACACTGAAGTTAATGGTCGTGACGAACGCGATGTCACGGAAGAAAATATTAGTAAAGCCCAAGTTATTTATAATATCATCGCGAGTACCATCCAGAAGGGTTTTAAAAGTACATTTTATGGTCAACGTCATTTTGCTTTTGAAATTATAGGGTCTCAGGGTTTTGTTTATTTTTACGCTGCAGTGCCAATTTCGTTAGTTGATGTAGTGAAGCAAGCAATCGTAAGTGCATATCCAACTGCTCGCCTCGAAGAAGTGGCAGAGCATAATATCTTTAATCAAGTGGGTAAGATGACGGGGACAATTGGGGGTGAGCTAAGCCTTAAAGAGCACTTCGCATACCCGATTGCCAACTATCAAGAATCTAAAAGAGACAGCATGCAAGCTCTTCTCAATTCACTCTCAACACTGGGAAAGGAGGACGGAGCTGCGATTCAGCTTATGATCCGTCCGGCATTTTCTGGCTGGAGAAAAGTAGCAACTGACCTTGCCAGCAGAAAACGCAAAGGACACACTAAAAGTTTTAGTGCTTTAGGAGTTTTGAAAAACATCGCGATAGCATTTATACGGCCGCCTCACGGTTCAGATGATGACCATGGTAAAAGCGAGCTTTCGAATTTGGATCAAAATATAGTTGACTCAATAGATGATAAGACTCGTTATCCAGGCTTTGAAGTACTTATAAGGGTTGTCGTATCGTCTAATGTTAGTCAGCATGCTCAGGCAATCTTAGGGAATGTAGTGGCGAGTTTTTCTCTTTATGATGCACCGGGAAAGAATGGTTTTAAGTATGTACCTGCTAAAGACACAGAAGACTTAGTTACTTCATATATCATGCGTTTCTTTCCTCAGGAACAAAACAAGACGATTTTAAATGCCGTCGAGCTCGCAACAATTTTTCATTTTCCAGACCAGCGCAGCATACCTACCTCCCAGTTAACTCGACAAGACTCCAAACAGGTTGATGGGCCACGTAATATACCTGATGAAGGTCTATTGCTTGGTTACAATATCTTCCGTGGTATAAAAAAACCAATTCGTCTTGCGCTTGGTGATCGACAAAGACATATGTATGTAGTTGGTCAAACAGGAACAGGTAAATCAACATTCTTAGAGAATCTAGCGTTACAAGACATGCTCAATGGAAACGGTTTTGCGTTCGTCGATCCTCATGGAGACGTCGTTGATAAACTGCTTTCTATGGTTCCAAAAGAACGAACCGAAGATTTGATTTATTTTTCTCCAGCTGAAATGGACTACCCAATGGGCCTCAATTTATTCGAATATAACACGCCTGATCAGAAAGATTTTCTCATCCAAGAAGCACTGAATATGCTTTACAAGTTGTATGATCCACAACACCAAGGAATCATGGGGCCACGGTACGAGCATTTATTTAGGAATGCTGCATTGACGATCATGGCTGATCCTGAAGGTGGTACATTCGTTGATATACCAAAATTATTTCGTGATTCAAAATTCGTTCAACAGAAATTACAACACGTTAAGGACCAAAATGTCATCGAATTCTGGCAAAAAGAAATGCCAGCTAGTCAAAGATCTAATGAGTTTGGTGAAGTAGTTAGTTGGTTCGTTAGTAAGTTTGGTGCATTCCTGAGTAATGAAATGATGCGCAATATTATTGGTCAAACACAGAGCGCATTTGATCTGCGAGACATTATGGATAACCGTAAGATTTTACTTGTTAATTTAAGTAAGGGTCGAACCGGCGAGCTAAATTCAAAATTGCTCGGTATGATATTTGTTATGAAATTTCAGGCTGCGGCAATGAGCCGGTCTTCAATTCCGGAAAATGATCGTATTGATTTTTCGTTGTATGTGGATGAGTTTCAGAACTTTTCGACGGATAGTTTCGCAACAATAATGTCTGAAGCTCGAAAGTACCATCTCAATTTAATTGTAGCTAATCAGTTTACGACTCAGCTAACCCCTGAAATTCGTGATGCAGTCTTCGGTAACATGGGTACAATTGTCTCATTTAGGGTTGGACAAAATGACGTTGAAAGTCTCGGCAAATACTTCCAACCTATATTTGATGTCGACGATTTGCTACGAGTGCCTAATTACAATACGATCGTTCGAACATTAATAGGAGGTGTTCCTACCCAACCGTTCAGCATGGCAACTTTGCCTGGACTCGGTACACCAAATCCGCGCCTTGCAGATGCCTTAAAGCAACTTTCAGCGGCTAAATATGGGAAACCAAAAAGCATGGTTGAAGAAGATATTAATCAAAGAATGATTACCAAGGCTGATGAACCTAAGCCAAAATTATCGCTTGCCCCTCCAGCGACATCCTCTCAATTTACGCCAGTTTCAAAGCCTAATAACCCATCTACAACTTGGAATACTGGAAATGATAGATTTTCCTCGGGATCCGGTAATTCTGGTCCTAGCGGGGCTACAGGATCATCGGTAACAAAAAATACCTCGTCATTCTTAGATGACTGGCTCAATAAGCGAAGAAATGGAATGCCCACTCCAAATGCTTCAACTGTTAGTAGAGCGCCGGCGCAAATCCCTCCTCAGCAGCCTAGGGTGTCTAATCCTCAATCCCCATTGCACCCAAGTCAGCCACAACAAGTACCGGCACTTCCTAAGGAAGAGCCAGTCTCTAAAAATATCTCGAGTGATGTTATTGAACAAACCGAAGTAGATAAAATTGCAGCAGAATTAAAACACCAGTTAGATAAACCAAAACCAGAAGAAGTGGCTCCGATTATGAAACCAATATCCAAAACGGAGGATACTATAACCCTGCAAACGGGACAAGATGACACTATATATATAGATAGAGAAGGAATTTTTCATCAATCCCCACAGCCAATTTCTTCAACTCCCACAAAAGAGATAAAATAATTTAGCCTTTTATAAAATAGGATTTTAGACCCAATAGATGTTATTGGTTATTAGATGCGGACAAGCCGTACGTAACAGGTTGAAGATTAATCGTCTAAGTTGTAGAGGACGTAAAAATCATCTATAATAGTTGTTTAGTGGGAGTTGTCTCTATAAAGAAGACACGAGAAAACTACTTAGAAAATTATTAAGCAGTAAGTATTATTTCAGAAAAGATAAAGGTTATTATTAGTGGCTCAGGGTAAGTCAAACACATCAAGTTATTCATCGGAACAGATTACCGTACTCGAAGGTCTCGAGCCTGTAAGAAAACGTCCAGGAATGTACATAGGTGGAACGGGTATCGAGGGGCTGCACCACTTAGTATGGGAGCTTGTTGATAATGGGATTGATGAAGCGCTGGCGGGTCATGCTGATAGTGTGTCCGTCAAATTGCTTAAAGATGGAGGCGTAACCGTAATTGATAATGGTCGCGGCATACCAACCGATATCCATCCGAAAACAGGTAAAAGCACCGTTGAAACAGTTCTGACGGTTCTTCACGCAGGAGGCAAGTTTGGAGGAGGTGGCTATAAAGTTTCTGGTGGACTCCACGGAGTTGGTAGTAGTGTAGTCAATGGTCTCTCAAAAAAGTTAATTGTAACTGTATATAGAGATGGAAAAGTATATCAGCAGGAATATGCTGCAGGAGTTCCTCAAGCAGATTTGAAGGTGATTGGTAAAAGCAATAGAACGGGCACCGAGATTACATTTTATCCCGACGATACAATCTTTGAGAGTACGAAGTTTAATTATGATACGATCTTGGATCGTTTAAGCCATGCTGCTTATTTGACTAAAGGCATACGAACAAGTCTCGAGGATGAGCGAAGCGGTGAGCGATATAGTTTCTACTTTGAAGGGGGTATTCAAAGTTATGTAAAACATCTAAATATTGGAAGAGAAGTAGTAGATGAAGATATTTTCTATGTCGATAAAACGATAAAGGATGTACAAGTAGAGATCTCACTTCAATATACAGATGCTTACATCGGAAACGATTAAAGCATTCGCAAACAATGTTCTCAATCCCGATGGAGGAACTCATTTAACGGGATTTCGTTCGGCACTAACTAGAGTTATTAATGATTATGCTCGAAAAACAGGTCTCCTAAAAGAAAAAGAAGAGAACCTGAGCGGTGAGGACACGCGGGAAGGGCTAACTGCTATAATACTGGTTAAACTACCAGATCCACAGTTTGAAGGTCAGACAAAGAACAAACTGGGTAACCCAGAGATTCGTGGATATGTAGAGCAGGTCTTGGGTGAGTACTTTAAATTATTACTTAGAAGAACACCCCGCCGTAGCTCGCAAGATAGTTGGCAAAGCGTTACTTGCTGCCCGTGCTCGTAAAGCCGCTCGCGCAGCTCGAGATAATATTTTACGAAAAGGTGTTCTTGACGGTGCTAGTATGCCAGGTAAATTGGCCGATTGTTCAAATAAAGATCCTAAAGACTCCGAGCTTTATTTAGTAGAGGGTGACTCAGCTGGAGGTTCAGCCAAGACTGGTCGCGACAGTAAGAGTCAGGCAATTTTCCCCCTGCGAGGTAAGGTATTAAATGTAGAGCGAGCTCGTTTGGATAAAATGCTTGGCTAATAACGAAATAGTCAGTCTAATTAAAGGCACTGGGTGTTGGTATTGAAGAGTCGTTTGATATCAAAGGTTTGCGCTATGATCGAATTATTATAATGACTGATGCTGATGTTGACGGTAGTCACATCTCAGACGTTATTAATGACATTCTTCTTCCGATATATGAAGCAGGTTGTTGATGGAGGGCATGTATATCTTGCAAAACCGCCACTCTTTGAACTTGTAAAGCCTGGACGTAAAATCGAGCGTCTTTATTTACGATGAAGATCGAGCTAGATGTAGTCCTTGATGAAGCGATCGACAATCGTAAGAGAGACTGGTTCAAAAGTTAATACTGAGGACGAACGATTTAGGCAGGCTGGCTTTATTGAGCAGAAGCGTTATAAGGGTCTGGGTGAAATGGATGCTGATCAATTATTTGAGACAACTATGAATCCTGAAAAGCGTGTTTTAGTACAGGTAAAGGTTGAAGATGCTGAAAAAGCCGATGCAATTTTTAATAAATTAATGGGCACTGAGGTTGAACTTACGAAAGAACTTCATTCAGACCAACGCAAAATTTGTTAAGGATTTGGATATATGATTCAGTACGTTTCCAAGTGGGTTCACGAGTGGCCGTACATTAAGTGCAGCGTCATTAGTTGGATAGGGAGCTCAAATCAATGGATGATGAAGATAATAACGACCTCAATATACCGGACGATACCTTCTCTCAGAGTCGGCAGACAGCATGAAGAATCGATGGAAGAACGACGAAGAGGAGTTGTCTTAGCTGCAGATGTGTTAGACTCAGGTCACTCTAGAAGCGTAGAGCTTAGGACTGTCGAAAACGTCATGGAGGATAGTTATCTTACGATATTCCATGAGTGTTATTATTGCTCGAGCTCTTCCTGACGTCAGGGATGGTCTTAAAGCCAGTTCATCGGCGCATCTTATACACCATGAACGAGGATGGTCTTCGGAGCAGTGCGCAGTCACCGAAAGAGTGCAAACGTTGTCGGTGCGGTGATGGGTGACTATCATCCCATGGCGATTCCTCGATTTATGACGCAATGGTACGTATGGCTCAGCCCTGGGCACTGCGATACATGCTTGTTAATGGTCAGGGAAACTTTGGCTCAATGGACGGAGATCCACCGGCTGCTATGCGTTATACTGAAGCTAAAATGGCTCGATTAGCCGAAGAGCTACTTGCTGATATAGATAAAGAAACAGTTGATTTTCGAGATAACTATGATGGTCAAACTCAAGAACCAACGGTACTACCAGCAAAATTACCAAACCTACTATTAAATGGCCAACTTGGTATTGCTGTCGGTATGGCAACAAATATACCTCCACACAACCTAAGTGAGCTAGTTGATGCGACGGTTCATCTAGATTGACCATCCTGATGCTACGCTTAGATGATTTATTAAATTATGTTAAGGGCCCAGATTTTCCAACAGGTGGTGTTATTTACGGTAAAGAATCAATTCAGGACAGCCTATGCCACAGGTCGAGGCGGTGTAGTTATTCGAGGTGTTGCTGAAATAGTTGAAGCTAAAAATGGCCGGCACCAGATTGTTATTACCGAAATACCCTATGCTCTTAATAAAGAGAGCTCTAGTTGATAAAAATTGCTGATCTTAGTGCGAGATAAGAAAATTGTTGGTATTAGTGATCTTAGGGATGAAACTGCTCGGGCAAAGTCCGTATTGTCATAGATCTTAAAAAAGATGCTTATCCTAAAAAATTACTTAATCAGCTATATAAGCTTACTCCTCTGCAGACTGCTTTCCACTTCAAATGTGGCTCTAATAGATGGCATTCAGCCACGAGTACTGGGCCTACAGGATATAATTCAAGAGCATATCAAACACCGTGCAATAGTTGTGCGTCGTCGTACTGAATTTGAACTTAGAAAAGCTCAGGAACGAGCCCATATCTTAGAGGGCTGAAGATTGCCCTTGATCACATAGACGAAGTTATAGCACTATTCGTGCCAGCTGAAACAACTGAAGAAGCTCAAGCAAATCTTATTAAAAAGTTTAAGCTAAGCGAAATCCAAGCCAAAGCTATCCTGGCAATGCAGCTGAGAACGCTAGCTGGTCTAGAGCGCAAGAAGATTGAAGATGAACTGGCTGAACTGTTGAAGTTAATAGCTGAGCTTAGAAGACTATTTTGGCTGATGAGAAGAAGATCCTAAAGATTGTTAAAGATGAACTGCTTGAGATTAAAGAAGCAGTATGGTGATGAGCGTCGAACTAAGGTCGTATGCCGCATGAACTAGGTAAGCTGAGTGATGAAGATCTAATTGCCGACGAACAAGTTGCAGTAACTTTAACAGCTGCAAACTACATCAAGCGAAGTCCACTTGCTGAATACAAGAGACAGGGCGAGGTGGTAAGGGCCGGCGTGGTATGGCTACTAGAGAAGAGGATGTCATTGAGCATGTTGTTAATGCATCACTCATGACTTCTTATTATTCTTTACTAATAAAGGGCAGGGTATTCCGTCTGAAGACCTATGAAGTGCCGGCAGTCGGTCTTAAACGCAAAGGCGTAGCGATAGTAAATCTACTTACAACTGCAGCCCGAAGAAACCGTTAGCTAGCGTTATTAATGTCAGCAAGACTAATAATGCCGCTAATCTAATCATGTGTACAGTTCAGAGGTGTTGTTAAGAAGACACCATTTGAGCAGTATCAAAACGTACGTAACTAGTGGTCTTATTGCTATAAACTAGATGATGGCGATGAACTTAAAGTGGATTCGTATGACTACTGGTGAAAATGAAGTTGTCATTTCTACCAGCTCAGGGTCAGGCTATTCGTTTCCATGAAAAGGATGCACGGCCGATGGGACGAGTCACGAGGAGTTCGAGGTATTCGACTGCGTGCTGATGACCATGTTATCGGTATGGATATTGTCGAAGAAGGATCAAGTATATTCGTCATCAGTAAATATGGTTATGGCAAACGAACTAAAGTTGCACAGTTTACGCCACATGCTAGAGGTGGCGTTGGTATTCGTTCTGCAGTAGTAAACACTAAAACTGGTGAACTAGTTGGCGTTAAGACACTTGAGTGGATGATACCAAGAAGTAATTATTATCAGTCAACAGGGCCAAACTATTCGTCTTGGGCTTAAGGATATCCCTGCGCTTGGTCGTGCTACTCAGGGCGTACGAATCATGCGACTTAACGATGGTGATGAAGTTGTTTCTCTGGCGCTTGTTGATAAGGCGATGAACTTGAAGAAGATGACAGAACAAATCGTTGACTAGAAGCCTAGTTATTTGAAATCGATGCAACTATTACTACAACATGCATTCGTTTTACCCTTGACGTAACTCGTCTAGATAGTAGTATGATAGTATGAATAGCTTGACGGGGGCTTTATATAAGTGTCTCTGAAATAGCTATAAGTTCATTAAAAATTGAATAGTGCAAATCAACGTCAGTTCATTTTTGAATTGTTTTAAATAAGTCAGTTTATCTGTAAGATCAAATGTTCGACTGAAGTTAAGGCAAATTCTTTTTTGGAGAGTTTGATCCTGGCTCAGGATGAACGCTGGCGGCGTGCCTAATACATGCAAGTCGAGCGGTAAGGCCACTTCGGGTGGTACACGAGCGGCGGACGGCTGAGTAACACGTAGGAACGTACCCCAAAGTGAGGGATAAGCACCAGAAATGGTGTCTAATACCGCATGTGGTCTTCGGAGTAAAGCTTCGGCGCTTTGGGAACGGCCTGCGTATGATTAGCTTGTTGGTGAGGTAATAGCTCACCAAGGCGACGATCATTAGCTGGTCTGAGAGGATGATCAGCCAGACTGGGACTGAGAACGGCCCAGACTCCTACGGGAGGCAGCAGTAGGGAATTTTCCACAATGGGCGAAAGCCTGATGGAGCAACGCCGCGTGCAGGATGAAGGCCTTCGGGTTGTAAACTGCTTTTATATGTGACGATTATGACGGTAGCATATGAATAAGGATCGGCTAACTCCGTGCCAGCAGCCGCGGTCATACGGAGGATCCAAGCGTTATCCGGAATTACTGGGCGTAAAGAGTTGCGTAGGTGGCAGAGTAAGCAGATAGTGAAAGCGTGTGGCTCAACCGTATATACATTATCTGAACTGCTCAGCTAGAGGATGAGAGAGGTAATTGGAATTCCTAGTGTAGGAGTGAAATCCGTAGATATTAGGAGGAACACCGATGGCGTAGGCAGATTACTGGCTCATTCCTGACACTAAGGCACGAAAGCGTGGGGAGCGAACGGGATTAGATACCCCGGTAGTCCACGCCGTAAACGATGGATGCTAGCTGTTATCGGTATCGACCCCGGTAGTAGCGAAGCTAACGCGTTAAGCATCCCGCCTGTGGAGTACGGTCGCAAGACTAAAACATAAAGGAATTGACGGGGACCCGCACAAGCGGTGGAGCGTGTTGTTTAATTCGATGGTAAGCGAAGAACCTTACCCAGGCTTGACATCCTTGGAATTTCTCCGAAAGGAGAGAGTGCTTTATTGAGCCAAGTGACAGGTGCTGCATGGCCGTCGTCAGCTCGTGTCGTGAGATGTTTGGTTAAGTCCATCAACGAGCGCAACCCTTGTAGTTAGTTGAATTTTTCTAACTAGACTGCCCTGGTAACAGGGAGGAAGGAGGGGATGATGTCAGGTCAGTATTTCCCTTACGTCTGGGGCTACAAACACGCTACAATGGCCGGTACAAAGGGCAGCCAAGTCGCGAGACGGAGCAAATCCCATCAAAGCCGGTCTCAGTTCGGATAGCAGGCTGAAACTCGCCTGCTTGAAGTCGGAATCGCTAGTAACGGTAGGTCAGCTATACTACCGTGAATACGTTCCCGGGTCTTGTACACACCGCCCGTCAAACCATGAAAGTCGCCAATACCTGACGTGCTAGCTTGCCTAGCCCTAAGGTAGGGGAGATGATTGGGGTTAAGTCGTAACAAGGTATCCGTACGGGAACGTGCGGATGGATTACCTCCTTTCTAGGGAGAAAACTAGCATCAAGTCGAGCAATCACTTGAGAGCTAGGTCGATCTTGGTGGATTGTTAAATCAGTACTGACAATTCACATCTCCATTCTTTTAGATGGACAAGATATCAGTTCTGTAACACGATGATTGACGTTGATATGCACTATTCAGTTTTTAATATAAAAAATTAAAGCCTCTAGATACCTAGAGGCTTTTTAAAAATCAAGTAGAATCTTATTTGTTATAAATAATATCCTAAGAGTATAACTTGTTAATACCTATATATGGTGGGCGATGAGGGACTTGAACCTCCGACCTCGTCATTATCAGTGACGCGCTCTAACCAGCTGAGCTAATCGCCCCCTACCAAAATCTCTTTATAAGCCTGATACCGAGGTATTTTAACGAAGAATGCCGCCTTTTACAAGTAAAGAGCTCATAAACCTCAATTTGAAGAGGCTTGCAATCTTATAAGTACGGTAGATTTCAAAGTCTTATATGTGTGGTGGAGACACAGGGACTCGAACCCTGGACCCCCTGCTTGCAAAGCAGGTGCTCTAGCCAACTGAGCTATGTCCCCTTAGGTAAAAAGTGAATGAGAACCTTGGATGTGTATATTACAAACCTATCTTATTTTGTCAGAGTAGCGGGTAAACCATTTAAGTTTTTACCTATCTGAATAAAATAATTTATACTTTACTACCGAAGTATTTTACCGAAAAAAACACTAAATAACAAGGATGAATTGCTAGCGCTCACAATATTGCAAGATAGTATGAATTATTTATTTGAACGCTAGCAACTATCGACACTACTATAGTACTATTTGTTTCTCGGCAAGTTAGGTGCTATTAAATTTGTGCTTTTCGGGCTTGGCGAATTGTGTGGAATCGATCTCCCAGTATGTAAAGTACAAACGAAATTACTGCGATAGCTGGGAAGACTACATCATCAAATCGGCTTGGTGGCTGATAATCTGCAGCCGCATTATTTTTCGTAATATGAGCAGCTAGTACCGATCCACCAGTTGTTTGGGTATTAGTTGATGTTCCTGTGACCGTATTTGTGCCAGCAGAACTATTACTACCAGTTGGCACAAACCTAAAGACCTTCATTGTTCCAGAGGTTATGCTACCAGAATATTGTACCATCTCCTGGTGTCCCTGACGTTACAGGACTAATTGAATCAGCTGGAGTAGGCTCTATACCAAAATCACCATGCCACGTGCCAAGGACGTTAATGAAGAGTATACCAAACCAACCTGAAAGCGATAGATCGCTATTTTCAACATTCAATAGATTAACTGCTGAATCAGCATTACCACTTGTAGCATTGCCCCCGTTAGTATTATTACTCTCATCCGCATTGCCACTTTGTGCAGAGGTATTGATATTGTTATTTATAGTGTCGTTATTATTGTTATTGACGGTCGTATTAGAGCTGCCTCCATTACTTGTTGAAGTAATTCCACCACCTAATTCAGCAGCTGTTGCACCTGCAGGTGCATTTACTATCATACCGACCCAGCTTCCGAGTACATTCACAAATACAAGTAAGTCATTTGCTCCGATAACTTGACTGCCTGTGAGGTTGAAGGCAGTAATATTGGTGGCTGCATTACCACTTGTAGCATTGCCTCCATTAGTATTTGCAGTTTCATCTGCACTTCCACTTGTAGCGCTTGAGTTAACATTATTAGTGATGCCCTCGTTATTTGTATTTGTGACGGTTGTATTATTTGCAGTATTGTTACCGGCTTGCAGTATTTGTAGATGAAGCACCGGTATCGCTTATAGTAACAGTCGGGACATTACTTGCAATGAGTTGATTGATGAGGTCAGGTGATACTTCGATATTCCCGTTAAGATCACCATTAATATTGATTACTCCTATGAATGATTGACCACTCGTAATCGCAGAATCTATCAAGATTGACTACGTTAGCGATAGCTGTAGCACTACCACTTGTAGCATTGCCAGCGTTGGTGTTATCGGCTACGGTCGCATTACCACTATCGGCACCGACATTTATATTATTGTTTATAGCCGCATCAGTAGAGTTATTAAGGGTAAGATTATTTGTTGTGCCAGTTGGGTCAGAAGCTGGCTGTACGCTTCCGAGTGTAGAAGGATCTATTAGAAGATTACCGTTAACGTTACCGTTAATATTTGCAACAAAGGTTACAGTATTACCGCTAAGCGCATTACTTGAAGATTGGAGCATGTTAACAATGTTAGCAATAGATTGAGCATCCCCACTAGTAGCATTACCCGCTTGTGTATTACTTAATTCGGTTGCATTTCCAGTAGTAGCACCCTGTGTAAGTAAGTTATTTGCGTCGATACCTGTTTGATTATTAGCTGTAAGATTGTTAGTGTCATTACCAGCGATACCATTGTCTGAGTCTGCTCCTGTGTCAGAGATGTCTAGAACCATTATCTGTGCCATTGCCAAGAGTATTTGAAGAGTCAGCACCAGTATTGGTAATGCTGTCACTAGCTGGTGCAGTAACGGCTATAGGCGCACCTACAACGTCTGCGCCTGCAGGTGGTTGTGATACGGATTCTGTAACAGCGTCGTATTGACCAGTAACAGCGTCATATGTCCAGACAGTCGTGTCGTACTGACCACTCGTAGGATCATAAGTATATACGATTGGATAAGTAGGAGTGGTTATTCCAGTACTTGGGTCAAATGTGTAATAACTATTTTGCCAAAGTCCAGTTGTGCAGTTGTAGGTGTAGGTTTTAGCATCTGCTCCTACGGGCTGATGAACTCCTGGCTGTGTGCTTGCAGGGGGAGTGCATGTTTGTGAAGTTGATGTTGTAGATGAACTCGGAGTGTCAGCAAATGTTGCCATGGGTGTTAGACTTGCACTAAAAAGCACAACTGCTGTAGTGATAAATATACTTTGTTTAGCTAGAGATTTCATTGGCATAAACTATCCATAGCCTCTCTCCCACTGCTTATGTTTTTAATTGTTATCGTTTGACGTCGTTTAGGTAGAGGGAAGGGTTCGGTTACGACTAAACCCTTCCCGTTGTCCCTAATTTTTAGGTCACTGAACCTAGTCGTTAATAGCTAACTAAATTAGTTATTAACTGTTAGATCAACTTCGCTAGTAGTGCTGTTTGAAGCATCACCAGTCTTAACGTTTCCACCAGTGGTGTTTTCGTTAGAAGTAGCGTTACCTGAGCTAGCGTACTGATTGTTGTTGCTGCTAACCTGAACGTTGTTTTGGTTATTAACGCTTACATTAGTGGTTTGAGTTGCACTAATAGTGTTGGTTGAATCATAACCAGTGTCACCAATGCTACCAAGGCTAGCTGGATCACTTGGCATAGTAGTGTCAGCTGCTTCGTTAGCTGAACCAGTGTTAGTCAACGTTTGCCTGAACACCAAAGGTATTTTGGTTGTTTGCACTTCCGGTAGTTACGTCACCTGAAGTAGTGTTTTTGTCAGCGCTTGCGCTACCAGTGTGTGAAGCTTGGCTGTTGTTGTTAGAAGCACCAAGATTGTTGCTGTTTACAACGTGTGCTGAGTAGCTTGAAGAAGCTTTTCAGTGTTCTGTGAGCCGTTTCCAGTTGTGTTGATATCTGCAGCAGCAAAACTTGCCATGCCGGCTGTAAGGCCAGTAGCTAGTACAGCGGTTGCAGTAGCGCGAATTAGTTGTTTTTTCATACTTACCTCCATTAGGATTGATAATTGTTATTATTAGCAAGCAGTAACCTCACGTTTTACGCACAGTTCCAGGTGCAAGCTGAACAGCGTTGCTCAGTGGGTACTTACGTAGTACGTTGAGCTTAATGGCTGAGACTTGATCTGAAAATGTGCCAAACGCATTGGTCACATATGCTTCGGGTTTTGATCGCCCGACTTAAAAAAACAATTTAAGATGTTCACTTAAGTCGATCGGTCAATCACTGGTTAAATCTTATTGACCCTCCTGATCGTATGACACGGATGAGCTATTAATTGACGTATCTTCATCGTTACTACTGAAACTATCACTTGATCCGTTGCTATTATCAGTGCTTGTTACTTCCATCGCTGTATTACCATTAGGTTGTGCAATAACGGAAGTGTATTCGGTATTATTTCTTGATCTTTTGATCTTGAAGAGAAGGAGTCGTGGCTCGGCCGTTTATTGATATATTTGTAAATGAATTTTGATCATTGTTGGAGGATGATTCTGAGCCCGCAGAAATATCAGCGCTTTCATTAACATCTGAGTTGGTTGTGTTAGGTATTGCCGAAGTAGGGCTGATAAGAGGAGATCTTAAAGTCGCAATATCCTGAGTAACGATTGTTGGGAGAACATTGGAGGAATTTGAATTATCCGAAATAGTTTTACTTCCAGTAAAAGAATAGTTATTGAGAATTGAAAATCCAACAATACCTAATATACCAATGCTGACTGTACTTATTTCGATTAATCTTATCTTGTGGCCATGCCTTACAAGACTGTATAATGTACCCGAATTACTGAAGTCAGTTGAAGTTAGTAAATTTGAACTATCATCGTTCAGTCGACGATGACCTAAATTCTGAATTGTAATCGGCACTTTCATTTTCCCTCTTTTCTTTTCGTCTTTCCTGATTTGAACTTTTTGCTGTACTGTTTGTGCGATGTCATAATAAGCGTCAAAATTAGGGTGCACTGTGGGATTTCTTACACATACCATCATTTTGTGGAAAACAAAATGCATGATTTAATGATATTACATTGGTCAGATTGCTCTCAGTTAATGCTGTAGAAAAAACTTGCTTGATTTTAAATATAGTTACATGCTTATGCTTTTCAGTAGGTTACTAGCCCTTATAAATAAAACATTTGAAGTAAAATTACTAGACCTCTAAAATTTAGCTTTGATGGCTTGTTAAATTGTTAGTTGAAGAAAGCGCTATGTCGACGTCAGATTATTGAAGAAAAAACAAACGTTCCCAAAACTTAGGCATTAAATGTTTATTTTTTATAGATCTATAGGTTTTAGATGTTGTTTATTATTTAATTTTAATATATTTAATTTGATGCAAATAAATCTATAAATAATTCAATTTAACCTTTAACTTTTTAAATACTCAGTTTTATAATCATTTGAATACATTTCTTTGACAGCAATTACTTTCCTATATTAATAGCTTGTTCATAGTGTTCATTGTTGACTAGCCATAGCTTACAGGGACGACCCTTGCTATAATCGTAACCAGCATGCGTAAGATAGGAGAGCTGAAGTTAATAATTGCTGGCGTGGGAGCTATTCTACTCTTACTGAGCCTTAGCCCAGCTAACGCTTCTTCAGCTAACATCTCTCATTCGTATAGTTCAAATGTTACGATTGTCCCTGGAAGCCTTGTAAGTTTAAATCCTGCAAGAACAGATTATGTTGAAGAATCAAATACGGATAATGGGGAGGGATTGCTAGGGGTTGCAGTAACTGTAAATGATTCACTTTTAGCCGAGGATTCAAACCCTGACTCTATACAGGTAGCTACTAGTGGTACTGTAAATACACTGGTCAGTACAATTAACGGGCCAATACACGTTGGAGATCAAATCTCTGTATCACCTATTAATGGTTTGGGTATGAAATCTTCGCCAGATGAAGAAGTCATTGGCTTAGCCCAGACATCCTTAAATTCGAATACAGCCGGAGTAACTCCGCACAATATTATCAACAAAGCAGGAAAGTCTGTAAAAGTTTATGTAGGGTATATACGGCTCGGAATTTCGATCGGAGCCGGTAACACTCAGGGTAATAGCCAACTAAACTCTATCCAAGAACTTGGAAAAGACATAACAGGCAGAGATGTTTCAAGTATTAGGGTTATTGTAAGTTTTGTTATCGCATTAATTGCAGTAGTATCTCTCATTACTCTCATCTACGCTTCAATATACAGCGGAATTATCTCGATTGGACGTAACCCACTTGCAAAATATGCTGTCTTCCGTAGTTTAAGCTCAGTTTTAGGTATGGTAATACTGATTGTCATCGTTGCCACCGTTACAGTAATTTTTTTGTTAAGCTAGTTAGCTTGTCAATTTTTTTAAAGAACAGCCTGTAAGTAGGTTTATTTAAAAAAAGTGTTCACTTTTCTTGCTCTCTTGTCATAAGAGGAATAAAATAAAACTACGGATAATAGCACCCGCACAGGGTTAATTGAATAAAAAATTAAAATTCAGAAAAACCAAAATGCAACCTGAGGATGATAGTTTTGAGCATGACTTAGAAAGTACGCCGTACGAATCTAGTCTAGAGACTAATACTCAAAGCCCTCAACTACCACCTATGGAAGCTGTACACCATGGTTTGTTTTCTACTACTCGCTATAGGAAGACGACTACAATTGTCGGGTGTATTGCAATAAGCATCATTTTGCTCATTGGCATCGTTAGTTACATTTTCTCAAACTTACCATCGGATAAACATCAGGGTAATGAAAATAACTCACAGCCGGCTTCGAATTACCCTGTAACAACTGTCCCTTTACAGGGCATAAAGGTGTCTGGTCAGTTGGAATTGGGTGAAGCAAACCACTTAGCGATTAACGGTCAGCTGGAAGTTAATAACACAGTTGTCTTAGCGCCTACGGGAACACCAAGTTCTCCCGTAACCGGGCAGATTTACTATAGCCAGTCGACAAACCAACCTTATTACTATAACGGTTCTGAATTTGTTAGTCTTTCTCCCACTGCTATCCCACAACACGTCACTTCAATAGGAGGAACTTCAGGCGCTCTGGGATTAGGCAGTAGCCTTCAAATTACAAATAATGAGCTGGATGTCTCAAGTAACTTACTCCAATCGGTAGCGAATGCCATTAATACTCCTTCAGTGAGCAGCTTTCAGGGCTTAACAGGCCGCGTTACTTTAACTGCTGGAGCTGGTATTGCTATTGCTGGAACAACGATTAGTGGAACGGGAGTGAACACCCTTAGTGCAGGCACCTCTAATATACAAATTAGCCATGATTCTAATGGAAACTATACGATTTCAGACAATAGTGGAGGCGGAGGGGATCAAGTTACTTTGGGTCCGTCAACTAGCCAAAATGATTCTACGAATAATCCTTCAATATTTGTAAATAAAACAGGCTCGGGTGACCTGGTTGATTTAGAAAGTAATGGAAACGACAGTTTCGTTGTAGGGCCAAACGGACAAATTACAGCCGGTACTATAGATTATAGTCAAGTACAAGGAGCACCAACAGTAATCGTTACAACAATTGGCGGGGTTAGTGGGGCGGTTAGTATTGGCTCTGGGCTTGGGCTTAACGGTTCTACACTATCAAATAGCGGCGTAGTAAGCCTATCAGGAACTACCCACCAAATTAGCGTCTCATCGACAATGGGCAATGTAATCCTGACGTTACCGCAAGATATAGACACCGTTTCTAACGTACAGTTTAATAGTTTATTACTTAGCGGAGATTTAACTCTAGCATCGACTGGATCTGTAAGTAGTGATGAGTTTAATACTATAAAGACTGGGGATAATCTTGCAATTAATGCTAGTGACAATGTAATTTTTTCTAACTCTAACGGTAATAATACGTTTACGTTTCCGTCATCGGGTGGAAATAATCAAATAATTTGTACAACAACCGGCAACTGTGCCGGCAGCGGTACCGGCGTCACGGCGAGTAGCAACGGTACGGCCAACACTATTGCGATGTTTACCGGCTCCCAGACGGTAGCCAACTCTATATTGAGCCAGAACGCTGGTGCGACACTGCTGACGGTTGGTGGTAACTTACAGGTTGGCAGCAGCGGTACCGGTACCATTACAGCCGGCACCATTAACGGCGCTACTATCTCTGGCGGTACTCTAACAGCTGGTGACATTACTGGCGGTACGCTTACGGGTACTACTGTAGATGGTCTAACCGTATCTAGCAGTGCAGTAAGTGGTGTCTCAGGCTTGACTGTCGGCTCTATTGGTGGCCCTCTTACGCTTCAAGGTAATGGTAGTAGTACTCTTACAGCAACTGGTGGTGGATTTACAACAACTGTTAATTTTGTGGGCTCTCCAACGGCTTCCCAGACTTACGAGTTTGATCGAACTGCCCCTGCTGGTACATATACAATTTGTACAACAGCTGGCAACTGTGCCGGCAGCGGTGGAGGAATTAGTGGATCTGGTACCAGTGGTGACATTGCTGAATTCACAGGTTCGGGCACTATAGCTAATTCTGGTTTAAGCGAGTCCGGTACTACACTGACATATGCCGGCAACGCTATTGTAACCGCTGCCAACGGGTTTAGTGGTAATCTGCTGAATCTAGAAGTAAATGGTAATAGTGAGCTTAACGTTGACCAGTCAGGCAACGTAATAGCTAGCGGTACCATTAATGGCCAGACTATTAACACGACTGCGAACTTCACGGGAACCTTAACCGTCCAAGGGGCAAGCACTACCATTGGTACCACCACCCAAGCTGGTAGCCTGATCCTCAACGACGGTGCTGGGGGCACGAACCACACCGGCACGGTCATAACGAGTGCTAGCCTCGGACAGAACACGACGTACACCTTACCTGATCCAGGCGCTGCCACCGCTACCATCTGTCTGAGTACCGGCAACTGTGCCGGCAGCGGTACCGGCGTCACGGCGAGTAGCAACGGTACGGCCAACACTATTGCGATGTTTACCGGCTCCCAGACGGTAGCCAACTCTATATTGAGCCAGAACGCTGGTGCGACACTGCTGACGGTTGGTGGTAACTTACAGGTTGGCAGCAGCGGTACCGGTACCATTACAGCCGGCACCATTAACGGCGCTACTATCTCTGGCGGTACTGTATCCGGTGGTAGCCTGAGCGCAACCGCCGTCAATGGTCTGAGCGTAGCTGGCGGTACGATCTCTAGCCCTACGATTAGTGGTACTATTACTGGCTCGAGCAGCCCAACCATCACCGGCTTTGGTACCATTAATGGCCAGACTATTAACACGACTGCGAACTTCACGGGAACCTTAACCGTCCAAGGGGCAAGCACTACCATTGGTACCACCACCCAAGCTGGTAGCCTGATCCTCAACGACGGTGCTGGGGGCACGAACCACACCGGCACGGTCATAACGAGTGCTAGCCTCGGACAGAACACGACGTACACCTTACCTGATCCAGGCGCTGCCACCGCTACCATCTGTCTGAGTACCGGCAACTGTGCCGGCAGCGGTACCGGCGTCACGGCGAGTAGCAACGGTACGGCCAACACTATTGCGATGTTTACCGGCTCCCAGACGGTAGCCAACTCTATATTGAGCCAGAACGCTGGTGCGACACTGCTGACGGTTGGTGGTAACTTACAGGTTGGCAGCAGCGGTACCGGTACCATTACAGCCGGCACCATTAACGGCGCTACTATCTCTGGCGGTACTGTATCCGGTGGTAGCCTGAGCGCAACCGCCGTCAATGGTCTGAGCGTAGCTGGCGGTACGATCTCTAGCCCTACGATTAGTGGTACTATTACTGGCTCGAGCAGCCCAACCATCACCGGCTTTGGTACCATTAATGGCCAGACTATTAACACGACTGCGAACTTCACGGGAACCTTAACCGTCCAAGGGGCAAGCACTACCATTGGTACCACCACCCAAGCTGGTAGCCTGATCCTCAACGACGGTGCTGGGGGCACGAACCACACCGGCACGGTCATAACGAGTGCTAGCCTCGGACAGAACACGACGTACACCTTACCTGATCCAGGCGCTGCCACCGCTACCATCTGTCTGAGTACCGGCAACTGTGCCGGCAGCGGTACCGGCGTCACGGCGAGTAGCAACGGTACGGCCAACACTATTGCGATGTTTACCGGCTCCCAGACGGTAGCCAACTCTATATTGAGCCAGAACGCTGGTGCGACACTGCTGACGGTTGGTGGTAACTTACAGGTTGGCAGCAGCGGTACCGGTACCATTACAGCCGGCACCATTAACGGCGCTACTATCTCTGGCGGTACTGTATCCGGTGGTAGCCTGAGCGCAACCGCCGTCAATGGTCTGAGCGTAGCTGGCGGTACGATCTCTAGCCCTACGATTAGTGGTACTATTACTGGCTCGAGCAGCCCAACCATCACCGGCTTTGGTACCATTAATGGCCAGACTATTAACACGACTGCGAACTTCACGGGAACCTTAACCGTCCAAGGGGCAAGCACTACCATTGGTACCACCACCCAAGCTGGTAGCCTGATCCTCAACGACGGTGCTGGGGGCACGAACCACACCGGCACGGTCATAACGAGTGCTAGCCTCGGACAGAACACGACGTACACCTTACCTGATCCAGGCGCTGCCACCGCTACCATCTGTCTGAGTACCGGCAACTGTGCCGGCAGCGGTACCGGCGTCACGGCGAGTAGCAACGGTACGGCCAACACTATTGCGATGTTTACCGGCTCCCAGACGGTAGCCAACTCTATATTGAGCCAGAACGCTGGTGCGACACTGCTGACGGTTGGTGGTAACTTACAGGTTGGCAGCAGCGGTACCGGTACCATTACAGCCGGCACCATTAACGGCGCTACTATCTCTGGCGGTACTGTATCCGGTGGTAGCCTGAGCGCAACCGCCGTCAATGGTCTGAGCGTAGCTGGCGGTACGATCTCTAGCCCTACGATTAGTGGTACTATTACTGGCTCGAGCAGCCCAACCATCACCGGCTTTGGTACCATTAATGGCCAGACTATTAACACGACTGCGAACTTCACGGGAACCTTAACCGTCCAAGGGGCAAGCACTACCATTGGTACCACCACCCAAGCTGGTAGCCTGATCCTCAACGACGGTGCTGGGGGCACGAACCACACCGGCACGGTCATAACGAGTGCTAGCCTCGGACAGAACACGACGTACACCTTACCTGATCCAGGCGCTGCCACCGCTACCATCTGTCTGAGTACCGGCAACTGTGCCGGCAGCGGTACCGGCGTCACGGCGAGTAGCAACGGTACGGCCAACACTATTGCGATGTTTACCGGCTCCCAGACGGTAGCCAACTCTATATTGAGCCAGAACGCTGGTGCGACACTGCTGACGGTTGGTGGTAACTTACAGGTTGGCAGCAGCGGTACCGGTACCATTACAGCCGGCACCATTAACGGCGCTACTATCTCTGGCGGTACTGTATCCGGTGGTAGCCTGAGCGCAACCGCCGTCAATGGTCTGAGCGTAGCTGGCGGTACGATCTCTAGCCCTACGATTAGTGGTACTATTACTGGCTCGAGCAGCCCAACCATCACCGGCTTTGGTACCATTAATGGCCAGACTATTAACACGACTGCGAACTTCACGGGAACCTTAACCGTCCAAGGGGCAAGCACTACCATTGGTACCACCACCCAAGCTGGTAGCCTGATCCTCAACGACGGTGCTGGGGGCACGAACCACACCGGCACGGTCATAACGAGTGCTAGCCTCGGACAGAACACGACGTACACCTTACCTGATCCAGGCGCTGCCACCGCTACCATCTGTCTGAGTACCGGCAACTGTGCCGGCAGCGGTACCGGCGTCACGGCGAGTAGCAACGGTACGGCCAACACTATTGCGATGTTTACCGGCTCCCAGACGGTAGCCAACTCTATATTGAGCCAGAACGCTGGTGCGACACTGCTGACGGTTGGTGGTAACTTACAGGTTGGCAGCAGCGGTACCGGTACCATTACAGCCGGCACCATTAACGGCGCTACTATCTCTGGCGGTACTGTATCCGGTGGTAGCCTGAGCGCAACCGCCGTCAATGGTCTGAGCGTAGCTGGCGGTACGATCTCTAGCCCTACGATTAGTGGTACTATTACTGGCTCGAGCAGCCCAACCATCACCGGCTTTGGTACCATTAATGGCCAGACTATTAACACGACTGCGAACTTCACGGGAACCTTAACCGTCCAAGGGGCAAGCACTACCATTGGTACCACCACCCAAGCTGGTAGCCTGATCCTCAACGACGGTGCTGGGGGCACGAACCACACCGGCACGGTCATAACGAGTGCTAGCCTCGGACAGAACACGACGTACACCTTACCTGATCCAGGCGCTGCCACCGCTACCATCTGTCTGAGTACCGGCAACTGTGCCGGCAGCGGTACCGGCGTCACGGCGAGTAGCAACGGTACGGCCAACACTATTGCGATGTTTACCGGCTCCCAGACGGTAGCCAACTCTATATTGAGCCAGAACGCTGGTGCGACACTGCTGACGGTTGGTGGTAACTTACAGGTTGGCAGCAGCGGTACCGGTACCATTACAGCCGGCACCATTAACGGCGCTACTATCTCTGGCGGTACTGTATCCGGTGGTAGCCTGAGCGCAACCGCCGTCAATGGTCTGAGCGTAGCTGGCGGTACGATCTCTAGCCCTACGATTAGTGGTACTATTACTGGCTCGAGCAGCCCAACCATCACCGGCTTTGGTACCATTAATGGCCAGACTATTAACACGACTGCGAACTTCACGGGAACCTTAACCGTCCAAGGGGCAAGCACTACCATTGGTACCACCACCCAAGCTGGTAGCCTGATCCTCAACGACGGTGCTGGGGGCACGAACCACACCGGCACGGTCATAACGAGTGCTAGCCTCGGACAGAACACGACGTACACCTTACCTGATCCAGGCGCTGCCACCGCTACCATCTGTCTGAGTACCGGCAACTGTGCCGGCAGCGGTACCGGCGTCACGGCGAGTAGCAACGGTACGGCCAACACTATTGCGATGTTTACCGGCTCCCAGACGGTAGCCAACTCTATATTGAGCCAGAACGCTGGTGCGACACTGCTGACGGTTGGTGGTAACTTACAGGTTGGCAGCAGCGGTACCGGTACCATTACAGCCGGCACCATTAACGGCGCTACTATCTCTGGCGGTACTGTATCCGGTGGTAGCCTGAGCGCAACCGCCGTCAATGGTCTGAGCGTAGCTGGCGGTACGATCTCTAGCCCTACGATTAGTGGTACTATTACTGGCTCGAGCAGCCCAACCATCACCGGCTTTGGTACCATTAATGGCCAGACTATTAACACGACTGCGAACTTCACGGGAACCTTAACCGTCCAAGGGGCAAGCACTACCATTGGTACCACCACCCAAGCTGGTAGCCTGATCCTCAACGACGGTGCTGGGGGCACGAACCACACCGGCACGGTCATAACGAGTGCTAGCCTCGGACAGAACACGACGTACACCTTACCTGATCCAGGCGCTGCCACCGCTACCATCTGTCTGAGTACCGGCAACTGTGCCGGCAGCGGTACCGGCGTCACGGCGAGTAGCAACGGTACGGCCAACACTATTGCGATGTTTACCGGCTCCCAGACGGTAGCCAACTCTATATTGAGCCAGAACGCTGGTGCGACACTGCTGACGGTTGGTGGTAACTTACAGGTTGGCAGCAGCGGTACCGGTACCATTACAGCCGGCACCATTAACGGCGCTACTATCTCTGGCGGTACTGTATCCGGTGGTAGCCTGAGCGCAACCGCCGTCAATGGTCTGAGCGTAGCTGGCGGTACGATCTCTAGCCCTACGATTAGTGGTACTATTACTGGCTCGAGCAGCCCAACCATCACCGGCTTTGGTACCATTAATGGCCAGACTATTAACACGACTGCGAACTTCACGGGAACCTTAACCGTTGCAACGGGCGAAACAGTTACGAGTGGCGGTTTAACGGTTAGTAGTGGTGCAGTAAACTTAACTGCTAATGCGGCTTCTACTTTTACTACGAGTAGTAGTTCATTAACCATAGACGCAGCTACGGCATTAAACTTAGGAGACACAAATGCAACGAGCATTACTCTTGGAAATACTAACAGCACAACCACTACCACCATCCAAGGCGGTACTGGTGCAGGTGCAATCAGCATTCAAGCAGGTACTGCTGGTACAATCTCTGTTGGTACCACTCATATCAATACTGTCACCATAGGCTCAACTACTAACACAGGCACACTAACCCTCGGACAATCTACCGCAGGTGAGACCGTCGACATTGCCAATGGTGCAACTACTGGAACGAATAATATCAATATTGGTGCTGCTGCCGGTAGTGGCAAAGACGTTGTAACGGTCGGTAGCCTGGTCAATGCCTCTACCACCACCATCCAAGGCGGTACCACTGCAACCGCAGTCAGTATCCAGAGCGGTACTTCA
The DNA here is from genome assembly GCA_963794235.1 of uncultured bacterium. GTDB lineage: Bacteria > Patescibacteriota > Saccharimonadia > Saccharimonadales > UBA4665 > CAWCCP01. The sequence goes on from CAWCCP010000009.1 coordinate 222,426, forward strand.
GGCACGATCAACGTTGGTACTAGTGCCGTATCTAATAGCATTCAAATTGGTCAGACCGGTGCAACTGCAGTTACTCAAACTATTGGTATTGGTAACGGTGGTTCTGGCTCAACTACGAATACTACCGTCGGTAACCTTAACAATGGTTCTACCACTACCATCCAAGGCGGTACTGGTGCAATAAACCTGAACACTGGCAATACATCCAGTAATAGTGGTAATATCGTGCTCGAAAGTGGAAATTCGTCAGCGGTTTCGCTGGTAATATCTCAATCGATTCGGGTACGAGCACAGGTGGCGGTCTGGACCTTGCAGATTTCAACTTCGAAACATCGGCAGTACACGAATGGATAGGTTGGTACGGCGGTACTAGCGGTACTAGTCTTCCCACAACCTCACAATCTGCATCGGGAATAGACCATAGCGGCTCATATAGCTTCAAAGAGACAGGTACAGGGGGTTCGGCCGCCTTCGGTATTTATGATTACGGCACAAACGTGCCTGTTACGCCTGGTTCTGTGTATACCATTACTGGTTGGGTACATGCTGCCTCAACCAGTGAGCTTATTGAGTAATATGCATTCTGGAATGGACCTGGCACCCAAACTGAGGTGGGTAGTGCCACTGATAACTCCAGCGGCTGGACCGAGATAACCGGACAGGTTACCGCTCCAGCTACTGCCACTTCGGTGTTCTTAGGATTTGAGAGTTATGAAGCAACTGGTGAAATCCATTACTTTGATGACGTAACGATCACGGATGACTCTGTCGGATCGGCAATAAATATCGGTACCAGTAATGCTTATTCAGTTTCACTTGGTAATAGCGCTACGACTGGTGGTTTAACGCTACAGAATGAGGGTATAACGGATACTCTAACGGGAAGTGCAACGGCACCGAATGACATAATTGCAACATCTACAAATACTGATGGAGCCTTCCAAATTCAGGATTCTACAGGTGCGGATAGTTTTGAAGTTAGTACTGCTAGCGGGGATATAGCGAACGCTGGCGCCATAACAGGTGGTGAGGTCAATGATATTAAAACGGATACCACGGGGTCAACCTATACAGAAACAAGCTCCGCTGTTGGTTACTATTTGTCTGCAACCGATGGTACGACAGCAGGCAATATTAACACTACCTTTAACATTACGGGTTTGCCAGCCACTGACGGCACTATCGTAGGAATAACAGCTGTAGATATTAAGGGTACTACTGGCGCTTCGGAAACGCACACGGTTTACATTAAAATCAACACCAGCCAAACTATTGCTACCTTGGTACAAACAGGGACGACAGGTGCTACAACTCAACGATCGTTTACGATAATGCGTCAAGATGGTACTTGGCAAGTAATTGGTGAAGGCACTTTCGGCGCAGTCACGACTTCGAGTTCAACTTCAACCACAGCTGATTATGCTGAATGGATTGATTACAGTGGCGACACGCAGCCCCAGCCTGGAGACGTCTTAACGGTTGGATCAGATCCAACATCTGTACAAGACTCGTCTAGGCCTTATGACAATGATCTAATGGGCGTTGTATCCACAACCCCATACGAAGTTGGTGGCGCAGATGACGGTCACTCTGTAATCTTGGCCCTGACAGGTCGTGTGCCTGTAAAGGTAAGTCTTGAAAATGGCCCTATTGAACCTGGGGATTATCTAACCTCCTCCTCAACTCCTGGGGTGGCGATGAAAGCGACTAAGCCCGGTGAAATTATCGGTACCGCACTTGAAGCATATGATGGGACTCAATCGAGCAACGAAGTCATGACTCAGTTACATGTTGGCTACGCTGATCCTACTGACGGGCAGTCCGCTAACCAAATTCAGGGTGATGAGAGTGTATCAGGAAGCCTGAACATTAGTGGGGATATTTCTACAAACGGTGATCTATCTGTAGCTGGCACTACAACAACACAGAATCTAACAGTTACGGGGAGTGCATCAATTGCAAGCTTAAGTGTAGTAGGATCAACTTCAACCACCACGTTAACGGTATCCGGTCTTGCAACTGTAGAAACTTTAACTGTAGCGGGTTCTGCACAAATTAATGGTGATCTGACACTGGGTGGCCACTTTATAACGAGTGGTAATACGCCAACTACAACCGTTGATACGCAAAATGCTGGTAGTACTGCGGTTTGTACTGTAGACGGTAATGATACAAGCGGTACAGTTAACAATTCAGCCTAATGGAGTTGGACTAGCAGCCGGGCAGGTATGTTCGGTAAACTTCTCTGAAGCATTCAAGCAGACACCTCATCCAGTATTAACGCCAACTAGTGCGGCTAGTGCGAGCGCTAATGCATACGTTAACTCTAGTGAAACTGCATTTGATCTGTACTTTATAAATCCACCGGTAGCTGGTCAAACGTACACCTTTAACTATTTCTCTCCGCAGTAGAGCTCTAATTTATTTGAACTGATTAGTTCTCGATCTATTTCTAAGTTTACGTATGAGTACTTGATAATACCAATAAACACTCCTGGAGTTAGATACACAGAACAGATGTATTTTAAAACCAATAAACCAGCTTTTGCATTCTTCATCTACAGAACTGTAGCAAGTTTAACAGCAACAGAGGGCTTGACCGCCTCTGTTATTTTTGCTAATATGTTCTGACTGCTTGAGTTTAAGTAGAGGCATTCGCCAAAGCCGCAAGAGCTTCAATCGTAAACTCAAGCCTCGACAGTTCTGGATTGCAATATGGGCGTGCTAAATTATCGTCCACTGCAAGAAAGGCTTCAGAGTTTCGCAACTTAAAAATTTGGTTAAGTAAAGATAAGCAATTAAGCAAGTATTGCGGAAATGCAATCTTGTAATTTAAGACAAACGGCTATTGGACTATTAATTTACGAATGTAAATATGATAATCACCAATAACTAGTCAATTGCACTATTGAAGTAAGCTTCTGGCTTATCTCAATACAATCGTAAAAAGTTACTCAAGCGCACACAAAGAATGCCTTGACGTAAGATACCGATGAAGGACGTGATGAGCTGCGAAAAGCTCCGGGGAGCAGCTAACATATGCTTTGATCCGGAGATGTCCGAATGGGGAAACCCAGCTAGAGTTATGTCTAGTCGCGCCTGTCTGAATATATAGGACTAGGAGAGCGGTAAGCGGGGGAACTGAAACATCTTAGTACCCTGAGGAAGAGAAAATAACCAATGATTCCGTTAGTAGTGGCGAGCGAATCGCGGAAGAGCCCAAACTTTAATGACTTTCATCTGTTAATTTGCAGATGAATAAGTTGGTAGACGAATGTTATTAAGGGGTTGTGACATATAAATAACCAGTGCGGAGCGCTGATTTCGATCAGCATTCCGTATTGGCAGCAGAGTGCTACCACCAGCTCTGCATAAGGTAAGAAATTTGCAAGGCGAGCAGAAGCAGTTGGAAAGCTGCGCCAAAGACAGTGATAGCCTGGTACGCCAAGTATCGCAAACCTTATCATTTATATTGTCGAGTAGGTCGGGACACGTGAAACCCTGACTGAAGCTGGGGGGTCCACCCTCCAAGGCTAAATATATCTTACGATCGATAGTGAACAAGTACCGTGAGGGAAAGGTTAAAAGAACCCCGGAAGGGGAGTGAAATAGAACCTGAAATTGTGTGCGTACAAGGAGTCGGAGCCGGTTTATCCGGTGACGGCGTGCTTTTTGTAGAACGATCCAGCGAGTTATTTGCTACGTGCAAGCTTAAGTCATTTGACGGAGGCATAGTGAAAGCGAGCCTGAATAGGGCGACCATAGTACGTAGTGAATAGACCCGAAACCGGGTGACCTAACCATGGGCAGGCTGAAGCGTGGGTAAAACTACGTGGAGGGCCGAACCGTAGCGAATTGCAAAACGCCCGGATGACCTGTGGTTAGAGGTGAAATGCCAATCGAACTCGGAGATAGCTGGTTCTCCTCGAAATAGCTTTAGGGCTAGCGTTGTACGGTAGCTGAGTAGGGGTAGAGCTCTGTTTCGGACTGGGGCCCGTAAGGGTACTCACCCTTGACAAACTACGAATACTATCAGTGGAACTACGGCAGTTAGAACGGCGGGGCTAAGCTCGTCGCTCAAAAGGGAAACAGCCCAGACCATCATCTAAGGTCCCTAAATCTACGCTAAGTGGGAAACGAGGTGAGATTTCTTAAACAACGAGGATGTTGGCTTAGAAGCAGCCATTCATTTAAAGAGTGCGTAACAGCTCACTCGTCAAGAGATCTTGCGCGGAAAATGTAACGGGGCTAAGCATAGTACCGAAGATATGGATGTGTGCAGTTATACATGCGTGGTAGAGGAGCGTTGCTATCTGCGTTGAAGTCGGACTGCGAGGTCTGGTGGAGCGTTAGCAAGTGAGAATGCTGGAATGAGTAACCATAAGGCAGGTGAGAATCCTGCCCACCGAAAGAGCAAGGTTTCCTGGGCCACGGTAATCGTCCCAGGGTTAGTCGGTCCTAAGCCGAGGCGCGTAGCGTAGGCGATGGACAACGGGTTAATATTCCCGTACTAGTGTTAGTATTGTTTGGTGTGCGCGGCATATTAGTAGGAGCGGATTCATGGTTATATCCGTCTAAGTAGGAGAAATGCGTACGAATGAAACGACCTTTATGGTTGAATTCCTGATGAAAGTGCTGACTAGAAAAGCTATCAAACGTGTGTACTAGCACTATCCGTACCGCAAACCGACACAGGTGCTCAGGTCGAGAAGACCAAGGTGTACGAGTGATTCTTCGTCAAGGAACTCGGCAAACAAGCGGCCGTAACTTCGGAATAAGGCCTGCCCCCTCACTGTGTTTATCACAGTGAGATATGCCAGTTTTCTTTTCAGGAAAACGAACAGTAGTTTATGTAATTTATAACTTCTTGCATGATCTGTATAAACGAGAATATCGAGAAAAGAAAGCTGAGCCCAATAACTCTACTATCGTGGTAGATAGTGTGAGGGGGCCGCAGCTAAGGAACCCATGCAACTGTTTACCAAAAACATAGGTCTCTGCTAACACGAAAGTGGATGTATAGGGGCTGACGCCTGCCCGGTGCCGGAAGGTTAAGGGAGAGGTTTACGCTTTGAACTGAAGCCCCAGTGAACGGCGGCGGTAACTATAACCGTCCTAAGGTAGCGAAATTCCTTGTCAGGTAAGTTCTGACCCGCACGAATGGCGTAATGATATGGGTACTGTCTCGACGAAGAGCTCGGTGAAAGTGCATTGACGGTAAAGATGCCGTCTGTCCGCAGCAGGACGAAAAGACCCCGTGCAGCTTTACTACAGCTTGGCATTGAGCCGGGTTGTAACATGTGTAGGATAGGTGGGAGACTTTGAAGCTTAGGCGCTAGCCTAGGTGGAGTCACCAGTGAAATACCACCCTTGTTATGATCTTGTTCTTACCGGGACCATCAATTTGTTCATGAACTATATTTTCGATGTGTAGTTTCCGGTTCCGGGACCGTGTCTGATGGGTAGTTTAACTGGGGCGGTTGCCTCCTAAAGAGTATCGGAGGCGTTCAAAGGTTGGCTAGAGTACGGATGGAAATCGTAATCGATAGTGTATACGCATAAGCCAGCTTGACTGTGAGGCCTACAAGCCAAGCAGGTACGAAAGTAGGAGTAAGTTTTCCGCTGTCCGTACATTATGTACATGAGTGTGGTATCGGCAGCGCTTTCGGATAAAAGTTACGCCGGGGATAACAGGCTTATAGCGCCCAATAGTTCACATAGACGGCGCTGTTTGGCACCTCGATGTCGGCTCATCTCATCCTGGAGGGGGAGCACCTTCCAAGGGTCCGGCTGTTCGCCGGTTAAAGAGGTACGTGAGCTGGGTTCAGAACGTCGTGAGACAGTTCGGTTTATATCCGCTGTGGACGAAAGGAAATTTGAGAGGATTTGCCCCTAGTACGAGAGGACCGGGGTGAACGCACCGCTGGTGTATCAGTTGTTCTACCAAGGGCATTGCTGAGTAGCTATCGTGCGGAACAGATAAGCGCTGAAAGCATATTAAGCGCGAAACTGACCTCAAGATTAGATTTCCCTATGAGCTCCCTGAAAGACGATCAGGTTGATAGGCGCAAGGTGGAAGCACGGTAACATGTGTAGCCGAAGCGTACTAATAGGGCCATTGACTTTTTACGATCTCTGATTCGATAGCCTTTTACGTGTGTTTGAGTCAGAGATGCAATTGACTAGTTATTGGTGCTTATCAGTACCATAACACGTTTGTCTATAATTGCTTATCTTACTAATATCCGTGCATATGTACATCATGGGCATCGATCAGATTGCTTATAAGCTTTTAAGAAGCTTAATTTGGTGCCCATGGCGCGAGGGAAACACCTGTTCCCATGCCGAACACAGCAGTTAAGCCTCGTAGCGGTTACAATACTTGGGGTTCACCCCTGGGAAAATAGCACGGTGCCAAATTATAAAAAAGCTTCCGAAAGGAGGCTTTTTGTTTTAAGACAATACAGACCTATAGATAAATAATCATTCAACTATTAAATGAGTTAACTCCGTTCGCTCCGAGGTAAAACGTGATTCATACTTGTGTTCGTAAAGGTTTACGAGCTACAATAACCGTAAGCAAGAAGAAAGAGAGAGGAGTTATAAATATGCCACAGGTAGATGTCCAATGGCCGTCAGAGAATGAAGATTTTGACACTAAAACTGATCATTCCGAAAACGAAGCAGCAAATGATGAAGTTAAGGAGACGACAACAAATTCGGAGTCGCAAGACGAAGAAAAAGGATTCAGAGCAAGAATCGGAGCCCGAAGAGCGGGCTAGTAACCAAACTGAAGATCAATCAGATGATTCAGGTAATAATGAGTCAAGCGAGCAACCTGAAGAAGATACTGATCCGAAGGAAGAGACTTCAGATGACGATAAGCCAGCCGAAGCCGAAAAAACATCTAATGACAAGGGAGATGAAGAAGACATGCCAGAACCAGAAAAAGCAAATGATAGTAAACCAGAGGTTGACACCACTAATGATGCACCCATACCACCAACTGTATCTTCAAGTAGCACGGTAACCCCTAAAAAGACTATTGGCATGCCCAAGAGACGTTCTGGTATGCTAAGATTGGCATTTGAGGCAGTACTCGTAGTAGCAGTAGTCGCGTTAGGGCTCTGGTGTTGGAGCTTGGATAATGACCGCAAAGACTTGCAGACGCAAGTGGCTAACTTGAATGTCAATCCACAAGTAGCGGTTCAAAAGCAAAACCAGATTTTAATCAACCAAGTGGGTAAGTTGATTCAATTACCTAAAAATGAAACACCGACTATAGCAGAAGTAAGTAATGTAACTCAGGCAAAAGCACAATCAGCCTTTTTTGATAATGCCCAAAATGGAGATAAGGTCTTACTCTACGTAAAATATGGGGTAGGCTATTTATAGGCCGAGTACGAATAAGATTATAAAAGTAGCTCCACTAACATTTAATAATTCCACAACACAATCAAGCACGACGAGTTCTACCAAATAAACTGACCGCAACCAGCATTAAATGTTAACTGCTAAATTTCTTACAGACCTTTTTCAGCTTTGTTAGTTACCATAAGTACGTTCGAGATCTGTCACTTTTCTTAAACATTTTAATTTTCTTGAACATTAGGAGGGTATAATGGCAGGCACAGTCAGTGGCGGCAGGTTAGCTGCAAAAAAGAATAAGCTTAAACACGGCGCAGATTTTTATTCCAGAATTGGTTGTCTCGGTGGCCAAAAAGGACGTACCGGTGGTTTTGCTGCTGGATCGAGTGGACGAAAAAGGGCAAGCTATTATGGTGCTATTGGCGGAGCCATTTCCCGCCGAAAATAAAACACTGTTTTTAAAAGCATAAATACACGTTATATAACTAGAGGTGTCCATCTGTAGGCTTATTATTTGGTAAGCTAGTTGACACTTAAACAATAGCGTGATATCATAAAATAGATTTCAAGAGAAACAAGAGGGTATTCCTGCCTTAGGCAAGAAGCCCCTCTTTTTTGAACTTGAGAGAC
>CAWCCP010000010.1:0-140141 GCA_963794235.1 uncultured bacterium
AAGGCGGCGGCTATATATTTACTTCCGATTTGTCTTTCCGTAATATATCGTAACGGTTTTCATATGTATAGCTTAGCTAACTTAGCTAAGCTTGTCAAGCTTGTGCTTAGAAGGATATGGCTGGGGAGACGATGATCCGTATATACCACAGGATGAGTTCACATTTATCGCTGAACAGCTCAATCCAACAAAAATTCCGATACACCATGGTAAACATTTTATTGAACGGTCAAGCTTTCCAGAGCTACTTGAATACGTTAAAGAAAGGTACTCAATATGAAAGCCGTATTTTTAGACCGCGACGGAACAATCAATGCAGGTATTCCTCTTTACGAACGAGTTGATAGTATTAATAAACTTGAACTGTTGCCGACAGTCATGCCAGCACTGAAAAAATTGTCAGGCTTAGATTACGAAGTCTTTATTATCACTAATCAAGCTGGCATTGCCGAGGGTCTCATTACCGAAGCTGACTTCGAAACAATTAACAACGCCCTTATTGCAATGATTGAACCGAGTGGTATTAAGATTATTAAAACATATCACTGCCCTCACGGGCAGAACTCGTCTTGCGAATGCCAAAAACCAAGACCAGCGATGATTTTAAAAGCCGCTCAAGAGTACGGAGTTGATTTGCATAATTCTTGGATGATCGGTGACCGCGTAACTGATGTTATGACTGGCATTAATGCTGGGACCAAAACGATACTCGTTAAAAGTGGCGCCCTACAAGATGACTGTAAAGATGCGGATTACACTGCAAGTACACTCCTCGATGCAATCGAACACATCGAATATGAAGACCAAGATCATGGCGTCACAAACTAGTACTGTACGCACTTTTAACTAGCCGTGAGAACAGCCGCTTCTCGAGACTGAGTTTCTGGGAACCTTGAGAGCTAAGACATCCATACACCTAAGCCTTACATGTCTACTGGCTGCTGTTTAAATTTGTCTTAGAAGTGTTGATTTGTAATATGACTAAGAGTATTATGTTATAGTTATTTGGCTCGGCCGTTTTGGGCTATTACTAGTTTTTAGATAGCTAGTTTACTAATCTAATTGAAAAAGGACGCTATAAACATGCCTGCACCTGAAGTAATAGAAATTGGAGACGTTGGAGTTATTGCATATGGCGGGACCCATGCACGGCATGGGATAAACTATGCCACTGGAAAATTGGGGGATTTTGAAATCGAAAAAACACCAAAAGATAAAGACGGCTTCATTGGCTGGTTATCTGAAAAATCGCTAGAAATGTATTTTGACGGTGGAATTCACGACATATTCGTAGGTTTTCCAGGCCCAACTCACGATCGTGGTTCACAAACTGAGATCGGACCCATGGTTAACGTACCGTTTCTTAAGGACACTACCATGATGCTCGAAAAAGAATTACGTGACTGGGATCCTTTAATGAGACAAGCGCTTGATAGCGGCAATTTGAATCTAGTAGCGGCTAAAGATGGCTATATGCACGCGGCTGCCGCGGCACACTTTCATGGTCAAAAAGAAACCCCAGAAGGTCTGGTTTATTACGATTCAATCGGTGGGTATATTGGCGGCACAGGGATCGGCGGAGGCGTTGTTGATAAAATGCAAGGTCAATTCTACCGCAGGACAGAGGAGGACGTAACGAGACCCATTTACAATTCCCGCGCAGGTTTACGTGAATGGGGACACTTACAAGCAGGTGCTAAAGACGATTTTGAAGATACGTATGAGAGTCGATACAGCGGCCCAGCATTAAACGACAACCACGACTTTGGACTGTCTGCTAGCGAGGCAGGTGAGCTACCTGATCACCCCATCTGGGAGTACGCTGGCAATGGTTACGGCGATTTGATCGGCGATATAGCAAGAACCGACAACCCCGAATTAATAGTCATAAGCGGTGGCTTTGGCAGTCGCGAATATAGAAATTATGGTGACCATTTACAACGAAGGGTTGCGAAAATGATTGCTAGTGGCAATATAAACTTACGTATGGCTCTCGAAGCAACAACTATTCAAAGCGCCAATCCAACTATGGCCGATTCATATGAGTTGTACGGCGCACCAACATTGTTAGCAGCTCGGCGAGCTGCGGGGTTAGCAGCATAATCGAGAGCGCGCTGCAATCTCATACGACGTTTTTGTGAAAGCTTAGTTTTTTCTTTTCTCGTAATTCTCCTATACTTATGTCTGATGTCTGATGAGGAGAACATATGGCATATTTAGTACTAATTCGGCACGGACAGAGTGAATGGAACGCCCTCGGTAAATGGACCGGCTGGCAAGACGTCCCGCTAACTGAACAAGGCCGATCAGAAGCTCGTGGTGCAGCAAAAGCCCTAAAATCTACCGGCGTAGACCTCCATAAAGCCTACACTTCTAAATTAATCCGAGCCCAACAAACCCTTGATGAAATAAAAAAGCATCTTAAAAAAACAAAACTCGAAACGGTGGCTGATGCTGCCTTGAATGAGCGACATTATGGTGACTATACAGGCATGAATAAATGGGACGCTCAAAAATCAATGGGTGATGAAGCGTTTTTAAAAGTCCGGAGAGCTTGGGATCATCCCCTGCCAAATGGCGAAACGCTTAAGGATGTCCACGCGCGGGTTGTCCCCTATTACGAAACTACGATTTTAGAAGATCTTAAGAATGGCAAGAATGTCATTATTACAGCGCATGGTAATTCTCTCCGAGCACTCGTTAAACATCTCGAATCTATACCAGACGATAAAGTCCATACGCTAGAGATTGGAACCGGCGAAGTATATATGTATCGGATCGATAATGACGGAATAATTGCCGATAAGAAAGTCTTAAATAGCGGCAGCCCTAAAGCTTAGATTCTAAAAAGATTATGAGATGATTCTTATGAATATAGTACGTGATTTCATCATTAAAAATCTGACGGATGCGAGCAAGCTAGCGACTGACAACTTTGGTAAAGTTTCCGGCACGCTTAAACCTGAAGATAATAATCAAGTGCTCACTAGCACTGATATCGCTATCGGACAGCTGATCGTAAGCAGGGTGCAGGAAATCTACCCTGACCATAATATTATTGACGAAGAAGCCGGCATTATCGACAAACAGTCGAACTATACTTGGGTGATTGATCCAATTGACGGAACAAGCAATTTTGCAAACGGCATTCAAACCTACGGCATAATGATTGGACTACTTAAAGATAGTACTCCCGTTGCCGGCGGCATAGCATTGCCTTTTTTCAAGGAAATATATGTAGCTGAAAAGGGGCAAGGTGCAACTTGCAACGGAAAAAAATGCACAGTTTCTACTGAGGCTAAGCTCTTAAACTCGCTCGTCGCCTATGGCATAGACGGTCACCAGGAGGACCCAACTATAACGCTTACTGAAACACAACTTCTGGCGCGTATTATTCTCGGCATTCGGAATCTTCGCAGCAGCAATAGTGCCTACGATCACGCCTTAGTCGCAAAAGGTAACTATGGTGCTTGCCTCAATCGAACAAGCAAGATATGGGATAACGTGGCTCCGCAGATCGTTATTGAAGAAGCCGGTGGTCTCTACACCGATTTTTTCGGCAAGCCAATGGATTATACCCAGCCTCTGCTTAAGGCCGCCGATAACTTTACGTGGTGCACAGGCGCACCGGCGCTGCACGCTCAGTTGCAAGCAATTATCCACGCGCAGCCAACTAACTCGCAGTGAGGCCGCTCTATTCTGAAGACTGCAGATTTTTAGATTATTTAGAAATGTACCTTGCTACCATCTATGAAATAAAATGTAAAATAATGATATACTGTCACCTTCTGGGCGTTGGTGGGTTTTTAAGCCTAGTTTATTAATTGAACGAAAAGCATAGCTGATGAAATATCTCGAAGCTCCAACAGGAGCAGTTATCGACCTTGATGAAACGTTGTTAGACAACCGTGACCCGACGACAGGAGAGAATGCGCATACTATTGCGGTAGTTGATGCCGTACATGTCGTCACCGGCGGCTTAAGCCGGTATTTACAACAAGTTTCAGTAGCAGAAGCGCATGCAATTTCTCAACAAGTTCCGACACACTCCATAGAAGCAGGATTGGAGCAATTGTTTTTAAACGGTGGCCTCGATGACCATCCTGAAAAAGCAAATCTCATTAACGAGATCCTAGAACGCAAGGACTTGAATTATATTGAATTTTTAAAAGATACAGCCCAGCCTATACCAGGCGCGATTGAGTTTTATAGGAGACTCGCTGAAAAATATAAACTACACGGTAGAATGGCGCTTCAAAGCGGCGCACGCCGTATTGATGCGAAAATATTTCTCGACAAGGTGGGCATGCTCGATCTTATCCCACCTGAAAGGATGTTCACCCGTGAATCCATCAGATACTCGAAACCTGATCCTGAAGTTAATGAACGGGCCTTTCTAGCTTTAGGTCTTCCAGAAGCTGATCGATCAGGAGTCATTGGTTTTGATGACGATTTTCGGGGGATAACTTCCATAAGAAAGGCAGGGCTATACGCTGTCGGCGTTACGACCGTGCATTCTATAAGCGAATTTGAAGCCTCCTCATGCCCGCCAGATCTCGCCGGGGATTACAGAACCCTATCAAGCTTCTTTGGTGTGGCTGCATAACGTGATACATTACACTAGCTGCGAATTGCTCGACATCCTATTTTAGGTCTATAGTTGCTACATGCCGCAAGTACTCGTTAACAGCATCCACATGTATTATGAAGTACACGGTGTAGGTAAGCCGCTTGTTATCATCAATGGTTTGAGCACCGACATATCTAAGTTTCAAAAAGTGTTCGAGCCTTTTACCAAACAGTATAAAGTTCTCATGCTTGATAACCGTGGAGCAGGCAGAAGCGATAAGCCAGACGAGCCCTACTCCATTGAACAAATGGCCAACGATACTAAACAGGTTATGGAAGCGGCCGGGTATACCAATGCGACCGTACTGGGTATTTCAATGGGCGGGCGCATCGCACTTGAACTAGCGCTCAGCGAACCACGACTCGTAAACAAGCTCATCCTTGTTTCAACCGCACCTAAACGAATCGCAAAAAGAACCTGGAAGCACCACTTCATTTTTAATATTGTCCCCCATTTGCCGCTTTTTAAAGGTTCCTACCCGCAGCCATATTATGCATATAGAAGACAGCATCAGGCTTCAATGAGCTATGACGGCAGTGCTCGGCTTGGCGAACTTACCATGCCGACACTAATTCTCCACGGTGATCACGACACTATCGTTCCGCTTGCTGACGCTGAAAAAATGGCAGCTGGTATACACAATTCTCAGCTTACAGTATTCCGCGGCGGCCATTTATTTTTTATACTGCGTGAACGACAAAAATTTATTGACTCCGTTCGTACCTTTATTTGACTAGTTCCGCTATTTTGTTAACTGTATACTTTATGTTATTGTATGTTTTATGGCAGTTACAGAATTATACGGTTCAGAAAGTATACATGAGGCCATTCTAAAGAGCGTAACACAGATAGCAGGTGCAGTGATTGTCTATAATGCAATCGTGGATCCGGAAGCATTTGATAATCGATTGATTAAATCTGGAGCGGCTCCCGAAGATATTTTATATGAAACATTACCGGAACTGTCGTACGAGGAAACCAGTATACGTCTATGGGCCAAATCATGCGGGCTCCTCTACCAAGGAATTTCTCTCGGGTCGGAAAGAAGAGACGGCCTTGAAGAACATGTTGATATGCCGCACGTAAGTCCCTTTGCGATAAGTATCGGCATACGAGGCATCGCGAAATATTTTGTCCAAAGCCGTGAAGCTAACGCCAAAACTCCGACTAATCAATTTGACCCAAACCTACCTGTTGATGATTTCTTACAGCATCCCGGTGATGTAGTGTTCGTTACGGGCGCACCTAATTCAAGCATTCATAAAGTTGAAGCCGTCGAAGATCCGTCAGCTCGAATCTTTATCGCCACAAGTATTCCTGCGTAGAAGCAACATGACATAGGGTAAATAGGGATTGCCTACTGAGGCTGGTCGGTAGGTCTGATAAGCAGCTCGTTGACATTAACATGCTGCGGCTGCGAAACAGCATAGAATATGCCCGCGGCGATGTCTTCAGCTTCCAAAATCTTGATATCACCGAACCGCTCCTTAAGTTTCTTCTGAGTTTCAGGCGTATTATGGGACTGCAATTCGGTCGCGACCGCTCCTGGTTCAATCAAGGTCGTACGAATATGCGTTTTCCCGTCTACCAACTCTTTCCGCAGCGCGTCCGTAAAAGCGTTAACGCCCCACTTTGTCATGTTGTAGACTGCGCTGCCTTGGTTAGTGGTACGCCCAGCTACGCTCGAAATATTAACGATATGCCCTCGTGTTTTTACAAGGTATGGTAAGGATGCTCGAGTCATATATAGCAAACCGAGTTGGTTAAGCTTAATCATTTGCTCCCAATTTTCAATCGGCAACTCACTTACCGGGCCAATCAGCATAACACCGGCATTGTTGACGAGAATATCCAACTGCCCCCACTTGTCTATGACCTGCTTCACGACGTCGTTACACGATTCTTTCTCGGTCACGTCCGCTTGTATAACAAGCGCCTGGCCTTTCTTGCTAGTAATACTTTTCGCGAGCTTATCGAGCCGGTCTTTACGACGGGCTACCAAGACAACTTTTACGCCATTGGCGGCCAGTTGTTTGGCGGTAGCCTCACCAATACCGCTTGAGGCACCAGTTATAATTGCAACTTTGCCAGTTAAATCTATCATGTTCTGTAATTCCCCTTTCCGTCAGTTATGCTCCCAGTATGAAGGGGTGCGGCTGAAACTGCAGTTAAATAAATTATTGTTTGAAGCTAATACTTTTAAAGATACTTTAGATAATGATTGGTGCCGGATTTTTTTGTTGGGCGTGCGTGATTACCGGTTCGGAGCGAAGAAATTCTGGCATCAAGCCATCATTAGCTTCGGGATGTATGTAACTAATTTCGTCGACTGTTTTAAGCTTTTTTATAGAACTCAACAAGCTTTTTTCTTGATAATCGGCAGTGTTACGAATGCGAAAATAGAGTTCGAGCTGCTCAGTTTTTTTATGCCGTGCTTGGACTATATACAATAGTTGGCCAATATCCGGAACGATGCCGGTTTGCTCAGTGACGATATTTTTTAGGGCCGTTTTAACGGTTTCATTTTCACGCAAATATCCACCAGGCAAATACCAATAGCCTGAATCTTTGGGCTGTACAACAAGCAATTGGCTCTGCTGTACTATGACCGCCCGTACACTAATCTCGCGATAAATTTTGAGCGCTTGGCTTCTACGTTGATAGGCAGCCCACTGCTCAAAAATGAGTGAACCATATGGTGGCACGCTGGCGATTCCGGCAACGAGCATCCGTTTGCGAGACCAATGCAAACTTGAATAGGTTACGACTACCGCAACGATATATATCAGGAACAGCATGCCATGCACTTGCCCGGCTATCAGAACCGGCACATTATTACCGACTGTTATGTATCGTTTACATAAAATTCCTGAAATGAGAAGCGTCCAACCACACGCTTCCCCGATCGCGGCAAGCTTAAATAACCCCCAGGCATCTTTTTCGGTAAAAGCCTGTTTACTCTCAAGTTTGTTGAGTGTGCTCGAAACCACATTCATGCTACGGTAAAACTACGCTTACTATTCCCAGCGCGATGCTTGCCACTAACGCAACACTGATTATGAGTAACGCTGCCTGTCGGTCCTGATCACGAAACTTTTTTGAAGTAATACTTTCGGCATGGCCTGTGCTTTTTAAAACGTTATATAGTCCGCGCAAACCATAGCCGGTACAAAAATGCAGGTAATCTTGCAGGAAACCGAGCAGTGCTCCACAGGCCGGCACTATAATGATCAACCGATACGCATTTGGCGCATGTACGGTAACGAGTACTGTCAGTAGTACGATATAGACTACAGCGCAGATAGTTCCTACTTGTCGTCTTCTTTCACGCTCCGAGGGTCCGATATTGCAAACTCCGGGAACATAGTGCGCTGGTTGGATTTTCAGCTGGCTGACGCTTGAACGAAATTTTTTCATTACATGTTTTATTTTACACAGGCTATTCACATTACGCATTAGTAGCAGCCTAGAATTAGTCAAGAGTTGCTATTCCCATAAGGAGTGAATATACTTTGTTGTATAAATTAAAATAATGGACAAAACCAAATGAAACAACGTAATATTTTTGCCGTCCTATTCCTGAGCATTATAACGATAGGAATCTATGATCTCTACTGGCTTTATAAGACCAAAAAAGTCTTAAATGAACGCACAAAAGTTCATGTTCCTACTATTTGGCTACTGTTTGCTCCTTTCCTATTAATTATTGCGTTAATGATCATCGCCTTTAGTGTGGGGTTGGCAAACTCTCACACCGCTAATTCTACTCTTGGGAGCCAGACGGTAAGTTCTTCCGGCTCAGCATTGGGTGCAACTGCGATTATCCTTGTCTTGGAACTCGTGGCAATTGTCATTATCATTCCCGTTACTTTCTACTGGTATTTCAAGTACTCAAAAGCGATTAATGAGTACACGAACGGTGATCTTAACACAGGCGTGACCTTTCTGCTGCTTTGGCTCCTGCACTTTATTGGCGTTATGATCGTTCAGGATAAATTCAACGATATGATTGCCGCCGGCCAAGGCGAAGCAGCGCAACCAGTTGCAGAGAGTGATCCAGGTCTTGGGAGCCAGGTAAATTCCTCGAGCGAACCAGTACCACTGCAAGCACCAGATGCCGATGCGAGCCCCGTCCCCGCAACTCCCGAAGTAACGCCAGAATCAGTGTCTGCGCCAGAATTACCGAGCGAAGAAGCTCCGACAGCCGCTAACTCGGAGGTATCAGAAAATACCGATTCAGCGCCTGAGCCAGACGCTACGGTTGATGCAGATGATCAAACCCCAGTCGTCGATCCTTCCCCTGAGCAAGACTCAGACCATGAAGAGGAACCGCTATTGCTACCTGAACATGGAGAACCGGATCCTCCAACAGTACCAGCACCGGAGTCATCTTCGGAACAGGGTGAAGAACCACCTGAGTCTGATGATCAGCAGCAAAACGGATAGATATTGGATAGATATATAAAAAGCACCTCTTTCTAATGAGGTGCTTTTTATAGTCCGAGACGTATGTACTAGCGAGCAATACTTCGTTTGACTTTAAACATGTAGCCTAAGTATCCAAGTACACTGATCGCTACTGCTGGTAAAATTACATTTCCAGGGCCAGTGTTTGGCAATGCAGTAGGAGCAGGGGTTACAGGCGTAGGCGTTGTTGGAGCTACCGGAGTCGGTGTCGGTGCAGGAGTTGGAGTAACTGGTACGTTGACAAGTACTACAGCTGTATCGCATCCGCTCTGATTATCGTCGTTATTAACGCTCTTGCCGGTGTAACATGCTTTGTTGGTAAGATATGCGCCGTTTTGGGTTGAGGTGACGGTGACGTTGTAATCAATCGTAACGCTCTTGCCGGCAGCAATGGTTCCAATAGTATCGGTAATAGTTGTTTCGGAAGGGTTAGAGGCAAGCTCAACACCTGCAGGTAACGTATCCGTCATAACTGTATCAAGCATATTGTCATTGCCGTTAGCTTCGGCGGCACCATTATTGTGAATGGTAATAACATATTGAAGCGTATCGCCCGTATTAACCGTTAAGGCACTGCTGTCGGTATTAGCGTCAACTAATGCGCTGCTTGTTGTTATATCTTCGACCGACTTATTAATTGTGCCTACAGGGCAACATGCATATACTGGACTAGCTAGTAAGGCAGCCATAACAATTCCAACTGCACTTGCACGAACCGTTGTAGATAAACTTTGATGTATCATCTCTAAAACACTCCTTCTATCGGTTGACAGAGAAATAAGTTTTCCCCCTCAAACTCGATTACAATGACAATTATACTACTTATGTTTGTATTTGTCAATATTATTGTACCCTATGTCCTATCTCATCTGGTATTCTAGAGCTATGGATAAGAAGTTACTCCTTACGGCACGCACTATCATTCAAACAAATCTATACGCTACGCTCGCTACTTTGACCCCTGAAAATACGCCTTGGACCAGTCCGGTATTTATTTGTAACGACGTAAACTACACCTTTTATTGGGCTTCTGGAATCCAGAGCCAACACTCACGCAACATTGCAGGCAATCACCTCATCTCTATGGTAATCTTTAACTCGCAGGCCGCATGGGGCGAAGGAGAGGGGGTATATATATGCGGAACAGCCTTCGAGCTGACTGATCCCTCTGATATAAACGATGTTTGTCAATTGCGCGTCGTGAAATCCGGCCATGGCCCCCAAACAATAACCGATTATAGTGGGCCATCTCCCCGCCGGCTGTATGTATGCAAGCCTGAAGCAATGTGGATCAATACCGAGGCGCAGATTAATGGCATGACCGTGGACAATCGAACGAATATTGAGCTCGACCAGCTTGTCCAGCTGTAATTCGCAGGCAATTTAGTGACCAATTTTGATTGTTTGTTACACTGAGTATTATGCAGCAATCCGAAATCGAGCCAGCTCTGCCAATTGAAAACCCACATATTATCCGCTCAGGCCGTATGCCAGTCAGCGACGGTCATGAGCTCTATTGGGTCGACTGGGGTAATCGTGCGATCGAAACACCGATATTTTATCTTCATGGCGGTCCCGGCTCGGGCTTTAGCGAAAGAGATTTTTATAAATTTGATCCGACTCGGCAGCGAGTAGTCTTCCATGATCAGCGAGGTTCCGGACGCAGTACACCGTTCGCGTCCACTGATCACAATACGACTCAGGACCTTATTTCGGACATTACGAAACTGAAATACGAACTAGGGTTTGACCGTATTTCTCTCTATGGACGGTCATGGGGATCAACCCTAGCCCTGCTCTATGCTATCGCCTACCCGGAACGAATCCAGAACATGCTGATTGGCGGAATATTTCTCGGGCGAGACATTGATTCGGATTATTACTTTAATGGTGCAATCGCAACTCATTTTCCAGAAGTCTGGGACCGATTCAGCGGCATGGTGCCAGAAGGCATCACCACGAAAGTTAGTGAGTACTATCGAAAAATGATGAACAGTGATGACCAGAACGAACGCCAGAAATTTGCTAACGAATGGATGATCTATGAATCGTCAATTCTAAAACTTGACTATGTGCCAGCGAATGTCGAGCGCGCGCTCGCCAGTTTCGCGTCGCAGTCGCTTGCTTACCTTGAAGCCCACTATTTATTGAATCATTGTTTTATAGAAGATAACTATATCCTCAAAAACGCCAGCAAGCTGAGCAGCCTGAATAAAATCGTCATCGTTCAAGGACGATATGATTTTATCTGTATGCCCCGTGCTGCGTTTGAGCTCAGGCACGCGCTTGGCGATAACGCAATACTCCAGACCGTTACGGCCGGCCATGCCAGCGGCGATACGGTTATTAGAGAAGTTGAGCGCGCCTACACTAATATGCTTTGGTAGCTTCGAACGTGGATACGCAAGGCGCAGAATCTAAAATACAGCCGCTGGTATCCGTTATCGTACCAACCTATAACCGAGCGCATACGCTTCAAACGGCTATCGATAGCGTTTTGGCGCAAGATTTTTCTACCTGGGAACTGTTAATTATTGACGATGGTTCGACTGACAATACTAAGTTGATCGTTGCACGTAACTATGACCCGCGTATTCGGTATTTTAAAAAACAAAATGCTGGTCCTCAGATAGCCCGAAACTATGGCATTGAGAAAGCTCTGGGCACATGGATAACATATCTCGATAGTGATGATATACTCTATCCCTACTGTCTGAGTACGATGGTTACAGCGCTTAAGGAAAATCCAAATGTCGTGTTCGCCATGCCAAATGGAGTAAGAATGCTTGATTTATATGAGAATAGCAAGCTCATTTCGTCAGTTCGTGACACTGAAAAACTAGGTGAGACTTTTACGGTACATGACATTTTTATGCGTCACGCGCGCTTTGCATGTCTCGGATTTATGCACCTTCGCAGATTATACGCTGAGGGCTTACGATGGGACGAACAGGTGGGTGGTATGGAAGACTGGGAATTCATGATGTCGATTGGCACCAAATATCCCAAGCAGTTCT
This sequence comes from uncultured bacterium, assembly GCA_963794235.1. Taxonomy (GTDB): domain Bacteria; phylum Patescibacteriota; class Saccharimonadia; order Saccharimonadales; family UBA4665; genus CAWCCP01. Next base: position 12,115 of record CAWCCP010000010.1, read on the forward strand.
TATACGTTCCGGCACTGGTCTACGAGTATCATCAGCGCTTTGGCGGCGATGGCATTTGTTCAAATAGTAGCTACGGCACATGGGCAGATGCTTTTGAATACATTTACCAAAAACACAAAGATGATCCTGAGATGCAAGGCCAGCAGTGGTATCCAGCAAAGGTAGACAAGTGGCGCAAACGGCAAGCCGAGTTTGAAGCCGGAACACGTCCACCGTATAGCCGCCACTACTTTCAGTAACCAGCGCATGCTACTATTACGAGATGACGCGTCATCAAAAATTCGTACTTATTGCTACTATTCTCGGCTCCGCTGTCGTTATTTTAGACGGAACAATTGTCAATATTGCTCTGCCTAAAATCGGCCAGAGTTTTCATACCGGCTATTCAGCTTTTCAATGGATCGTTGACGGTTACGCATTATCTCTATCGGCTCTCATTCTGCTCGGCGGCTCTCTAGGAGATATTTTTGGAAGAAAGAAAATCTATCTGATCGGACTGGTTGGGTTCGGTATTAGTTCACTCCTCTGCGCGCTTGCGCCGAGTGCCACCATCCTGATTGCGGTTCGGGTACTGCAGGGCATTTTTGGAGCCCTTTTGGTACCCGGTGGATTATCTATTATTAATACTAACTTTGAACCTAAACTGCGCAGCCAGGCAATCGGCACTTGGACAGCATATACCTCAGTTGCTGCCTTGCTTGGACCGTTAGTCGGCGGGACGATACTGGATATCACAACCTGGCGCTGGATCTTTCTGATAAACCTGCCCCTGATAATTGTTTGCTTTTGTTTTGCGCTGCCCTTCGCCAACGAAAGTCACGATAATCGAAAACGTCATGTGGACGGCTACGGCGCTCTCGCGGCAATTATTGGGTTGGCTGGGGTTACCTATGGGCTGATACAGGGACCCGTTAATCATTGGGCGCTCAGCTCGATAGCCGCGCTCATCATTGGCGCCATAGCTTTTGCACTCTTCATAAGAACCGAGCTCCGCAGCAAGGATCCGATGATCGAACTATCACTTTTTAAATCCCGCAATTTTTTGGGTTCAAACATCATGACGTTCGGGATGTACGGCGGCTTAAGTGGTTTTATGTTCGCGCTCATTATTTTCATGCAAACAAAACTTGGCTATTCAAGCCTCAAGGCCGGTCTTAGCATGTTGCCGGTTGGAATTTTGATGTTCTTCTTTGCTGGCAGAGTTGGAAAATTATCGGCGCACTACGGCCCACGTCTGTTTATGGCCATCGGACCGACTATCTGTTCAATCGGTATTTTCTATCTCTATTTCTTGAAACCAGGTGCAAGCTATCTGATTTCGGTGTTGCCGGGAGTTATTCTGTTTGCTATAGGTTTGGTATTAACCGTGGCACCACTCACGACTACCGTAATGACATCAGTCAGCGAATCAAGTTCCGGCATTGCGTCTGGTATCAATAATGCCATATCACGCGTCGCCGGCTTAATCGTTATCGCACTGCTCGGCTTATTCGGCAGCACACATGCCTACCAGTTCGCAATGAGCTTCGCCGCTTTACTTACCCTGAGCGCCGGCATTATATCGTTCACCTATATTCGGAATATTCCTCTTAAAAAATAGCTATTCTTTGCTGTGGCCATGTTTGCCGTGCTTGCCTTCGGCATGGCCATGTTTCGGTCGCTGCATCCAGAGTACCAGTAAACAAATCAGTGAACTTGAACCAACGATAAGATTTTGGGCCCGCGCTACTTCCGACCATAATGATGAATCAACGATATTATGATGCAGTCCTGGCGGCAACAGTGGTACTACCAGTAAGGTCGCAAGTAATCCGGCCCCCAGGGCCGGCAATAGATTCAGCAGTAAACGGGCACCCCCGTGTACCGTGCGGATCATAAACACCGCCGTTAGAACTACCGGTAGCAGCAGTAGCACCACATCAATGTTGTTAGTTAGCATAACGACGGTATGTGAACTTGAACCGCCAAACAACTTAATCATGCTTTTAGTGTCTGGCGCCACGAATTGAACTAGTACATCGCCCAGACATATACTCAAGAATACGAGCACGGCGTTAATCCGGAGCAGCATAAGTATTAAAACGGGGACAACAATTATGAGTGCGAGCGTTATGAGGGGGGTCATTGTCTTCTTACTATAGCATGAGCGGTGTGATCAGATAATGGATAATCTTGTGGCGGCGATTCCGGAAACTGCCTGTTGATTTTAGGCGCCGACTTTGTCTTTTCGGCGACCGACTTTCACGATTAGTTCAGCGTAATCGATAATTTTATCGGCAACGTTATGATTCGTGACTTTTTCAATACCAAAACCAGGACTAGAATTGACTTCCAGAACAAGCGGACCGCGCTCGCTGCGCATCATATCCACACCACATACCGCAAGACCCATTGCTTTGGCGGCTTTTTGTGCAGTCTTTCGTTCTTCATCGGTTAACTTCACTGGTATACCTTCTCCGCCTTGATGTAAGTTCGATCGAAAATCATCATCAAGGCTTTGTCGCATCATACTCGCGACAACCTTACCGTTAACTACGAATGCTCGAATATCAACGCCAGCGCTTTCCGCAACAAACTCCTGAACGATAAAACTCACGCCTTCCACATAGAAGGCTTGCATCACCGCTTTAGCCGCTTTCCGCGTCTCGGCGAGCACGACGCCATTGCCATGGGTACCGCGGGCCACTTTAATAATAACTGGCGCTCCACCTACTTGTTCAAGCACGTCATCAAGATCAGACGCCTCACGCGCAAAGACTGTCTTTGGAATACCAACCCCGGCTTTTGCCAGTAATTGCATACTGCGCAGCTTGTCGCGCGAACGCACAATCGCGATTGAACTCGTTGTGGTTGCAACGTTCTGCATCTCAAATTGACGGACAATTGAAGTACCATATTTCGTCAGACTGGCAGAAATACGAGGAATAATAACCCCGATATCTCGAACTTCTTCACCCTCGTAACGGACAACCGGATTGCCGCGTTCAGCAGTAATATAACATTTAGAATAATTAATAACCCGGACGGTGTGGCCGCGCATTAAGGCTGCTTCTTTCAGCCGCTTCGTTGAGTAGTTACCAGGGCCTTTAGATAGAATTGCAATATTCATTATTTTATCCCCTACTTCGTTAATCTGCGTTCTAAGTACGCCGCAAAAGCGGCATGCTTTTCTGCAGTAAAACTACCGGTCGCAATCTGTGGTCTTTCGTTAACCTCCAGACAGTACCATAGTTTTGTTATTTTGTCCTGAATAATATCAACACCCGCAACTTGCCGATCCATTATTTTGGCGGCAGCAATACATGCCGTTTGAACGTTCGGCGGTAATGTTTCCGGATCAACGAGGCTAGCAGTTCCGCCCTGTGAAGTGTTGTTCAAGTGTGAGCTATCATCAATTCGAGCGCGCTTAATAGCTAGTGAAATTTTAGCCCCGAAAATGAGTACGCGGTAGTCACAATCGTTTGGAATAAAGACCTGTGCTATACATTGCACTTCGCTTGCCTCAGCCGTTTTGCAGGCCTCCTTGAAGGACTGCTCGTCTGTAATTAAGAAATTAAAATCCCCCCGACTACCGTGTATATCTTTTAGGACAAATGGCAAGCCAAGTTTTTGCTTCAGTGCTTCATATGCGCCCTGCAGACGTACCGGAAACAAAAATACGGACTGCGGAACCGCTATATTGTGATCAGTCAGAATACTATACTGATAGAGCTTGCTGACGCTCGGAAAATACTGAACAGCACGGTCAAGGTATGGCACGTTACGTTTTTGTAAATAGCGGGCAGTCGCGGCCGCGATATCTATGAATGTCGTCTTAAAGTGAACCAGATCAAAACTAGCAATATCCCGGTCATTCTCAATTAATGAAATACGGCTGCCGGTAGTACCGAATTCATAGCTCAGTTCATCATACGCCGCATATGTTACCCGCAGCTTTTTTCCGTACTGTTCGAGATTATCTGCAAATTGCTGCGTAATCCTCGTTTTATTAGTCGACAGCATTAAAATATCCAACGCTTGTTTCGTATTCTTTTGCGATACATCGACCAAAAATTTACCGTGCAGTGTGCGACGGCCAATTAAGATTGGATAGCGATTCTTCTCTCGGTTAGCAAGCGTAAACGTCGCCCTAATAGTTCGGCCGGCAAGTCTAATTTTTAAAGGTACTTTGTAGCGGAGTTCGGATTGACCAAATGAGTTTTTTACCGACACGACTTTGTAATCCGTAGCATGGACTGTCTGTCCCGAGTAAAAGGGAGAGGTTCTATTAAACAAGATGAATTGGAGTTCATGGCCAGTATCTACGATGCTGCTTGCCCAGATTGAAGAACTATCAGCGCCAGTATCTATTTTTACGGGCACGTCAAAAACCTGATAATCCGGCAATGAAGCCAACTCGGTAGTGCCAATATGCGGTAACTGTTTCATAGCGTTTCCATTGTCCGGTCTGGGAGAGTGTTATTATACACTATTTATTGAATTATACAATAGTTTTTAGTGCTTCTCCGCCCGAACTTTATATATGTTTTCCGTACTCTGCCGGCAACCGATACGCCGCATGCCCCATGATTACTTGTCGTATCAATGGTGAGCGTGATTGACCCTCGTATAGACCACAAACACAATGACCGCAACAATAACCGCAATGCTGATAATTAAAGGTATGAATCCGTTTTGATTAAGCGAGGTGCGCTTCATTTGACCTCATTATCGATCGATTTGCCCGATTACGCAATAGCCGAATTGCTTATGCTCTAAAACCCATCTCTTTTGCTAAAAAAGACCGTGTTTTTTGGGCTGCTCATTAAACTGTTTTAAAAGCTCCTGTTGGAATTTGCTCAGTTTAGTGGGTGTTTCTACAATAATCGTAACAATATGCGCACCTCTGGTTCCGCCTTTCAAGTGCGGCACTCCATGCCCGCTCAACTTAAAGTCTGATCCAGACTGAGTACCAGCTGGTATTTTCATCGTTACCGGACCGTCAACCGTGTCAACGTCAATTTCCACGCCGAGTGCCGCCCCAACCATGCCTACGCGCTCTTCGCTTAAAATGAGATCGCCTTCACGCGTGAAGTGTTTATGCGGTTTAACCCGGATATTTACATACAGGTCACCTTTCGGCCCGTTCGCTACCGCCTCACCGTGCTCACGCAGCCGTATCGTGGCTCCATCGTCGATTCCGGCTGGAATTTTTAGCTCAACTTTCTGCTTCTTGAGCTGAGTACCCTTGCCATGACAAACAGTACAGACTTTTTCAGGTATCTTGCCGCGACCATGGCACTTCGGGCAGACACTTGCCTGCTGGATATTGCCAAATATTGTGCGCGTTACCGTCATAATTTGCCCAGAACCATTACACTGATCACAAGTTTTGAGTTCATAGCCCGGCTCAACAGTCGTGCCCTTACAATGCTCACAGGTATCTTCAAGCTGCAGCTGTAAACTCACTTCGGTACCAAAGACTGCGTCTTCAAAGCTAATTTCAACCCTGGCTTCAACGTCGCGTCCCCTGGATTGCCGGCGTTGTCCGCCACCGCCACCGCCGTTACCGCCGAAGAAACTGCTAAAAATATCTCCTAGCCCAAGGTCACCGAAATCAAAATGCATTTCTTGACCTTGGCCGCCATAGCCGCTAAAAGGGTTGCCCCCACCGCCGTTACCGCCAACACCCGCATGGCCAAACTGATCATACCGTTTGCGCTTACTTTCGTCTTTTAAGACTTCGTAAGCTTCATTGACTTCTTTAAATTTTGCTTCATCACCACCACGATCAGGATGATGCTCGACGGCAGCTCGACGAAAAGCTTTTTTAATTTCGTCGGCACTAGCGTCTTTTTTGACGCCTAGAATTTCATAATAATCTCGCTGCGTTGCCATATGTGTGTATCTATCCTTTACGCATTTATTGAAACCGGTGGTAATAGTGTCATCGTTTGCTCATGTACCTGCATGGAGCGGCTCCGCTGACCATCTACCCATTCTAACGCTTGATCTGAGGTCGGCTCAACTTGGATTACAGAAAGTGTACCTGATGCGCTTATAAACTGGCTATTTAGTTCGGCTTGGATGAGCAAGGCATTAGCTGCAGGGCTTACGACAAAAAGATGTACTGTGCTTGAATTGGCCGCTAAGAAATGGACAGTAGCTATTAAGCCCTCACTCAGCAGATGATCGGCAATACGCTGTGCATGTTGCCAACTCTCACAACGCACTACCAATTCAATGTCTGCCATGCCCTGTTCCTAACTCTGGAGCTGTCCGCGCTGAACTGACAACTCTCAGCCTGACCGTAAGACTTATTATTTCTTGTTGTCGTCGTCATCAACGACTTCGCCCTCAATCGGCTCTTTAGCGTCATCACCGCCTTCAGATTTAGTTTCTTCGTCCACCTTAGCTTCCTGTTGTGCGGCCGCCTCATACATTTTGGCGCCAATAGGCATCATCTTATCATTGAGCTCCTTAGCCGCTATTTCGAGCGTGTCTTTTGTGGCTCCCTCATCAGCGACAGCCTTTTTAGCGACTTCGATGGCAGACTCTAGTGTTTTCTTGTCATCGTCAGCTAATTTATCGCCATTGTCTTTCTGAAGTTTTTCGGCTTGGTAGAACGCACTATCAAGTAAATTGCGTGCTTCGACTAGTTCTTTCTTAGCCTTATCTTCTTCGGCATGAGCTTCGGCTTCTTTGGCCATTTTCTCAACTTCTGATTTATCAAGGTTACCAGAGCCGCTAATCGTAATGCTCTGCTCTTTCCCGGTACCCTTATCTTTGGCGGTCACATTCAAGAATACCATTGGCGTCAATATTGAAGGTAACTTCAATTTGCGGGATACCGCGAGGCGCCGGTGGGATACCATCGAGCATAAAGCGCCCAAGACTCTTATTGCCTTCGATCATTTCACGCTCACCTTGAGCCACATGAATTTCAACCTGCGGCTGATTATCGGCAGCGGTGCTGAAATACTTCTGATTTGCTGGTTGGGATCGTCGTATTGCGCTCAATCAGTTTGGTCATGACGCCGCCCATTGTTTCAATACCAAGACTTAATGGCGTCACATCGAGTAGCAGGACATCCTTAACGTCACCTTGCAAGACACCTCCCTGAATAGCGGCACCAACAGCAACGACTTCATCAGGGTTAACGCCCTTCATTGGATCTTGGCCAAAGACACTTTTGACTTTTTCCTGTACGGCCGGCATACGAGTCATACCACCAACCAGTACCACAGCATCAATTTCGCTGGCTTTGAGGCCGGCATCTTTTAAGGCCTTTTCGGATGGCGCTGCCGTCTTATCGATCAGATCAGCAACGAGGCTTTCGAGCTTGGCACGCGTCAGTTTGTGCTCAAAGTGCTTCGGTCCATCGGCATCAGCGGTCAAGAATGGTAGATTAACGTCTACTTCTTGGGCAGTGCTGAGTTCAATCTTGGCTTTCTCAGCTTCATCGCGCAAGCGTTGCATGGCAGCTTTGTCATCAGTTATATCGATGCCGTGCTCTTTCTTAAATTCGTCGGCAAAGTAATTGACGAGCACGCGGTCGAAGTCGGCTCCACCAAGGTGAGTATCACCGTTGGTACTTTTAACCTCAAACACACCGTCACCAAGTTCAAGAATAGACACATCAAACGTACCGCCACCAAGGTCGTAGACAGCAATTTTCTCATCTTTTTTGTCAGCCTTATCAAGACCGTAGGCGAGAGCGGCAGCGGTTGGTTCGTTGATAATACGCTTAACTTCAAGGCCGGCGATTTTACCGGCGTCTTTCGTAGCCTGGCGTTGGCTATCGTCAAAGTAGGCCGGTACAGTAATAACCGCTTCAGTCACTTTGTCGCCAAGAAACGCTTCGGCATCAGCTTTCAGCTTGCTTAGGATCATAGCACTGATTTCTTCGGGGCTGTACTCTTTGTCGGCCATTTTGACCTTAACGCCAGTTACCACTCTTGACGATTTCGTAACCCATGAGTTTCAGGTCACGCTGTACTTCTTTGTCGTTAAAATTACGGCCAATCAGTCGCTTGACTTCGTAAATCGTGTTCTTAGTGTTCGTTACTTGTTGGCGGCGGGCCACTTGGCCAACCAATCGTTCCCCATTCTTATTAACGGCTACAACACTCGGGGTGGTGCGAGCACCTTCACTATTAGCAATAATTTCCGGCTTGCCGGACTGCATAACTGCCATTGCCGAGTTAGTGGTTCCTAGATCGATTCCAATAATTTTTGCCATATAATTTTCTCCTTATCTTGTAATGATCTGTCGTTTAATTCTTAGACTAGGATCACCACGTATATAGTGGATTTTATTCGAACGTACTCTTAGTGTAAAAAATTAGCACTCAATAGTCAAGAGTGCTAACTGTTGTTTTTTATTGTACGTTTAAGTCAGATGAGGAGTAATCCCCATCTCGCGTCACCGGTGTTCCCACTTGCTCACGAAACTTGAGTGCCGCTGCGAGCAAAAATGCTTTGCGAGGGTCAGGCATTGCTTCACTGCGAAGTCGACTTCTTAAATCGTCTTGACGATTTCTTATAAGCTCATCAGCCGGTGGAATAACTGGGGAGAATGGTTCTGCGAGCTCCTGAATAATTATGTCGACCGCATCTTCATTTATTGCAAAACCCTTCCATGCAACCATCATAGCCATATCATGAGATACTTCCATATCCTACTCCATTCGTACGCGGACCATGGCGTGCCGAATGACATCGTCTCCAATCCGGTAACCGGATTGCAACTCTTCACTGACTACTTCCTGGCTGCCTTCGCCATCGTCCATACTGACGGCTTCATGATACTTTGGGTCAAAGGGTTCACCCACCGTTTTAATGCGCTCCACGCCAATATCGGATAGTGTCTTCTCAAACTGCTTAACAAGTCCCCGAACGCCGTTCACGTACTCTTCATATTTTTTGAGAACGCCACTGGGGTCTGTCTCAATCACAGCTGCGTCAAAACTTGGCTCGTGCTTTAAGGCCCGCTCAAAATTATCTACAACAGGCAATAAATCCCTAATAACAGCCGCTTTTACTACTGAGCGCAAGCCGTTTATTTGCTCATCATGCTGACGACGAATATTGGTCGCATCTGCCCGTTCACGTTGTAGTGCCTCAGTTAGACTTGCGATCTGCTGCTTTAGTTCTTCAATCTGAGCCTCAGACTCAGGAGCTGCTTTTTCTTTTGGAGTTTTCGGATTTTTTGCATTTTTAGCCATATAATACCTCCTCTAATTCTTCGCCGGCACGGCGTACAAGCTTCATGACATCACGATAGCTTTGGCGAGTCGGACCAAGCGTGCCAATATAGCTGTGGTCACTAAAAGGGCTGCGGAAACGGCTGATTATAAGCGAACAGCCTGCGGCGCGTCCGATTGGATTCTCGGCACCAATATAGACACTCAGTGGTTCGTTTGGCCGGGCTTCTCGAAGCCAAGGTTCAAGATTATCTAATAAGCCGGCGACCTGCTGCACTTGCAAGCCATTAATAAATTCTGGCTGTCCAAATAAATTTGAAAGTCCACTCATATAGAGCTGATTGCCAATGGTAGCAACCGCTAAATTTTGAGTCAGTTCTACTAATGTATCGACTGCACTTCGAATTGTGTATTCTGGGACGCCCCCCATTTGGACTCGTGTCGCGAGGGCACGTTCGGCCCGGCGCTCAGGCAAGGTTTCCTGTGGCGCATTATTAATAAGAGCATTCACGTATAGGCGATAGCCCTTATCAGTTGGTACTCGTCCCGCGCTGGTATGTGGCTGCATAATATACCCGAGGCGTTCCAGTTCCGCCATCTCGGCCCGGATGGTAGCTGAGCTGACATTGAAGACGCGCGCCAAAAGACTTGATCCTACCGGACTTGCCACTTCGGCATACTGTTCGACAATAGCGCTCAAAATCTTTTGCTGACGACTAGTCATAAAAATACATTCCAAATTATTACGTAGATGAATTGTACCTCGTTTAGCACTCAACAGTCAAGAGTGCCAATAATCAGCTGATCCTTATGCGCTTGTGGTTAATCAGCAGTTTCAAGAAATGTTTGCGTTGCTACAAGAAGGCTTTCAGCGAGATCACGCGCGTTACGTTGCATTTCACTATCGGTCGTCTCCAGTTTTGCGATCTGGTTAACTTGTTCGACTGAATGTTCGATCGAATCGTTAATGATGAAATAGTAGTAGTCTCGTTTGAGCGCCCTTTCAAACTCTTTGCAGGCACTTTCCATACGTCGCCGAAACTCAGCAGGGTCCATTGAACCGCGATGCTCTATGCGTCTTTGCCACTCGTCAAAGCTGGGCGGTAATACAAAAATTGCAATAGTATCTGGTTTATACTTCGTCGCATTGTCTGCCCCCGATATATCGGTGTCGGTAATCGCAATCTTGCCTTCGTCGGTTGCTTTTTGCAATTCACGGACACTGATACCCGAGACCTGCTGATTGTGAATGATTGCCGCTTCAAGATATTTGCCGCCTCTAATATCGTCGAGCATTTCTTGCTCTGTGCGAAACCAGTACTCATGTCCGTCACGCTCCGGTACTCCGTCGTTGATACGAGGCTTCCTGGTGGTATCGGAAACAATAAAATGATAGTCGCCCGTTTTAAGTAATTGCCAGATAATGGTATTGCGGCCGCTCGAAGTGGGAGCGACTAAAATAACAAGTTTAGTTTGTGATAACGTTTGAAGTGCAGTCTTAGATAAATGATAATCCTGGAGTGCTGATTCAAATTCAGCAATGTGTACAAGCTCGTTCATGGTTTATTTATAGCAGCTTTACAGGGGTTAGACAAGTTTTTGCTACGTATGCTCGGTGGTGAGTTTACCGTTTCTTAGGGTATGCGTTAGCAATCTACACTCTGTCTGAACGCTCAATCCACATACAAAATACTCGAGAATGAGCGTGGTTTGAGAAGTAGCAGACGCAGCAGTACGGCATGCAAATGCAATGCGATAGCCATGATACCGATTCCGAGCAAGGCATAGCCGGCGTTATAGATAAATCCGTTTTGACCAGAGGCGGCAATCGCCGACGAAACACAGTAGGGAAAGATATGGTGAATAAAAAATAAGATGTAGATAACCCATACGACAAGCACGCAAGAGCGAATCAGCAAATGCGCGACCGCAGTGACAAGCAACTGCTTACGGTCACTATGCACATAATCCAGTTCGGTTTTTAACTCAGCGGTCGTATGTATCGCCGCAAAAATATTAGCCGCAAATAAATAAACGACCAGTCCGACTAGACTCCAAAAAATGAGCAGAGGCAAATTGCTTATAAAATTATTCTCAGAAAGCTTGCTGTTGATCGAATCGTAAGTGCTCAAAACGCTGCCTGCCTGATACTGCAAATAGTCCAGGCGGATACTGCTCGTTTGATAAATCGTTCCGACAATGGTTACCGCAGTCAACAGAATACTTAAGCTGACCGCTATCATGCCACTCAACCACGAAGGAGTCAGAAGAATACGGAATAGCGTCGAGTCGAGATTTGATACATTAGGAGCATATTTCATTTTTATTTTTCTACCCTGATTTAATTGTATACTACGGAAACAGTGCCAGGAAATTTAAGCAGGCTGTATGTCAATCGCGTTTCAGCATAACCGTAAATGCTTCCGCCGGTATATCGACTTTACCAAACCGTTTCATACGTTTTTTACCGCGAGCCTGTTTAGCCAGGACTTTTTTCTTTCTTGAAACATCGCCGCCGTAGAGGCCGGTCGTTACGTCTTTTCGATAAGCGCTAATATCTTCTCGGGCTATAAAACGGCCGCCAATTGCTGCCTGCAAGGCAACCTGAAAATTCTGCCGGGGAATCACCTGCTTTAGCTTACCAACCATTTCACGGCCTAAACTATCGGCTTCACTGCGGTGGACCATCACACTTAAAGCCACGACCATATCCCCCGCTACATAAAAGTCAAGCCGCACCAAATCTTCCGCACGATAACTATCGAGTTCATAATTAAACGAGCCGTAGCCGCTGGTCACGCTTTTAAGTTGATCATAAAAATCTGTCAGCAAGTTAGCCAGGGGTGCTTCAAAGCTCACTAACGCCCGCTCGTCAACATAGCTCAGATTTTTTTGCAGGCCACGTTTGCCGGAAATAAGTTGGATAACTGATCCGACATAATCTTGCGGGACAACGATTTCACCGCCTATCCATGGTTCGCGAATTTCACGAATTTTTGCTGGATCAGGTAAATCTGCAGCACTTTTAATATCCAGTTCGTCACCGTTCAGTAAGCTTACCTGGTAATCGGTTGACGGGTTGGTTAACAACAAGCTCTAAGTTATATTCGCGCTCCAGTCGTTCTCGGATAATATCCATGTGCAGTAAGCCCAAGAAACCAATTCGTACCCCAAAGCCCAGAACTGGCGAATTTTCCGGCGTAAACTGCAGGGCCGAATCACTCAAACTCAGTTTTTCAATAGCATCTTTTAAATCTTGGTAATATTCATTGCTCTCAGGAAAAAATCCGGCATAGACAAATGGCTGGACGTTCCGATATCCGGGCAGCGGTTCGCTGGCTGGATTAGATGCAAGCGTGATTGTGTCACCGACTTTGGCTTCGCGAGTGGATTTTAAGTTAGTGACGATGTAGCCTATTTCTCCGGCCTGCAAACTTTGGCCGGCGCGACATATCCGGTCGCAGGGCCCCAACCTCTAAAGCAATACCGACCGCTCCGGTAGCCATCATTTTAATATGAGCATTCTTCGTGAGAGCGCCATCAAAAACCCGTAGGTACAGAATAACCCCGCGGTAATCATCATAATAACTATCAAAAATGAAGCGCTCGGGTTTCAGGCAATGCTGAGCTTTTTGGCGCTGGAATATCTTTTACGATCGCATCCAAAATATCGGGTACACCTTGCGCCGGTTTTTGCCGATATATGCAAAATGTCTTCGGCCGTACAGCCAAGTAAACTAATGATTTCTGCACTCACCCGTTCAACGTCCGCCGCTGGCAAATCAATCTTGTTGAGCACTGGAATAATTGTTAGGTCTGCGGCAATAGCCAGGTAGACATTGGCTAAGGTCTGCGCTTGGATACCCTGAGTCGCGTCGACTACAAGCAATGCTCCTTCGCAGGCCTCTAGACTACGTGATACCTCATAGCTGAAATCGACGTGTCCAGGCGTATCGATCAGGTTTAGTTCGTACTGTTTGTATGTCATGCGCACCGGAGCCAAGTTTAATAGTGATACCCTTTTCGCGCTCCAAATCCATTCGATCAAGCAGCTGGGCTTTCATATCACGCATTTCGACGGTACCGGTAAGCTCCAACAATCGATCGGCAAGAGTAGATTTCCCATGATCAATATGGGCAATAATACAAAAATTTCTAATCTGAGCTTGCTGCATGTGTTGACATTATAACAGAGGTAGATTTAATTAATGGATTTTGGCTGTTATAGATCAACCTTTATTGGCTTTAAAGCGATCTTGCGGACTATTTTAAATAGCGGGCGGACCTCTTCGAGACCAAAGAGAGCTGACACGCCAATATGCACTAGGAAGGTAATAGCAGCAATGACAAACACTTTAGTGCCGAGCGTTATAATACCGCGGTCATTATAGCCGAGCGGGAAAAACGATATCAGAATAAAGCAAACAACCACACTAAAACCTGTGACCGATATAATGCGAGTTACGCCGCCCCAGAATGCTCCATCGAGCAACTGATGGTCACGCATTAACATGATTGTGATTAAGATCGAGGTTTCTACCATGGCGACAATCGATTGCGCGAGCGCAAGACCGATGACGCCGTAAGCATCGGGTTTAGCCAGTGTGTATGCAAGTACAATATTAAGCGCTACCACGAAAATTGATACAAACAATGGCGTCTTGGTGTCCTTTTGCGCGTAGAACCAACGCGAAATAATCGCATATATGATCCGGAAAAATATAGCGGCAGATAAAAATCCAAAGATAGTAGCGATTTCTTGATTGCCACGCGTAAAAATCATACGGGCCAGGTAACCGCGACAGAAGTAACAGATGACAACGAGCGGTGCACTGACCCAAATCATGGCGCGAAGCACCATGAGAAAATCACGGCGGAACAAGTCTGGCCGGCCTTGACTTAATCGCTGGTTAAGTCGTGGGAATGCCGCGGTTGAAATTGCCGTTCCAATCAGCAGTATGGGAGCCGTACTAAGGATATAGGCATTATTGTAGTAGCTAATGTTACCGGTTCCCAAACCACTCGCAATATGTGTTTCGACAATGTCCTCAACCTGATCCATCCCCTGATCAAGAGACCGCGGCGGTAAGTTGCGTAACACTGTATGAAAATCTTTGCTTCTCCACTGAATACGCCAATGCCAATGAAAACCGGTTTTGATTGTGCCGAACGCAATCACAATGAGCTGCAGCACGGCACCAATAAAAGCACCGATACCGAGACCGACCAGCCCGATATTATGCTTAAAGATGAAAATACTCATAATGATTGAGGCGTTATAAAACAATGGTGCGATGGCATAGAAAAAGAAACGGCCGAGGGTTTGTTCAACGCTTGTTAAAATGCCTGAAATCGTAAAAAGCAATGGGTTGAACGCTAGAAAACGCATGATTGTTGTCGCAGTATCCAACTGTACAGGGGTTAACCCAGGCGCTACTACGTGGTGAATCAGTGATTTTGCATAAACAACAATAAACACTCCCACAAGCAGCATAATAATCGCCAGAAAATTCATCAGCGACGCCGAGAACTCCCAGACCGCGCGACGATCACCTCCCTTATGTAAACGGTCCGACAGAACCGGCATAAAGGCCACACCGAGAGCTCCCGCGGCTAAGGTGAAGAAGAAGAAATCAGGGATACTAAAAGCGGCGAAGTAGGCATCGGTACTATGAGGACCAAGCAATCGGAAAGTTAGCATTGACAATTTGGTGCGCAAAAAACCAAGCAGTTGTCCGGCAAAAGAAGTTGCAATAACAGCGATGCAACGTTACCCGATGCCAATTCGTTTCTTTTTGGAGCATGGATGCTGGATTGATCCTGTACGCGTTGTTCTGTCGTTTTCTACCGCATCTATAGTATAAAGCAGCGGCCGACGTGATAACAGCCGTTTCCGAATCTGTAATTTATGCCACAAATCCTACTGTTAAATAACTGATCTAATACAGACGCGGCGGCTTTCGGCATCTTTGCCCCACGTAAGATTTCTTAACTTCGTCAGCGTCAACGGTTTCTTTTTCGATCAAGCGGTCTTTTAGCTCTTCAAGTTTATGCAAGTTAGCCTTAATCACCAATCGTGCTCGATTAGCGGCTTCGGTAATGAGCGTTTCAACTTCTTCATCAATGATTTTGGCGGTTTCATCAGAGTAATCACGTTCATGTACTAGTCGATCGAGCATCATGCCGTCATCAACGTGAAAGACTTGGTCCCGCAAGTTTTGTACCCATGCCTTGATTAACGATCATGTCGCGAGCAAGTTCTGCGGCATGTTGTAGGTCATTACCAGCTCCCGTAGTAATCCAATCATGCCTAAAATAACTTCTTCCGCAATACGTCCACCGAGACCACGGGCCAGCATATCTTTAAATTGAATGAGTGAGACGAAAGACACGATCTTCTGGTGGAATAAACCAGGTTACACCACCCGGTGTCCGCCACGAGAAATAATAGTAACTTTGTGTACAGGATCGCTATCGGGCAAAACATGGCCGACAAGCGCATGGCCGGCTTCATGGTAGGCAGTCGTGCTTTTTCTTGCCTCATTCATAACTTTGCTCTTACGCTCTGGACCAATTGCAACCCTTTCAAATGCTTCGGTGACATCGTGCTGAGTAATTTCTGTGTGGCTGATTATGCGGGCGGCAATAATGGCTGATTCGTTCGCAATGTTGGCGAGATCAGCCCCTGAACTACCGGCGGCTTTCGCAGCCAGTGAATCAAGGTCAACATTTTTGGCAAGCGGCTTCTTTGCAAAGTGTACTTTTAGAATTGCTTCCCGATCTTTGCGGTCAGGCAGTCCAATATTAACTCGACGGTCAAATCGACCTGGGCGGAGTAATGCCGGGTCAAGCACATCGGCACGGTTTGTTGCTGCCAAAACAATGACGTTCTCTCCCTGCTCAAAGCCATCCATTTCTACCAGAATCTGATTCAGCGTTTGTTCGCGCTCGTCATGACCACCGCCCATGCCAGATCCACGGCGTCGTCCGACAGCATCAATTTCATCAACAAAAATAATACATGGGGCATTCTTTTTGGCTTTGGCAAAGAGATCGCGTACTCGGGAAGCTCCAACACCAACAAACATCTCAACAAATTCTGAACCGGAGATACTAAAGAATGGCACATTTGCTTCACCCGCAACAGCTCGCGACTAAAAGTGTTTTACCAGTTCCGGGAGGGCCAACCAGCAAGACGCCTTTTGGTATGCGGGCCCCCATTCCAGCGAATTTTTTCGGGAATTTCAAAAACTCAACAACTTCTTCGAGATCTTGCTTGGCCTCATCAGAACCGGCAATCTCTTTAAAGGTAACTTTATCTTTTTCGTTGCCGTATAAACGAGCGCGGCTTTTACCAAAACTGAGTGCTTGATTTCCCTGCCCTTGCGCACTACGCAACATGAAGTACAGTAATCCAGCAATAATAATAACGGGGACTACCGATTCACCAACACTGAGCCATGTAGAGCTGCTTGAGGATTCAGGCTTATAGGTTATCGATGATTTGTTCGTATTAAAACCTTGGTCCTTCAAACTCGCATTCGCATCAACATATGTTTTAAGCGTCGCATGCGACGCACCTTTCGGCGTGATATCCAGTTCATTGCCGTTAACAATAATTGACGAATATGCTCCGGCGTTATTCTGCTGAATAGCCAACGTTGCTGGGATCTGCTTGAGGGGAGTCGTCTGATCGGAAGCCGTGAAAATAATTAAACCAAACAACAAGATAAGTGCTATGAATCCAGCATTCTTAATGTTCCGGCTGGTGTTCTTGCCTGGCTTATGTGATGGGCGCGATTGTTTTTTATCCATAGGGTTGTATTATACCTCTGCAATTATAATTTTCCTAGCGCTCTAATACACTGAGTGCCAAAACTTCTCTTTGAACTCGAAGCTGATGAGCTTTTGAGACTGAATAGCCACTGTGGGCGCGGGCAACTTTAGCGGCCACTACTAAATGCTCCAGAGTCTTTCTATTGAAGCTGGTTTCACCATGAGAACGTAGCCAACTAGCCATGACCTCACGGGCAACACTATGTGGCAGCTGGTTAAACCACTGCCGATCAATCATACCACTAACAGATTGAATATGTAATTGATTATCTAACAATGTATCAAGCTCCGCGTTGACGTGCTGTAAATTACTAATTATTGCAAGCAAACGTTCGCGATCAGCCCCCCTGATTCGTGTCACCACATGGTGACGAATATAATTTCTGAGGTAGCGATCATCACTATTTGTGCTATCTTCTCGCCATTTTAAATTTTGCGCATTGGCGTAGTCTTGAATCGCTTGTTTTGAAATTCCTAATAAGGGGCGCTCAATGCCCGAGCGACTTTGTAACGACGTCATTCCTTTACGACCAGTACCTCTCAGAAGATTAATAATCGCCGTTTCAATAAGATCATCCTGATGGTGAGCCGTAACAATCGCTTGAGCATGCGCCGCTTTCTGTACGGCTCGCAAGAAAACGTAGCGTCGCTCACGCGCCAACGCTTCACTTGCGCGAGCGCCCAGCTGGCTTTCCTCGTACACGAAGGGCAAGCCGTAACTTTTAGCCATCGCCTCAACTAGTTTACGATCCTCGTTCGCGTCTTCGCGTATACCGTGATTAAAATGGGCGACGAAAAGATGCAGGGCGTTTGGTACGGTAGCTAGCCGCTGCATTTGCAGGACATGCAATAGTGCGACGGAATCTACTCCGCCACTAACAGCAACCACGTATGTTCCGGCCGGTAACTGCACATCCATGGCTTCATTATATAGGTGTTACACAGCACGACTCAGTTCAGCGATGCCCTCAGTGCCCGCTAAAGAATATCCAACAGAGGTAAAATATGCTATGCTTAAGCACAATCTCTCACCCAAAACACAATGATCAAAGACGGTATACTCTTTTTTGTCGGTATTGCAGTTGGCGCCATGAACGCTATCGGCGGCGGAGGCATGTTGCTTGGATTCCCGGTGCTGTTAGCTGCGGGTTTGTCACCGCTAGCCGCTAATATAACCAGTAACGTAGTCGTTTTCCCTGGCCAGCTTACATCGGCTCTTGGGTATCGTCGTTACTTGCAAAAACTGCCTGCCCGCTATTTGATTTTGCTCGTTTCGTGCATTATTGGCGCGACGATTGGAGCGTTGCTGCTTCGCAAAACATCGACTGCCCGGTTTCAAGATCTCGCACCGGTACTGGTAATTTTTGCCGTGCTGCTCTTTGCTTTTCAACCGATACTACACTTTCATTTACGCAAACATATCAACCGTCGAAGTCAGAATATGCGTACCTTGCTCATAATAGCGCTCGCCCTATTACCGACAGCTCTATACGGTGGCTATTTTGGCGCGGGTTTTGGTTTTATCATGCTGGCATTTCTAAGCTTTACAAAACTGCATGATATTCACCAAATGAATGGACTTAAAAATTTAGCCGGCATGACTATCGCGCTGATATCGATCCTGTGTCTATACAGCACGCATTTAATCAATTGGCGGTATGGACTCGCGATGGCAGTCGGCAATGCAATAGGCGGTTACGGAGGAGCTCGTCTTTCACAGCGTTTTTCTTCGCATGTTATACGAATCGTAGTGATTGTTATAGGATTTACTGCTGCCGGCTATTTAGCCGTAAAAGCGTACTAATCAGTGAGAAATATTATTTTGTACGGCAGTGGCGCCACTAGTCAACAGATGTGAATCGTGCTATATTAACCCCTATCTCGCATGTACTGCTTGATCTAGATTTAACTAAGGCGGCGTAGCTCAGTGGTTAGAGCACAGGACTCATAAGCCTGGGGTCAGTGGTTCAAATCCACTCGCCGCTACCATTCCGGTTATGCTTATATGCATAGATAATAAACAGATCATGCGAACTGAATTGGATTTCGAGATGCATATTGCGACTGAAGTCTTTATTCAAGAACTTAAACGTCTGTGGGCCAGTTCGCTGATACAGCGCAAGTTTCAGTCATAAATTGATCGTTTATCGTTTTATAATCACGCAGGCGCGCTGGTATATCTGAAATTGCAGCCCATTCGTGAGCTTCAATGTTGTCATAAGGAACCCAGTCGGCAGGATTATCAGGAGAGGTGTGTGCAACCAGTAATTTCAGGAGAGTGCGTTATATGTGCATGTTATTATCGTTCAAACGTAGACCATCGTATGCAATGTACAGACCATCTACGCGTTCGACTAGTTGATCGGCCCCCTCTGATGTTATAAGTGTTCGTCGAAAGGGAAGAGTCTGCACAACAAAATGACAACTCGTTGAAGGGTCAATAACGGCGTCCTGTACCTGAGATCCCTGTTGTAAAGCCGCGACCTTGTTCCTGTCAAATATACTGGAGGCAAGCTCATGATCCTTTAAACGATCTGACATTTCTTTTCTGGCTAAGTGGGTCACTGGATGAAATAGATCGACATACGGCAAGCCCACTCGAGCCCTCTCTTCATAAATTGGCTTAAGGCTAAAGGAGAGATTGTCTAACGTTACGGAAACGCTTTCTTTTTCTCCTTCTGCAATAAGTTCTCCATATAACTGCCATTCTTTATCAGCCGGATCATAATGCCCAATTGGCACTCTAACAGCTTCAACGACATTGTAAGTATTCGTATTTCTATCTATTGCTCGTCCAGGAATTAGCAACAGGGCTGCCTGACCTAGTCCACCACCATGCTGCGTATCAAATGTTAAAACAGAATCAGTAAGGTGACGCTGAGTCGGATCAAACTCCGTTTTTCCAGTCGTGTCCGCTATACGTCGCGTAATTCTCTCTATATCTAAGCCCTCAAACTGAGGTGTTTCATGGCGGAAAGATTCGCTCATAATTATACTATTATAGCATATATTTAGGCAATTATATACTTAGTGATACCAATGTTATTTGATGTGTAGTAAATGATATGTAATTTACCTATTTTTTCTTCTGTGATGATGCTTTAGCTATCTTTTTTATCGCCTGATTAAACGTCATAGGTAATTTCACTCGCTTTTCAGCAGGCGCAGTCTTTGATTGGTCGTCTTTGACCTGTTTGGATAAAGCCTTTATCTCTTTTTTGGATAGTTTCCATTCTGACATATCAAATCTCCTATTTGCCATTATATGCTACTCGTATAATACAGACGATATTCATTATAAAGTCGTAATATCTATTGTCCCCATGGACGGTGACAATATTCTCATGGTTTTACAGATGTATTATGAAATAATTCGTATTACCTACCTTTTAAAAATAGGGTTGTAGGGCGAGGAAACATGAATAGCAGCAAAACAATACAACTAAAACTTACTGACTGAATACTTAAAGTTTAAATTAATAAACTAACTACTTATCTATAACTAACTATCAATACAGTGAAACTACCTAACATAACTAATAAGCAACAAGAGATAATACAACTACTATATAGATATAGATACTTAGATAGAATACAGATACAAAGGTTAATGGGACATAAAGATAAAAGAAGAGTTGTAGCCTGGCTTAAAGATCTAAGAGGTAAAGATTATGTTGAGTGGATATATTCAACAAACTTTATAGAAAAGTCTAAGCCAGCTATCTACTACATTGGTATTAATGGAGTACGTTACCTAAAGACGGTTAAATGGGATGATAACGGCGCACTAGCTCCTTTTTATCCATTAGAAGAAATAAGAAAACGCTACAAGGACAGTGAACGCAGTCGTACCTTTATTGATCATAGTCTGCTAGTAGCCGATTGTTGTATTGGGCTAGAGACGGTCAATGCTAAGAATGATGATACAGATACCAAGCAAGCACCTAAAGCCCGCTATAAGTACGTTACGGAAGCCGATTATCTTGATCCTGATCACGAGCATCACTTTCTGGCTGAACATGAAACATTACGGCCAGATATCTGCATAATCAAGCAAATCGGTCGAGTAACGACTAACTATCTCCTAGAGATCTTTGATAGCACTTTGCCACGCTATAGGCTAAGATACAGGCTCAAGGCTTATGTCACATATCTTACGGACTATGAATGGGAAGGTGAAGAACCACAGCCCTCTATTCTTCTAGTTTTTCCTAATCTAAATGATCTTATCTATGCTAAAAGAAGAGTCAAAAAACTTCTTCTTGATGAATACTATGAAGTTGAAGAAATACCAGAGCATGTACATATTCACTTTACTACGACTGAGAAACTAAAAGAACAAGGTATATCTGCGGGTATATGGGAAAATGATCGTAAATGATTTAGTATATACCTGAAATTAATTATACCCTACGCTGTTTAAAGCGTAGGGTCACACCGTTCCGTGTCGTGGACGGTGTTTCTTGTTCAGGCCTTGCAGTAAGTCTTAGGGTGTGTTATAATATTCGTGAAATTATATAAATTTGGAGTATCTTCTAATGGATCGAGCCGAAGCCCTAGATATAATGGAAGCCGTAAGGAATAAACTTCCAGAAGCAGATCGAATTGCTTTAGACGCAGAGTATGCCTCTCGCTTTATGGAAATTGCGCCTACCGCTGGCTCCCTAGCCCTTGAAGGTGCACGGTCCGATACTACTACCACAACTCCTGAGATAACCCCCGAAGCTCCAGTTATCAGCCGTGAAGGCTTGCTTTCTACCTTAGATACAGCTCTCACAACCTTCAGCTCTCAGGTTGACGTTGTCAATGGTGAGCGATCCAAAGTAAAAGGACGCAAGAAACCAGAACAACTTAAAGCTGTCGATCAAGATGTAATCCGAGCCGAAGTTGAAGCCTTAGTCTCTGATCCTGCTACTATTGCAGAGCTCCAAGCACAGGCAGACTACTTCACTGCTAATCCTGAGACAGACAGTCCGGCAGCTGGCTTTGATATTGAAATTGTTCCTGAAGGCCTAACTGATACTGACGAAGAAGCGATTGCCCGAGACGTCCAGTCAAAGATCACCTCGCAGTACAGTCCATACATTCGAGGTAGCAGATACAACGATAAGCGTACTCCTGAAGTGACTGGCAAAGGCTTCCGTATTGCTTTTGCGCCACGACACTACAACGTACCAACGGGTACAACGCCTTTTCAAACTAAGTGGATGAAAGCTGCAAACGAGACTACTACAGCCACTAAGTTACAAACTGCAACTGATGCTGAAGCCTTAGCACAGATTAACAACCTTCAAGCAACCGGTGCATTAGATGACCCTGATACTCGTTTCCATACCTCTTACTTTAGACGCTTTGATCAGGCTCCGGTCGGCGACCGTGTTTCGCGCGTGTGCGTCCGTGACTTTGGCTGGCTCGAGCTTGGCGGGTCGAGTGTTCGCTATGACTGCTCGACTCGTGCCCTGGTGGTGCCAAAAGCTTAGTACTTAGTATTTGATAACTTCTCCCTTATTTTTTGGTGTGGAGTATATGGGACATTATGTTCTGTGTTCGTTTTGGAATCTTCATGGACTTATAGGTTGATGCATTTGAAGTAGTAAGGTTCATATACATTTTTCGGCGCATGGCTTTGTCGACAATTAGATGATGTTTTGGATAAATCCAGTGGCCTAGGATATGTATCCCTTGTTTTGGCTGAATGATAATATTGTTACGGGCATGAAGCTTGAGCCGTAGATTATCAAATAGCCAGGCTGCCGCATTACTTTGAAACTTAATAGCTTCGTTTTCGGTACGAGCAAAAAGCAAGAAATCATCGCCGTAGCGAACGTATGCTAGTGGTTTTAAGATGTGTCTAACATAGCGATCAAATTCGTTAAAGTAGATATTGGCGAAGATTTGGCTAGTCAAATTACCAATCGGTATGCCCATGCCCTGGCTGGCTGGCTGGCTGGCTGGCTGGCTGGCTGGCTGGCTGGCTGGCTGGCTGGCTGGCTGGCTGGCTGGCTGGCTGGCTGGCTGGCTGGCTGGCTGGCTGGCTGGCTGGCTGGCTGGCTGGCTGGCTGGCTGGCTGGCTGGCTGGCTGGCTGGCTGGCTTTTAATTGTGATCTGTAGCTTTCAACCACTTTGTCAAGTAAATTCTTGGTTCTATTGTCTGTTATGTAATGATTTATACAGTTTTTTAGTATGTCGTGATCAACGTTATCAAAGAACTTGGATATATCGGCTCGCCAAACGTAACAATCGGGGTACTTATCTGCAAGAGACGCTATTCGTATGAGTGATTTATGCAACCCTTTATCCTTGCGTCCTGACCATACATCTGGGTCAAAGCTCTTATCGACCTTTTGTGCTAGATAGTCGTATATAAGCCGATGTACAATCCTGTCTTCTACGTTAGCTACAGCTATATCTCGACGTTTTTTATCACTTAATATCTTGTGATCGTAACCGCCATGTCGGTAGCTACCGTTATTAAGCGCAAGACATAGATTTATCAGATTATTCTCAAGATTTACTTCGTATTCTAAAATTGCTCGGCTCGGCTTCTTACCGGCTCGAAAAGCTCGCCAAGTATGCCAGATATTTGTTAAACTTGTATCAATGGAAGAATTGTCTGTCATCAGCACTACCTATGAAGTGTACAAAAAACTCGTTCAACTCAACACAC
Source organism: uncultured bacterium (assembly GCA_963794235.1). GTDB lineage: Bacteria > Patescibacteriota > Saccharimonadia > Saccharimonadales > UBA4665 > CAWCCP01. Next base: position 35,804 of record CAWCCP010000010.1, read on the forward strand.
TAGTAGATAAAAAGTATCGCCATACAATGAGTGAGTCAGCGGTTACTACCTGTGATAAAATTCTTGAATCACTTATTAAAGCTAAACATGCTCCAAAAACACTCAAAAACGTTCATCTTATTGAAGCTTCAGCGAGTGCTGAGGTCTTAGCGCTACAGTTACGAGCAATGCTTGAGCTACATTTAGAGAACGAGACCAATCTGCTTAAACTGCAGGCTCGCTTAAATGAGGCTCGTAAACAAATAACCGGTTGGCGTAAGAGCCTACCGGCGTAGTTCGTAAAAACAATAGTCATCATCAGGGCACGAGTCGAGTTGTCATTGTGAACATTCGACTTGTCAAGCTTGAGCTTGCCATTGTCATTGACGTTCACGTTCGAAACATTGTCGTCGACCGGTGCTTTTAATAGTCTATAGGTATCTATTCTTTATACTGCGCACAGTACAAGATCTCTTCTCTTATAAGCGACATTTTGTCACTACCATACAGCACTTTACGTGGTGACTATATTTTTGGTTCTAGTTGTGCCAACGCGAGTGGTTAATCTTCTCTGGATGAGTTAACAACTTTAAATACGAGACATACAACGTGCTTTGTGCATTTCTTAGCACGATAGTAATTGTAGCACTACTCCACACCAAAAAATAAGGGAGAAGTTATCAAATACTAAGTACTAAGCTTTTGGCACCACCAGGGCACGAGCCGAGCAGGCACCGCGAACAACCGACCCGCCAAGCAAGAGCCCGCCATCGCCAACGACGAACACGCTCGAAACAACGCCGTCGACCGGCGCCTGATCAAAGCGTCTAAAGTAAGAGGTATGGAAACGAGTATCAGGGTCATCTAATGCACCGGTTGCTTGAAGGTTGTTAATCTGTGCTAAGGCTTCAGCATCAGTTGCAGTTTGTAACTTAGTGGCTGTAGTAGTCTCGTTTGCAGCTTTCATCCACTTAGTTTGAAAAGGCGTTGTACCCGTTGGTACGTTGTAGTGTCGTGGCGCAAAAGCAATACGGAAGCCTTTGCCAGTCACTTCAGGAGTACGCTTATCGTTGTATCTGCTACCTCGAATGTATGGACTGTACTGCGAGGTGATCTTTGACTGGACGTCTCGGGCAATCGCTTCTTCGTCAGTATCAGTTAGGCCTTCAGGAACAATTTCAATATCAAAGCCAGCTGCCGGACTGTCTGTCTCAGGATTAGCAGTGAAGTAGTCTGCCTGTGCTTGGAGCTCTGCAATAGTAGCAGGATCAGAGACTAAGGCTTCAACTTCGGCTCGGATTACATCTTGATCGACAGCTTTAAGTTGTTCTGGTTTCTTGCGTCCTTTTACTTTGGATCGCTCACCATTGACAACGTCAACCTGAGAGCTGAAGGTTGTGAGAGCTGTATCTAAGGTAGAAAGCAAGCCTTCACGGCTGATAACTGGAGCTTCGGGGGTTATCTCAGGAGTTGTGGTAGTAGTATCGGACCGTGCACCTTCAAGGGCTAGGGAGCCAGCGGTAGCAGGTACCCAAAGGCCTCGGGCTTCAGCAACACTGCTAAGCTCTTCGAGAGCAGCAGTTACTTCATCGTTGGCCAGCTCTGCTATAGGAACGCTTGCTGTGGCTCCTTCTACACGGAAACCTTCGGTAATCTTAAAATCCATCTCTATATAACCTCTATTATCTCAATAAATTCTTAATCAACTAACATTTTACCACTTTATGCAAGTTTTGCAAGCAAAATGTCCGTACTCTTACTACTGTTACAAATACCTGTCCACGCCAACGAATTTAATCATCTGCCAAGCTAATGATGTTGATTCTATCCTTCGCATAACTTCACAACTATTGTTTTGAGACAGAACGTTCAGGCTACCCTCATAAAGTATTCTTCTGTCTAATATGGCTAATTTGCGGTGATGACCATTAGTAAACAATACATGAACGCCAATATGCTGTAGTTTAGATATAGCTTCCTGGGCATCTCGTTGGGCGTATTCTTCATTACTTGCCAGGGGGTCTCTTGTATTAACTACCACTCTGATCTTCTTTGACTTCAGCTTCTGTAGCATAGGGAGTATTTCGTTTAAGCGCCTATTGGTTATGTACGGACTCTCAATAATCAGCTCACTTTTACAGCGCTTTAAGTCTTTTAAGAAGGTTGTGTAGAAGGTTGCTTCGTTAAATAGTGCAGTTTTAGACAGGTCGTTAGTTACTGTATTCTGATGTTTTAATATGCTAAACATTATGATTGATCTTATAGCGTTTACTAATCAGTTGCTTATACAATAGGCGCTTGTTATCTATACCTTTAAACCAGTCTTCAAAGCGCTCAGCATCAGTCATATCCCTAGTATTCCAACGGTAGCTATATTCGTCACAGTAGAATTGTAAGTGTTTTGAGCTAACATGGTGGTATATTCCATCAATACCGCGCTTGAGGTGACTCCAGAAGCCTTCAGCGGTGTTAGTACTTGCCATACCATTCACAAACTCTTTTACTCCGTGATTAACACTTTCGTGTTTATAGCCTAGTTTAGGCAACGTTCTGTAGGGCATATGTTCATCTGTATATACTGTGGCACTGAGATCAACATAGTGAGAGATAAGACCCATTAGGGTTTTACTGCCAGTATCGCTAGTGACTATGATCCGAATGTCCCCATGACGTTCCACTATGCCTACGACTGGTGTTTTGATGTTTTTACTCGCAAAGCCTTGAGCACCTTTGCCAGTTTTACTCTTAAGTCGTTTATTAGCGTGCTTATTCTTTTCCTTACCACCTATGTAGGTTTCATCAACCTCTACTCCACCAGTAAACTTCTCGTAACTACCAGTATCTAGTACATAACGGATACGTTGGAGCATAAACCAAGCCGTCTTCTGGGTCACGCCTAAGTATTTGGCTAATTGGATTGAAGATATGCCTTTCTTAAGGCTGGTACATATGTATATAGCAAAGAACCATTTCTTTAGTGGTATATGACTATCTTCAAATACAGAACCAACAAGTACTGTAAATAGCTGTCGGCACTCAGCACACTTCATGCGACCACTGGCTAACTTGTAGGCTTTGATATCTAAAACCCCACAATGAGGGCAGGTTATGCCATTACCCCAACGTTTTTCCATTAAGAATTCTCGGCACTTCTCCTCATCTGGAAACTGCTCGAAAAAATCTAAGAAGTTATTTCCGTTCATACTTGCATTATACAGGAGTTAGGTGGTATCAACAAGTATATAATTGCCTATATTTATTATTTTGTATACAACTTAAACATTAAAAACTAAAAACATATTTATGAGATTATGAAAATTATTTTACTTATTGGTTCAATTCCATTCAGTCAGACTGCGTTAATTGTTTCGTCTCTCAAATTTTTTACTATTTGGAACATGGTTATCAGTTCATGCTAATTTGGTTCCAATTCGTTCCAGTTACGCTTAACTTGGACTCTTCCCTCTCTGGCTAATTGTGGAAGAGGGATTCATAATCCAATCTGTGAATTCTAAAAAACATCTACAAGTTGTTGTGCCTACTAATGATAAACTTAAAACTACTTTATTCAGCCTATCTATGAGGGATTTGGATTATCAATCAAAATCACCTCCATGGTGATATGCTAGTTAAGCAGTGCCTCAATTAGAGCCGTCTATAGCCTGGCCAGTCCAAGCATTAAGTTCAATGCTACAAGCTTAAACTCTAGTGGTATTCTCCACCTGTTTTATTCAAACATTGTGAAGTGTTTACTTTTCAATATTGATTATGTGTCATATGTGTGCTAATATGACAATATGAACCTAACACGTACTACACTACGCCTTAATACTGATCTTAAACGTGCAGCCGAAAAACGTGCGCTTGAAGAAGAGACAACGCTTCAAGCCGTATTGAATGAGGCGTTAGAGCAGTATTTGAATAAACAGGCGAAAAAAACGGCGAAAAAAATAGTGTTTCGGACCCATAATCTAGGTGAACCGCTCAATGACCTTACAAGAACCGACTACTACCCAAAAATCTAGCAACGCATGAATACTAAGCCTATTCTTATAGATTCAAATATACTCATATATGCTATTAATAACGACAGCCCTAAACAAAAGACAGCCCAGGACTTCCTCCAGACAAATATCGGCCACTCAATCGTAGCTCACCAAAATATATTTGAATCATTACGTGTGCTAACTCATCCTAAATTTCAAACTCCAATGTCAACGTCAGATGCGATCGCTGCGATTAATGCCATTACAGAAAATTGCCGTATTGTTGCTCCAAGCTATGAAACACATGAAATTGCCTTAGCTCTAGTGAAAAAGCATGGACTCACTGGAGATAAGGTCTTTGATGCCTATCTTACGGCCACGTCATTATCTGCGGGAATTACAACTATTGCCACCGATAACGTTAAAGATTTCTTGTCATTCAAAGAAGTTACAGTCATAAACCCATTTAAATAAAGCTTCAGTATTACTAGCTCAGATCCTACCTAGTTAAGCTGGCATGAATTGCACTGGTTAGCTGGTACATGCTCACAAGTTCAGTCTTCATGTGGTTCCATTTCATCCAACTGTGGTCTCCAAAAATATAGCGTTGTAACGTGGCTTTATCCTGCGTCGTTGGTTGCATCCAATCTATTATTTGTAGTGATGCTTATCATTAGACGTCGGGCGTTACGACCCACACTTGAAGGCATGGTGCAGTAGGCTTATTTAGCATACTTATACTACTCTTTTTGGCCAAGCGTCAAATTATATGTCGATCAAGCCATACAGACAGGCATCATGATGATAAAACCATGCCCATATTTGATCGCCGTAGGAAAAGTGCCACCATTCGGCGTAATAACTGGCAAAGCCAGCACCAAGCATTGCCCGTAATAGAAGCTGACGATTTGCCACCTGCTCGGGTGTGATTGAAGGACAGTAAATATGCGATATTTCGCTGTCTTCGTTGACCGGACCTCCAAAATCCACCAATTGATTCCGGTTAGTATCAAGCATGTCGACATCAACGGCTGTTCCGCAACAGTGGGGAGGCAGTTTTATGGCAGGATCACTCACGTACATCCGGGCATGTTGAAGAGCTTGTTCTTCATTGGCGTCCGGATTGTCACGTTTAAATTTACATATGACTGATTGCAAGACTCCATTTTGAACATCTGCCGGTCTATGCCCAGCCCTAACAATTAATTTTCGGTCCTCCGGCAGTGCTTGGGCGACGCGCTGTAAACGTTTCCATAATTCATACCGCAAGTAAATCGTTGTGTACGCCGGGTGGGTTTCTCTGTATTTCGCATACAGAAGGCCTTCAAGGTCATGTTTTCGTAACCAAATTGGTTCGACGACAATCTTGGGCAAATTATATATCGCTACCAGCTCATCGAGTTCATTGAGACACGAGATTTTTGAGAAATCAATTGTGTCCCGACGTTTTGACCGTTCAAGTCTCTGAGCGATGTTCATACGCATACTTTAACATGTTTTCGAGCTTATTGTCGGTGATTAAAGACACTGGTTTTGGCCAATTTTTTTGAAGCTTTTCCGATATACTGAAAGACATATGAGCCAGGCAACGCGGTATATTATTTTTAGTCAGGTTAGTCTTTTTGCATTCATTGCTCTATGCACGATTCTTATGCCGCATTTTTTGTTTGAACGTAACGAAGGAGGCGCCAGTAACTATGGCCTCCACAGCCGGACCATTATTCCATATAGCCTAGCGAACGGCTTGGCCGGATTAGGCCTTATCCTCGCCGCGTTCAGGACGCCGCGTACGCCTAAAATACAGCTCATTCTAAAAATAAGCGCTAGCGTGTTTGGCGCCCTTTATTTGATTATTCTTGTGTCAACTCGTGATTACAAAGTAAGTCACCTCTATAACCTCGTGCACGTCGACAGTACACTTGTGCTGTTTATTTTTGAAACCGCGCTCGCAATTTTTTTGGTGTCTCGCTGTGTCCGAAGTCTGAAAAGCAGGCTATTTTTTCTCGTTCAATTTGCCGGCTTTATAGTGCTGCTGCTGACATTATTCAATCAGATCCATCTATTATTCATTGGTGAGACATTAACCAGTCTCGGCTTTGCATTACTGTATACAGCGGCCTTTTCCGAGTTAACCAAACAAAGCCAGAAAAACTAGTTGCTTTTTGGATATCCCGTTACTAAAAAGTTATCCTTCATCCGCTTAATGCTAATCCGATCAAGCCGCATGGATTGTTGAACTGTCTGGGCACCCTGGCCAGTAATGCGTACCGCATTAATCCCACCCATTAAGAACGGTGCATAGAAGGCATAGACCTTATCGATGAGCCGTTGATCAAGAAAACTACCAATCACAGCCCCGCCACCCTCTACAAAAACGCTGATAATATTTCGGTCATACAGCAGCCTCATTAGATGCATGAGGTCAATGGATTTTCCAGGTAATGTTACGACGTTCACGCTATTGGCCTGCAGTACCTTCAGTGATTCGTTGGAGGCTTGCGGTGTCGTTACGATTAATACATTTGCATCACGCAAGACCTGGGCGTTAGGTAAAATTTGCAGTTTTGAATCAAGAATAATGCGCAGCGGATCCTGAGCGTTTGCGCTATGCACACCTAAGTGTGGATCGTCGTGTAAAACAGTGTTACTGCCGACTAATATTGCCTGATACTGACCTCTCAGTCGTCGGGCATAGTCTCGAGCAACTTCATTGGTTATCCACTTAGAGTCACCACTACTGGTCGCCAGTTTTCCATCCAACGTCGCTGCAAATTTGATTGCAATAAAGGGGCGCTTTTTTTCGTGATACACAAAAAAAGCTTCGTTGAGAAGCCGTGCTTCATCATTGGCCACGTCGACATCAACCACGATGCCTGCTTTTTGCAGTAGCGCGATACCTTGGCCATGCACTTTCGGATTCGGATCTTGTACGGCGCATACGACCCGCGCAATACCAGCGACTATAATTGCCTCCACACAGGGCGGCGTTTTGCCTTGATGCGAGCAGGGTTCAAGTGTCACATACAGCGTCGCCTTTTGGTTGTCTGTTGGTTTCAGATTCTTGAGAGCCTCAATTTCAGCATGGGGACCGCCTGCTCTATGATGATACCCTTGGCCAATGATTGTGCCGTGCTTCACCACGATAGCGCCGACCATTGGGTTTGGGTTAACAGCCCCCCGTCCTCGTGCGGCCAGGCGCAAGGCACGTTTCATATACTCTCGATCTTTGGCTGAAATCATACTAGTCATTAATCCGTTTTAAATAGTCGTTAAGCGATGCCCGAGTTTATGCTTCTTAGTTTTCAAATAACCGCGGTTAGTATCGTTCGGTTGCGATTCAAGCGGCACAGAACTGTGGATAGTAATCCCGTAAGTCGCGAGTTGCTGCTCCTTTTCAGGATTATTGGTCAGAAGATCAATAGATTTTATACCGAGCGCATCAAGGATATCCGCCGCGACGCCATAATCCCGGGCGTCAATTGGCAAGCCGAGCATATGATTTGCTTCGACCGTATCGTAGCCTTGTTCCTGTAATGCATATGCTTTAATTTTATTACTGAGACCAATACCCCGGCCTTCTTGGTTAAGGTAGACGATGACGCCTCTCCCCTCTTTTTGAATAACTTCCATACTGAGATGAAGCTGCGCATTGCAGTCACAGCGCAGGGAAGACAGTGTATCGCCTGTAAAACACTTGGAATGAACCCTGGTAAGCATCGGCTCGTCATTGTTCTTGTCTGTATCGAGTACTAAGGCAATATGTTCGCGGTTATCGACAATCGACTTATAGACGTAAATTTCAAATTCACCATACTCCGTGGGGAGGGATGAATGAGCTGTCGAATAAATTGTCTTGCCCCTTTTTCGACCTGCCGGAACGTTCTTTTGCTGATAGGCAATCAAATCTGCAATCGTGATAATTCGAACGTCGTGCTGTTGAGCAAACTGTGTCAATTCGTTCATATCTGCCGGTTCACCGTCATCATTGAGGATTTCACAGATCACACCAGCGGCCGGGAAACCCGCTAATCGTGATAATTCGACCGCTGCTTCAGTATGCCCAGCGCGCTCTAGTATCCCGCCATCATGCGCGAGCAGCGGATATACATGGCCAGGCCGTACCAGATCGTTAGGCGCGCTCTGCGGATTGATGAGCTTTCTGATTGTTTCGGCACGATCTTCGGCAGAAATACCGCATGCCGTAACGTTTGTCGCATCGACTGATACCATAAAATTACAACCGTGTTTTTCGGTATTGAGAATCGGCTCGACCATCAGCGGTAACTCTAACTGTAGAGCAAGCTCGCTACTGAGTGGGGCACATAAAATACCGCGGCAGTCCCGAATCATAACATTAATCTTATGGGCATCGACAGTTGCGGCAGGAAAATATAAATCCCCCTGGTTTTCTCGGCCAGGATCGTCAACAATAACCAGCATTTTGCCGTTCTGTATGTCATTGATCGCTTCTGGCATAGAAGAAAAAATATTCATGGTGCTAGCGCCCCCTTCATTCACGGACACCTTATACGTATCCGTAAGCGTTACAAATAAAAAACCCCTGCTTCGGGGATAGGAAAAACTACTAGCAACCACTAGTATATTCCCTTCTTTCATCCCGACTGTACGGTCGGCTCTGGAATCGAACCAGATCATGTTGCGCATGCAACTCGTGGGCTATACCACCGATTAGGACTTACACCTGACCCCGAAAGGAATACTTCAAAGTATATACATACCAGTTAGGTCGTACAACCTAAAACGCTCAATCGTCAGTATATTTTGCTATGATACTGACATGGATTTTGCCATTATTGCACTCGTCTTTGCGGTTGTCTTTATCGCCGAGCTCCCCGATAAATCGCTGTTTGCTTCTTTAGTGCTCGGCAGTCGCTTTCCTGGCTGGTACGTTTGGCTCGGTGCTGCCTCCGCCTTTCTTGTGCATGTAATTATTGCTGTTACGGCTGGAAAATTATTAACCTTTTTGCCGCATAGGATTCTGGAAGCAGTCATCACCCTGATCTTTCTTGCCGGTGCTTCACTGCTGTTTTTTGGCAGGCATGGCGTCGAAGATGAAAGCACCAAAAAAAAATCAACAGCCCAAACCAGCGCAACAATGAGCTTCTGGAAAGTGTACGCGACCTCGTTCGGCGTCGTGTTTTTAGGAGAATGGGGTGATATTACGCAAATCGTAACCGCTAACTATGCGGCGAAGTACCATAACCCCTGGAGTGTCGGTATCGGTGCAATCCTTGCCCTATGGTGTGTCACCGCGCTAGCCATAACAGTCGGCGCAAAAGCCCTCAATCTCGTACCGCCAAAAGTATTGCAGAGAACAACCGGAACAATACTTCTTTTGTTTGCGATTTTTAGCGGGATAGCTGCTCTTCGTGGATAGACAACTAAAAACCCGGCCGTAAAGACCGGGTTTTTATGTACACGCCTAATTGGTTTACAGTTTTTTGAGTAAACGATCAATTTTGCGAAAACCTTGATTCGCAGGTGTTGCGAATTCAAAGTCCATACCACTGCTGGTACTCATTTTTTGCTCCTAGTTTTTGTGTTTTAGTTTTGTAATATTTTTGTTTTGTGATCACGAAAACATTATATATTATACATATAATTGAAATTTTGTCAATTACTTGTATTTGTTTTATGCTTCGCAGGACCTCAAATTAATAATACGGGTACGCTGGTTTGTGTGCAATACGGCAGCGTTTTATTCTGTTGTATTTTTTGATTTTTTCGAGGTAGACCAAAAAAGAACAACGGCTACAACAAGCAGTAAAATAGAAACACCTAGTAACGCATGATTAGGTTGGCGGGAGGCAGTCTGCGTCGTCTCAGTCGTAGTTCCTGGGTATGCAGCATTGAGGTCATACGCCGTGATTGGCGTACTCGTCAATGGAATACCCCCTGTCTGGTTTTCCAGAATACTGCTGGTCAGACTTGGTTGAACGGTACTGTTAGTTTCAGTAGAACCGATACTCGAAGACGACTGTGCCACGCTCTGCGGGGTGTCCGTAGTAGCCTGCGTACCTGAACCGGTCGTAGTAGGTAATGTTTGATTGTTGTTCATAGATCTATTGTAAGGCAATTTCAGTTCTCACCAAGTAAAATACTTCATAAATGGCAGGTTGCTCTGTTGGGTATAACGCCGAGAGCAACTAACTCGGCCGTCTTTATCCGAGTACCTCGGCGATTGCAGCTCCGACTCTTTTGGCTTGATCGAGTTGCATGCCACCAAGGTTAACGCGTGAATTTGGTAACATTAAGATCCCTCGCTCTTCTAATAAGCGTAGCTGAGAAGTACTGAATCCATCTGCTAATAACTTGGTAAATAAGCCCTTGCCTTCGGCGACATGTGGAATCTTATCAACCAGCTGATCGGCAAGTGCCTGTCGATTAGTAACAATTCGCTGGCGAGCGGCTTCTAATTCGTCGTAGTAACTTGTTTGTTGTAACGTCTTTGCCGCAGCAGCCGCTGCCAACAATGGCTGACTCGAAATCGTTCGGCGCACGATACGCATGACCAACTGGTGAAGATTATACGACTGTTCGGTGCCGATATGCGCAGCCGCATTTACGATAAATAGGGCGCCAAGTCTTTCATTGTACAGACCCATATTTTTAGAAAATGAGACGCAGACAAAAGTTAGTAATCCACGCTTCAATGCCTGTACGATCGGATATCGATCAATTTCAAACCCATTGGCAAGACCCATATACGCAGAATCGAGTACCAGTACCGACTTTGTCTTTTCGGCTAAGTCGAGTATTTCATCCCACTCCTCAACAGTTCTGTCGGCACCGTCATCATTATAGCCACAGGTCTGCAATAAGAGGACGCTGCCCTCGTCCGAATGTTCAATAGCCGTCAGTGCGGCCTGATGATTGTAACGTCCGCTTTCTTGGTCGCTATGAACATAGCTGCTGATCCGGAATGGATCAGTAAAAATCGCAGGGTGATTCGGCCAACCGCTGTCTAGGATAAGCGGAATAACGTTTTGAGTATTCAAAGTCATAAATGAGCAAAGCGTTTCTTTGGCTAAAAATAATGCGCCCGTGCCACCGAGACTTTGGTAAGCCCGGATATCTTCTTTGGTCTGATTATAGACATCGACGCCAAACGTTAGCTTTGCAGCTTCTTCTAGGAATTCCACGTGTCCGATCTGTGTCTGGTAACCATAGGCATGCGTTCGGTTAATTTCTTCGAGAGCTTGAAGGCGAGCCTGCACAACCACTTTAGGTTGCCAGGGCATCATTGTTGCCGAATCGAGAATCACGCCGATAGTCGTGTTAACAGCGTCGGGGTATTTCGCTCGAAATTCAGGCCAGTGGGCATTAGCCGTCATAATGTCGTCCACGGAGGTATTTGGTAAGTCGTTAAAAGGGCTACTCATACAGCATTTAGTTAATCATTTTTTTGTTGAACAGGCCACTCGATAGCATATCTTAACAATTACAATACCTTGTCCAAGGCTCATTTCATCTTACTGTTGATGGAGTCGACGGATCGATTGGATAACGAAATTTTGGCGAATCCTGCGGAGCCTGGTATTGTCGCTGCATCGTAGTACCTGCTGGCATAGCGCTTACTGCGGGTTCTTTCTGTAATATTACATCCTAGATATCTCATAAACCTCATCCCCCGCTCAAGCTCGGCTACAGGCCGCTGTAATTCAGCATCCTGAAAATCTCGTGGACCGTATTTGGCATGATCATAGCCGTGCAGAAATGCGCTTTCTCTCCCGCCATTCATGAAATGCCAAAATTCGGCTCCGAAATTATCCATTTCTTGGGCTGCCATTTCTTCAACCAGAACTTCACGGGCATTTTTACCATCTTGAGAAATAAAAGGGCTATAGGTATACGACTCGTCTACCCATTCCGACATTTTTGTTCCCATGTCGACCATAACCCCATTTTCGTCAATTATTACTACGTCAACCCCACAACCTGCGACATGATCACCGACTTCAGGATTGGCTACTCGAAGGTGCGCCTCATTCATTAACTCTGGGTCGTCATCGGGCACTTTTGCAAACTTTGTCTGTTGCTTTAGTGCTTGTATCGTTTCCTGGAATTCTTTTTTCTGCTGACCAAGCGGGCGATAGCCTTCCAATACGGCAATTGAGTAACCGGGATATTTCTCAGTGAATGCTTGACCGACTCGCTGCAATTTCTCTAAGATTCCTGAACGAACGAATACTTTATTGCCAACATCAGGTACCATACCCGGACTACGCTGAAAATACGTTAATCCAGGAGCTTGCTCGATAGCGACTAAGGGCTCACCGCACTCTTCTATAGGAATAGCTTTTAAATCTTCATACGTCGCAAAACCTGCCCGCAATTGATCATAAACCTTTGTTCTGTCAACTAGGTCAATCGGAAGAGATGGGCCAGGAATTTGCTGGTCGCCCAGCGAGCTCTGCTGAAGTGTATGTTCGTTCATGGATTGTTACTTTATCTGTATTTTAATTATGATACATTTTTATATATTTGTCAATCTCTTTAAACCCGAATCACGAATTAGCCTCAATAAATAAAGCACGCTAGAATTCTCTTGTTAACCGACTAAAACAAACAGGAGAAAAGCATGCGTGCTTTACAGAGAAATAATATCGTAGATGTTTTTGTTTGGGTAGACGATAGTCTTCCCAAACAGATAAAGCCAGGGGCCAAGCCAATCGTCTCAGATAGCGAGCTACTCACCATGCTCATCTGGGACGGGTTAACCGAGCCACATAAAACGCTTCGCTCTCTGTACGACTGGATTACTCGGGAGTATACGGATTGTTTCCCGAAACTTCCCGCCTACCAGAACTTCGTAGCTCATTGTCACCGGTTGTTGCCGACCCTCAGCTGGTTGCTGCAGTCGACCTTGTCAACCGCTACTCCCTTACGTTTTGCTGACAGTACCATGCTGCCAGTTTGCAAATCAATCCGTGCCGACCGACACCGGGTAGCCAAGGGTGTGGCTGCCTTCGGCAAAAACTGGCAGGGCTGGCACTACGGTTTCAAGTTACATGCCAGCATTGACCACGAGAGTAAGCTTGCCGCTCTGTACTTTACGCCGGCAAATGAGAGTGACGTATTGCAACTCAAGTATCTGGTAAACGCTACCACGAACATAGTCGTAGCCGATGCTGGCTACACCGCAAAGGTTACGAGAAGACATATCTGGCGAGACTTCCATTGTCTGGTTATTTCACCACCGAGACCACGGCAACAGTGGACCATGGCCAGATGGCAGCACCTCCTGCTCTAAGCCAGGCCAAAGATTGAAGCAGTCTTTGGCAAGCTCAAGGAACGAAGTTACTTCGTAACCTCGTTTCCTCGCAGCGTGCAAGGCTACTTTGTCCATTACTTACGAGTGCTGCTCGGCTACCAGTTAGCTAATGCGTGATTCGGGTCTTTAAACTTAACCGGTTTGGGGATTTATTAACTACTACGCAATCATATCGTTAGCTAAAAAGCTGACTAGGTCAGCATAAAGCCAGCATCGACATACAAGACTTGCCCAGTGATGGCATCATTTTGGGCGAGAAACAGAAATGTGTCAGCAATTTCTTCAACCGATATCCAACGTTTGAGATACGTCTGATCCATAAAACTCTGCAAACGTTCTTTCGGCATCGTGTCATAGGTTCTGGTTTTTACGAAACCTGGCGCCACCGCATTAACCTGAATATTCGGCGCCACTTGCTTGGCAAGTGTTCTCGTAAAGCTGTTAACGGCCGCCTTAGCTGCCGCGTACACAGGTGCACGGCCGCCATACTCCCAGCCACGGACTGAGCTGGTATTAAGGATTTTACCCGAGCCCTGTTTTTGCATATAGCCAACCGCTTTCTGCGAACACATAAACACGCTCATCAGATCAGCATCGATCATCTCTTTGAAATTCTCGTATGAGGCGTTCATAAAATCCACTTTGTCGGTTGGTATAGCCGCATTGTTAACAAGAATGTCAACTGAAGAAAATTTTTTGATTGTGGCGTCGAATAACTTAGCGACTCCTTTCTCGGTACTAACGTCTGCTTGGACTAGCAGGCAATCGTCAGAAAATTGTTTTACTTGTTCGAGTGTTTGCTTACCACCCTGCTCATTCACATGATAATTTACGACAACCCGAGCACCTGCTTTGGCGAACGAAAGCGCGGTGGCTTGTCCAATGCCGCTCGATGAGCCAGTGACGACTACGACTTTGCCTGCTACTGTCATGCGTTTATCCTTTCTATAAAAGCCTCTGCTCATGGTTGGTTGCCGGCAGCGGCCTAGTTTCATACTAGCTAACCGGCCATCCCTACGACCAGATTAGTCTATCTGGACCTAAAAGACCACAGATGTGTGTTGCTACTCGCTACTAACGGCAAACTTTTCGACAACGTCAAAATCATCTTCTCGGGCAACTAGCTTTTCAATTTTAGGTGTACTATGCCCGTGTCGAACCGTAAAATAATCTTTACGGCGATGCAATTTTTCATAGGTATCTATGGATATCGTAATGTATTCGCTGCAGTCGAGTCGTGAACATTCGCAGACGAATGAAACTGGTGCCTTTTTAATAGCCGGGCTGTTCCGAAAGTATTTTTTGATGCCTTTACTGGTTGCAGTGTTTTGGGCTCTGAGAATTTTCTCATTTCTGATTAGTCTCTCTTCAGTCGGGTTCGTGCTCATTAGTTTAAATTATAAGTATAACGATACGATTCTCAAAATTAGATCTGCTTTTTTCTACTAAATGTAATATATTCGTCATTATTGCAACACCGCAAAGAGTATACTAGCTACTCTAGGAGGACAGATCTATGAATATGACAGGTAATACGATTTTGATAACCGGGGGAGGTAGCGGGATTGGGCGGGCGCTTGCCGAATCACTACACACAAAAGGCAACACCATTATTATCGCGGGGAGACGCAAAGAAGTTCTTGATCAAGTAGTCGCCGCCAACCCCGCTATAGAAGCCGTCGTTTTAGATATTGCCGACAGCGAATCAATTAATAATTTCGTCACCTACATTGAGACACAATATCCCCGACTCAATGGCATTATTCATAACGCGGGGATGATGCAACCAGAAACAATCGGCGAAAATGATATTAAGATCGCCGAAGAAACAATTGCCACTAATCTGCTCGGCCCGATTAGGCTTAATTCAAAATTACTACCGCTGTTACGGCAACAAAAATCCGGAACGATTATGACCGTTTCATCAGGTCTGGCTTTTATGCCACGAGCTTCGAATCCGACATATTGCGCGACCAAAGCAGCAATTCATTCATATACTCAATCATTACGGTACCAGCTTAAAGAGAGTAATCTACAAGTCATTGAGTTGATTCCCCCCTATGTGCAAACTGAACTCACGGGCACGCAACAAGCATCTGATCCAAGAGCTATGCCGCTCAAAGATTTTATACGTGAAGTCATGCATATCTTAGAAAGTCAGCCGGACGTCGATGAAGTTTGCGTTTCCAGAGTCATGATGCAACGAACCGCTGAAGCCAGCGGGGAATACGAACACCTGTTCAAGCAATTCAATGACGCGCTCTCAAAACCTTCACGCTAAAAACTCTAGGATTGTCCTGTTATGCAGTAGACGTATGCGCTTCATACCATTCTTTGGGGTGATTGAAATGCCACGGCTCTCGAGTATTAGATTTATGAACGGTAATGTCTTTCCATACGCCGCCAACTACGTATGGTTCAGTTTTCAAATAATTCTGCAGCTCTGCCTCAGACGGAAAATCTACTACGTACAACGAACCCTTCATGGAACCGTCGTCATTGAGCAGGGCAGCCCCGTAGCGCAAAATGCCATGCGCAGTAAGATCATCGCCTTTTTTGATGTGCTCAGGACGAATGGCCTGCCTTCTTGCAGGCGCATCTGTATCTTTGCCGTCTAAGCCGATAATTACAAACTGCATAATTTATTGCCTCAAGCAAATCATCAAGAACTCGCTTTTTTCGTTACTATATAGCTGGCTAATTCAGGGAACTGTTCCGTGCCAAGATCTTCCAGGCAGAAATGACCATGGTTATGAAATTCTTGGTAATCGATACCCGTAACTTGCTCACGGATCATACGAACTGAAGCATGAATGCTTTGGTAATCATTGTCAGAATGAAAGATTGTAATACCCTTTGTACGGCTCACCATCCCCGGATCGATTGTAAAATCAAAAAAATCTGCCGTATCTCCAGCCGGATCATGGTCAGGATTGAGCCAAGGTGCTACCAGTATAACCTGATTAACCTTTCGCTCACGTTCCTCGCTAAGCCAACGAACAAGGAAGCCTGCGCCGCAGCTATAGCCGATCAGGACCGTATGCTCGCCGCAGTCAAATCGCTCGAACTCTTTTTTCCAAGCCTCGTATCGTGGTTGCCAAGGCCGTGGAAATTCTACGGCAACCGTGAATATATCTTCCACCATCAGCTGCTTGGTCAGCCAAGGATACCAATGATTATTACTGTTAGCAGGCAAATGAGCATCATAGTATTCTTCTTTATCGGCCCTTCCGGACAGTATAATCGCGGTTTCCATAGGCATATAGTAGCAAAAAATAATCACATTGCCTGTAGTAGGGCTCTCCGTTTTTGCACGGCTAGATTCCTGAAAGGACCCTCGCCTATCCTCTAGCAGTCGCTCCGTGCATGGTTATGAAATTTTATGGATGAAGCACCACTTTTGTCATACCATCTTCTCGTTTATCAAAACGCTTATAGTATTCTGCCGCATCTTCTAGGGCTACGTCGTGACTAATAATCATGCCCGGCCGTGCCTTGCCGGCAATGATCAGATCTCGGAGCATTTCATTGTACCGTTTTACAGGAGCTTGTCCAGTGCCGATAGTAATGCCTTTGCTCCAAAACTCACCGAAGGGAATTTTTATGATTCCTTTTTGTAAATCGGCAGTTGGCGCGCCGGGATCCTGTGGCATGTAGACACCAATGATGCCAGCATAGCCCGTTGGGTTAACGAGCTCTGCGAGATCAGTTAATACTTCATTTGCCTCTTCATGTGCTGGTCGATCAAATTCATGGGCCTGATAGCCAATGGCGTCAATTCCACAGTCAACACCTTGTAAACGTTTTTCTTCACCAGGTCGGAGCGCTTCACCGAGCAGGGAATCCCTGCGCATTTTAGCGATCTGTTTACTGGGCTTACCTTTACGAAAATCAATCGGCACGGCACCCATTTCATGAGCTTTTTGCAGTCGAGAGTCGACTGAGTCAATGCAATAGATTTCAGCCGCCCCTCTGAGCCTAGCCGACATAATGCTCAACAAACCGACAGGACCGGCGCCGTAAATAGCAACGCTATTGCCCACGCACACATTTGCTAGCTCGGTTGCGTGCCAAGCCGTCGGGAAGATATCGGCTAGCATGAGAAAGTCGTGCTCAAGTTCATCGTTCGCTTCGCCCGGTAGCTTTAATGCGTTAAAATCGGCGAATGGTACCCGAACAAATTCGGCTTGACCACCGTTATACGGCCCCATGGCAGCATAGCCATAGGCGGCACCTGCCGCCTCGGGATTCATCGTTAAACACGCGTTCGTCCAACCTCGAACGCAGTTATAACAACTACCGCAAGCGATGTTGAAGGGCAGTACGACACGGTCTCCGACTTTTAACTGGCTAACACCGTCACCGATTGCTTCAATGACACCCATAATTTCATGCCCGAGAACCTTATTCTCCTCGACGGATGTTCGTCCGTCATACATGTGTAAATCAGATCCGCAGATTGCAGCAGAAGTTACCCGTAAGAGCGCGTCGGTTGGCGCTTTAATCTTGGGTTTTTGTACCTCTTTTACTGTTACGTCTTTTTTTCCTTGATACGTTAATGCTTGCATACGTGTTTCTCCTGCTTAACTCCTCCTACTCTATGAGCATAAGCCGCATATAGCAGTTAAATAAGACACAAGTAAAAAAGTAAATCCAAAAAGAGTACAATAATTTGACATATTATAAATATAATTATGTAATTAATAATCGATCGGGACGCCACATATACGTGCTAAGCATTGTGCTTACGGAGAGCGGGTCATTTTTTTCTATACATTAGTTGACAACGCATGCTACCTTGTATAGCATAGTAGTATATGAATAACGATAGTGCTCCTGATGGCTTACTTTCCCAAAGCGAAACGCAGATGCGTAAAGGTGTCCTGGTTTACTGTGTGCTTTTACTTTTAAAAGACGGCAAGATTTATACGTCTGAAATTATTCATTCCATGAGGAATGCGGAATTGATTGTTGTCGAAGGTACCCTCTACCCTCTCTTAAACCGGTTAGCAAAAGATAAGTTACTAGCATACGAGTGGCAAGAAAGCGAACAAGGACCGCCACGTAAATACTATTGGTTGACTGATGACGGTAAGAAATTACTGGCAGAACTCAAAATTACCTATCACAAACTGCACACATCGATTAATGCTCTCGAGAAAGGACAAATATCATGAACGAGGTCACAAAAATACACTTAGGACGCCAAGCGTTTACGATATCAGTCGATGCATTCCACGAACTTAAGAACTATTTGGAAGCCATTCAGAAACAAGTTGATGACACAGAAGTGGTTAATGAAATTGAGTTTAGGATGGCAGAGCTCTTAAGTGAACATGGCATTGATACCAATAAAGTACTCCTCTCCAGTGACATCGATTTTCTTAAGCATCAACTTGGGGACCCTGCAGATTTTCGAGAACTGGACGACGAGATCCCTCCGCAAACCACTAAGTCCTCAGAGAGTAAACACCTCTATCGAGATACAGATAATGCCATGCTGGCTGGTGTCGCGTCGGGACTGGCTAGTTATTTCGGACTAGACGTATTACTGGTGAGGATGGGCTTGATCGTTCTCGTGTTTATTACCGCTGGCTGGGCAATACTACTCTATATTGTCCTTTGGCTACTTGTGCCCGAGGCGAAAACGACCAGTGAGCGCTTGCGGATGGCCGGTAAGCCCGTCAACGTTAACAGCTTGAAAGAAATCGTTGAGAACGCTGACGTTAAAGGAGCAGCGAACCGGGCCAATAAAACACTGGCGGGCCCGATTAATACGCTGTTCCGATTTATCTTAAAAGTAATTGGCTTGGCGTTTGTTATCTCGGGTCTCTGCACTTTATTTGGACTAATTGCCGGGGGGACATACTTTTTGTCACGCGGCAGCGCCTGGTTGCAGGATAATATTTTCCCTGTTGGCCTGCGGGAAAATCTATTGCTCGATATTGCGCTTACCGTCGTGGCGCTAATTGCGGTATTTATAATTCTGTTCGGTGTCGCAATGTTTCGGCGAGCATGGCCAATTCGAACTTGGATCACTGGAGTTTTGGCCGGGCTAGTCCTCATAGGCTTAGCCATAGGAGGAGCACTGGCCGCCGATGTCTACCCTACCATCCATGCGCGTTATAATGCGAACGTCCATACAACTACTTATTCTGTTCGACCGTTTACGAGCGTAAACACGAACAATGCATTCGTAAATATTAACTTCCAACAGGCGAGCAGTTACTATGTGGCTCTAACATATTATGGCCATCCGAACCTGGGCGCCATCAAAGACTACGTCAAAAATGGGGTGCTCGTGATCGACACAAGCCAATTTAACAATGATCGAAACTGCCAAACTGTGTGTATTCCGAAAAATTACAATCTTACGATAAATGTATACTCCCCAAATGCTGAGCAGGTTGAGAATCAAACAGAGCCCATCGCGCCTACGACGCCAACCGCACCGACGCCACCAGCAACGCCAGCCGTTCCCCAGAAAGAATATATCGACTAGGGCAGTTCTCTGCTAATATAGCGGCGGCGTACTATCAGACCGAGCGCAAAAAGACCGTTCGCCATAAGCCAAGTACATGGGTATAGCGCATTAACCGGCGTCAACGAGTTGAGCGCCAGTATCGCGATGATATAGCGTACGAAATTTATCGAGTATAAGGACAACGTCTCAGTGTGCGGTTTGCGCCAAGTTTTACGGATAGTAGGCAGGAACGCTAGCAGATCAATTATGCACGCCATAATAACTGATATGAGCGGTTGTTTCGCGAACACCCAAAAACCAATAGCAACTAGTGTCAACAGAAGTACTCCCGTGTCGCTTGCCGTTATGTCTTTATCGCCCATGCGCAAGCCAAGTATGAAAAGCAGTACGCTGAAACAGCCGGCAGTCAAAGTAATATAGGTGCCAGGGCCGGCGTTATTATGTAGCTGGATCGTAAAAACCAAGAAGGCGATAAGCGCATAGAGAAACCAGCTGTAGACGTGCGGTCTAGTTTTGCCCCGTAAGGTATCTCGAATATAGGGAGCATAACCAATAAATGTCAGAGTTGCCGCAATGACACCAAGTATTTCTTTCACTTTCTCATCATAGCAAAGCGTTCAAAAAGACGTTCACTCTCTTGTGCTTTACTTTTTAATAAGCTAACTGCTGCCTACGCCGTAACGTTAGATAGCTTTGTCTCGGCAACTAATCGTCGTTTTAAGGCGCTGTTTTCAGCTCGCAAGTTTTTGACTTCTTTCTCTAAATCTTTTTGTTTAGTAACATCTCGTGATGTAACAAGCAGCCAGTTCATTACTCCGAAGTCATCATACAAAGGAGCGATGGATACTTCCCAATATTTCATAGTACCTTTAAACGTTGGGCAATAACCTTTGAAGTGCGCCAATTTGCCACTTTTTGCCTTGGCGAATGCCTCATTCGCTTTTCTCTCAATGTTGCCCTTCCAAAACGCCAACCAGTCTTTCCCAATCACGTCGTGCTCGTTATCAATTTCCATCACTTTAAGTCCGTTTGGATTAAATGACAGTAGCATACCATCCGGATTGATGACTTTCACGCAATCTTCCGATGAATCGTAGAAACAGCTAATTATTTTATCGGTAGGTAAACTCATGTCTACGGGACTATATACCGCTCGACCTTAAAAGTACACTGCTCGTTCCGACCCAGAACCGGATGAGCCAGGAACCCAATAACTTCCATCGGAAGTCAACGTATGTCGATATAACAGCATTAGACGCACCTATGACTGCCTGAGTATATTCGAATTGGCGGTGTATTAGCATGAGGCCGCTGTGATGGAAATCACCATATACAGTTAGGCCAATAATTCGAGAACGCATTGCTCGTCGCGACTCATGTACTTGCGGGGACGCATGGTATTCATAGCCTGCTTAACTCGACGTATGCCGCTTGCATCTACATACGCCGCTATTATTCTGGGATCGATGTATGAACTCCGTGCAATCGCAGGCGTATTCCCTAGTCGTTTAGCAACGTTCTTAACCGTAGCCGTTACCATCTTCTGCCGCTGTTTCTTATCCTCAAAATGTTCACTAGCTAGTAGCTCGGTCGTAGCTAAAAGCGTGCCTCCCCAAGTTCGAAAATCCTTTGCGCTAAACTCGCCTCCCATGTAGCATTTGATATACTCGTTCACGTCTTTACTTTGTATATCATGCATGGCACCCTGCTCATCTTTATACCGAAAGATTTCGTAGCCTGGAAGTTCATCGAGCCTTTTGACGATACGCGCTAACTGCTTGTCGGTTATTTGTTTGACATGCTGCTGGCCGCTTTTGCCCGTGAACTCAAACGTAACCGTATCACCCGTTATATCGAGGTGTTTGTGGCGAAGGGTTGTAATGCCATAACTATGATTTTCTTCTGCGTACCGTTCATTACCAACTCTGAAATAAGCCGTGTCTATTAGCTTGATTATGCAGGCTAAGACCTTGTCTTTAGTAAGACGTCGTTTACCCAAGTCACTGATGACTTGGCGACGAAGCTTGGGTAGCGCTTCCGCAAAACGTAGTATTCTATCAAACTTGAGCCGCTCCTGTTTACTACGAAATGATGGGTTATATATTGCCTGTTGGCGCCCAGCTTGATCGTAACCTACGGCGTAGACTTTCGCGCGCGCTGAACGACTGATTGTCACTTCTTTCCAGGCTGGCGGTATGGCCAGTGACTCAATCCATGCAACTAGCTTCTTGTCCTTAAGCGGCGAACTCGACTGCTCATACGCAAAGCCTTTGCCATGTTTTCGTCTTGAAATAATACGTGTTGTAGACATAGTTTAGGCTTAAGCTGTCGGGTTACCACCAGTCACACCATACGTTTCACCAATCACATAGCTTGATTCTTGGCTAGCCAAAAAGACATATACGGGAGCCAGTTCGGCCGGCTGGCCAGGACGCTTAATTGGTACTTGTTCGCCGAATGTTTGAACGGCATCCTGCGGCTGTCCTCCCGAAGGTTGGAGCGGAGTCCAAATTGGGCCCGGCGCGACCGCGTTGACGCGCACACCTTTCAACGCAATCCACTGACCTCCCAGTGCCTGTACAAATGCTTTCTCGGCGGCTTTGGTAGAAGCATAATCGACCAGGTTCGGTGATGGTTGGTACCCCTGGATAGATGAGGTGATAATAACCGTGGCGCCTGGTTGTAGGTGTGCACTTGCAGCTTTCAGTATCCAAAACGGGGCGTAGATATTCGTTTTGTATGTGCTGTTAAACTGCTCAAACGATACATCATCAAAGTCATCAACTGATACTTGCATACCGGCATTGAGCACCATAATATCTAAGCCACCTAATCTCTCTCGGGCTTTTTTGACAAGACGCGCGCAAAACCCTTGATCGGTCACGTCGCCTGGTAGGCAGATAAGTTTTTGACCTTCCTTTTCGAACACCGCGACTAGCTCGTCCACGTCAGGCTGTTCGTTGGCAATATAATTTATGGCGACCTCAGCTCCTTCTCGCATGTATGCAATAGCTACTGCTCTGCCAATACCGCTGTCGCCTCCGGTAATAAGTGCCCTACGGCCAGCTAGCCGTCCACTCCCTTTGTACGAAGTTTCGCCATGGTCAGGCTGAGGATCCATTTTTTTAGCGAGGCCTGGTTTAGGCTGTGGCTGCTTAGGAAATGGTGGTTTAGGATATTGTGAACGGGGATCTCGCATTGTGTATTGATTCAAACTGGCTCCTTTCACTTAGTTCTTCTTTGGTGCTTTGCCACCTTCTTTGCGAGCTTCGGATAAACCAATTGCTATCGCTTGTTTTCTATTCGTTACTTTCTTGCCGGAGCTGCCAGACTTAAGTTTGCCCTCATGCATTTCGTGCATAGCTTTGCCTACTTTTTCCTGAGCTTTTGGTCCAAATTTATTCATTACTAGTCCTTTCTTTAGTCAGCCAATATATTGTCTAATGGAGCCGTGGCTCGTTCAGTGAGATAATCTACAGCGAACGAGAAACCGCTGTTAAATCGCATGGAACTGGCACTCATTAAACTTTTAGGCAAATACGAATGCCATCATAGTATTGATGGCAACAGCCGCTAGAACAGCCTAAGGTTTTACTTTCACCAACGGCCAAGATCCGCGACTATGGTATACGCGGTTTTTCAGGATGGTACACCAATGCTTCGTCAGCAGGCATGGCAACCGTATATAGTCTGCCCTGTAAATGGTCAAGTTCATGCTGTATCAACGAAGCAAAATTGACATCCCCGCCACTACTAAAAGTAAAAGGCGTGCCACTTTCATCTAGCGCACTGACCGTCACATCAGCATAGCGCAAAGCCTTTCCTCTATAATCAAAGAAGCTTAAGCAACCCTCGGGCACCAATGTCTTTTCATCCGAATGAGCAGTTATGACTGGATTGATTAGGATGTACCATTTGTCATCAAAGTGCATAACATCTACACATAATAGCTGGCCAATTTGCGAAGCCGCGATACCGCTACCCCTTGTAAACGTATAAAGACCTTCAATAACGACTAACGTGTCTTGTAAGTCAGGTATCAGCCCTTGAACTTCGGAAACATCACTAACTTCCTGGCAAGGCTGTTCAAGCCGTGGGTCACCTCTTTTGATAACAGGACGTATCATCTACAGTAAGCCTGCAAGCTTTAGAAAATTTGTAAATAGCTGCTTACCAATACTCGTATATGTACCCTGGATCGCTCTTAATGAAGCGACGAGTGAATCTTCTCCAATAGGTAGTAAGTCAGGGTCTTGGGTCGCCCACTTTCTGAGCATTGTTTCGGTAAGCTCAAAATGAGATTGTATACCATACGCCTTATCTGCGACTTTAATAATTTGGCCTTTGCAGTATTCGCCGGTTCCCAGTAATTGCATCGAGTCAGTCAGCCTAACCGTTTCTCCATGCAGGTGAAAAACCGCCAACTGTTCAGGTAATCCTACTAAGAGTGGATCTGTTTTGCCAATTTCGGTTAGCCTTACTGTGTTTTGTTGATCATCAGGATCGACAAAGCCGACCTCTTTTTGCACGGCACGTATTACATCACCACCAGCCGCCTTTACGAGTACCTGCATGCCGAGACATATCCCCAGATATGGCATCCCAGCTTCAAGAGTCATCGTAACCTGGGCAAGTTCTTCGATCATTTTAGGAGCTTCGTCATTGGCGCTATCCGGGCCCCCTAACACAATCAAGGCCTTGTGCTCAGCAAGTGAAGGAAATTGTTCACCTTTATGCAAATCGACAACTGTCGCTGTTAAATCAGCATTTCGCATAACCTCTTCGAGCAAGCCTGGGCCTTCGCGAGTAATATTCTTGACTATTAGTAAGTCGGCCATACAGATACTATAACAAACAAGAAACAATATAGGCCGCGCAAGACTCGAACTA
This sequence comes from uncultured bacterium, assembly GCA_963794235.1. Classification (GTDB taxonomy): domain Bacteria; phylum Patescibacteriota; class Saccharimonadia; order Saccharimonadales; family UBA4665; genus CAWCCP01. The sequence goes on from CAWCCP010000010.1 coordinate 60,438, forward strand.
CATTAACAGAGGTAAAAAATAAAATGACTCTAAACTATTTAAATTCTGGGCTTGTTTCGTATCTGACAATTTGACCAGGTTGCCTAGGTGCTGTCGAATTGGAACCTAATTTCTTTAGAATTACTTCGTTGGAACCGAGCTTTCGTCTAAAGTCATATCATTTGGAGCAACAAGCAGGACTCGAACCAGAGAATTAGTGCTATAACCATATTTTCAAGAGCTATACTACTTTTATGGAAACGCTTCAAAGCCAAGAATATAACGAAGATTGGTATCGAAACCGGGCTGTACACAGTCTTAAAAATATTGGAGATGGTCTTTGGGACTATTCTGACTCCTTACTGCTATACGTACCAGGTGGGGATGATGAATATGAAGCCTCTCAGTCACCCGAGAAAGATTACGCAAAACTGATTACAGACCCAGAGCGACAATATCTATCTGATATTGCTCCTGACATCGCAGCTGAACTTCCAGACGAATTTGAATATATTGACCTTGGCCCAGGAACTGCCCATAAAGAACAGTCCCTTTTGGATGAGTTCGCTAAATTAGGTAAACAATTCGCATACAGACCCGTAGATATTAGTAAGCATTATTTGAAAATGGCCGAAGAATACGCCACCAAACAAGAAATAGCCGTCAAGCCTGTATTGAGTCCGTTCGAAAGTCTTAGTGAATTACTTGGGCCAGTCACGATCCCGCGTTTTGCTTCACTTGGTCTGACGTATATCAATTATGATCCAACAGATATACTGACAATGTTACGGAGTATCGCCGGGGCTGATGGCAAAATATTCATTAATGCCCAGATACGTGAGCGTACTGATATGAAGGCGGTCACTAATGCCTATGCGATAGATGCCGCCGCTGGTATGTTAAATGCCAAATTAAACGTACTTGGTATAGATCCTGAGACAGGCGTAAGTGACGTTACTTGTAATGATAGCGTTCAGACGTGGGTTACTGTTAGTAAAGTTCCGTTGAAGATTGCATCATTAGGGATTAAGACAGGAGATAAATTACTAACTTTTCAGTCATTGCGGCCATCTCTGAATCAATTTGAAGCGGATATAGCAAAAGTATTTAGCAAATATAAGCTGCTGGACATTGGGCAGCAATTCGTTGGAGCGATTTTAGGCTAAATAACACCTGCATAGGGCTCGAAACTAATAGCTCTCGTGCCAAAGTCAAAGAGTACGCTCACTACAAATAGAACAAAAAGTCCTCCGAAGAGGACGTTAGTATTACTTGGTTGCGGGGAGAGGACTCGAACCTCTGACCTCGTGGTTATGAGCCACGCGAGCTGCCGCTGCTCCACCCCGCATATCTCAGCTATGGACAACAAAATGGTGTCTCATAGAGCTTTTGAGTCAAACGCGTCAAATAAGGAAACTCGATCTTAGACTGCTGATACGTCTGATTTTAGCTTGCTTTTAATATAACAAACAGAGGTGAAATTGTCAATTATTGGTCTTTCGATCCAGAAAAAAATCAATCCATGATTCAAAATTTTTCTGATATACAGGCTGTTGATCAATAACCACGACTTTTTTATTGGCTGCGGGTAGATTTGTGGTGTATGAAAGAGCGACGCTCGCGGGTACAATGACCTCTTTTTCTCCTGGAGCTGCTAGCCCAAAGCTTTGTCTCGCTGACAAGTCAAGATATTGATTGCTATTGAGGTACTCGTTTTGCAAGGCCATGTTATTATTTTGAAGTTGCTGTAATTCATTTTGCTGCTGAAGAGAGGCGATTTGTTTTTGTAAACCATAGTTGGCCTGAATTGATTTGACACCACTCCAAGTTATAAGTAACACAATCACCGCGAACACTAATTGTCCAGTGAAACGGATATCGCTAAGACGTTGAGCGTACGATATGATTTTTTGTTTATATTGTTCAGTGTTTATTTGCATAAAACGATACTACTAGTATATAACTTCAGCTCAAATCTGCTATACTCTCATCTGTTAGGTTATATAATTGTTCTCGGCGATTATTACAATCGGGAAACATTTCTTGTTTCAGACTATAATAAGCCTGCTTCGAGTTAATACGTCGAATTATACTTGGTAGACGTTGATAGCCTTACAGACGGGGGCGTAGCTCAGTGGTTAGAGCAGTCGGCTCATAACTGATTGGTCGTAGGTTCAAGTCCTACCGCCCCCACCATACTGCTTATGTTTATTCATGAAGTTTAATTGATCGCGTTTATGCTCTTTTAACTTTAACCTTTACATTCCCATGAGGGCTAAGCCATAAATTTTTTGATTCTTTTGGGGTTATTACTCTAAAAATTGAAAGAAACATTATATATTGCATAGGCCAAGCCACAAATATCATGACTAGTGGTAGTCCGAAAATATGCAAATTTGTATATGGCCAATGCGTATAGCGCCAATACCCACTATGGAGGTTTTCGGTCTCCATAATAAGAGCTAACAGTATTGCTGCAGCCAGTACAGCTGCTAATGGCACAGTATAGTGATGTAGGACATCCTTCAAAAAAGAGCTTGTTTTATGCTTGTACTCAATATATTCACAGATAAAGCAGATACCAATGATCAAAGTCATTATCCAAATGAACCGCACTTGATAATTGACTAACGTACTCACATCAAATATATAGCCGCCTGACTCTTTATATCGTAAAAGTATCATAAAGATAGACAACGGCACCATGATCACCCCCAGACAACCAAATAGTCTATACATTTTCGGCTCATAAGAGTAATACCTGGTAATAAAATACTTCTTGAAAGTTAATGTATCTAATATGGCTTTCATAGTAATATAGCTTTCACCAATCATTAAAAAATAACCAGCAAAGCCAGGTATAAACACAAATGTGTAAAGCTCGCTTGTAAAATATGGGTATATCCATAACTTACCTAGCCACTGAGCTGAACCCTCTAATGCAATAGCAGATAGAGTAGTGGTAAGAATAAATGCAATCAAACTTTTCGGATTTTCTCTAATGTGTTTTAACAGTGAGGTAGCTCCGAGTTTAATCGTTATGCCTTCACAGATAAAGACGATTCCCGACATAAAGGCAAGCCAACACGAGGTCAGAGAATTAAAATTTAAATTAGATTTTGGTAGGACTACTTGTGCGTATGATAATAGCAACAGCAAAATACCGAGCCAGAATCTTTTATTCATATTTTTGAGTTTCTTCACTCTATTTTAACATGCAAAGTACTGTTTACATAGTACGTCTTCGGTTCAAAACACTTCATGCTATAGTAAATTAATAGAGATAATTTTGTTCAACGCGGTAATGACTATTATTTCTGAAGTTCAGATTCCAGTTAGGGCCTGTAGTGTTTATAAACCAATCAGCAATTGCACTTAATCGTTCAAGAGTTTTTGCTTCGTCTCCACCACGATTTCAAATTGTATGCTACTTACACTCAACACATCGTAAGCTAAGCAATCTGTTGATCATTTCAAAGTTGTTCAATACCCTGGAGACGGTCAAGAATGCGAATAGCTCTCAGCCTCGTGTACCTCTGCAGTAGTATTGGATAAACATTAAAGGCAACATTCGTAATACCTGTAAATACAGCCAATCCTATACCAGTCGGATCACCTATTTCTGCACCAACGGCCCCAACAACACTCATGCCAAGGAAGGTGGCCAGATGTACTTTCTCGTTACTTTTAGTAAATTCAATTAACCTTTGGACCCTTTCCTGGCGAGTTAAACTTTCGGGTGCAGTGACATCTCTTTTACGTACTTCCACGTCCCTACCATGCCACATGCTAAATTCTCCTCTTAATGCTCTCGGGAAGTGGGGTTGAATTTTATCGTGTACGAATGGTATGCCTAAGTGTTTATAAAGTTCAATAGACTCTCCTGGTAATGCTCCCCAATATCCGGAGGGCACAACTATTTCGGGATCGGGAGGCATTTCAGGGTTTGCCGGAGGGTCGTGAGGTAGTTGCTCTGGCATGAATGCAATATGCCATATATACGCATTATCGTCAATTACTCTGGAAACGGCACCGACCCTAGGAATTCTTTCATCTCCGATCCCTTCGGTAACCCAACCTCAGGTCCATCAGGCCCAGTAATGCTGATGGTATTTCCTTTGGCTACAAAGCAATTCAGTGAGACAGACATTACCCTCGACCCCTCCAAATGGGACTAACACGGTAAATTTATACTACAAATTGGTTGGACATCCGGTATTAATATCATTCGCATTGTTGTTACAATTGGCGTAAAAGTTAATTAGTACCTATAGCTCTGTTCAATAAGTCTGATGATTCATAATCTCTGGTAGGTTGTTTCACTTAGGTAGAGCATATTAGTAAACCAGTCGGCAACTGTGCACAGTAGTTCAAAAGTTCTGGCTTCGTCTCAACCATTTTATTTATGACAGTTACTGTGCTTGGAGATTCCTCGAAAGATTAGCCTAAACTCTTATGCCTTGTTTTGAAACATTCGCGCGACGTTAATCAACTACAAAACCATCCTTTTGCCGGTGCCAAAGGTCTGCATAGATTCCGCCGTGAGCCACGAGTTCAGCATGATTCCCGTGCTCAACTATTTTGCCACCATCAAGCACGATAATTCGATCAAGATTCTTAAGTGTCGACAATCGATGCGCGATTACAATCGAAGTACGGGAGCGCATTAAGCTATAGAGCGCTTTTTGGATAGCCTGCTCGCTGACACTATCGAGAGCGCTGGTAGCCTCGTCAAGTATAAGCAACGGGGCATTTTGCAGAATCGCCCGGGCAATCGCTATCCGCTGGCGTTGCCCTCCAGATAATTTAACCCCCCGCTCACCAATGATTGTATTGAGCTTGTCCGGCAATTTCCGCACAAAACTATACGCCTGAGCTTGTTTTAGGGCAGCCTCCACTACTTCTGGCGCAGCATCCGGTTGCGCGTACCTAACATTCTCGAGTACCGTTCGATTAAACAAATTGGTGTCCTGCGGTACATATGAACTGAAGCTCCGAATAAAGGCCGGACCGTGGTCCGCCGTACTCTCTTTATTCAGCAAGATCGAACCACTCGTTGGTTCATAGAAACCGAGTAACAAGCCTACTAATGTCGACTTCCCCGCTCCGCTATGTCCTACAATGCCAACCTTTTCGCCTGGTTGAATCAGTAAGTTGATGCGGTCCAGTACAGGTACATCGGGTTGTTCGGGATACGCAAAACTAAGATCAATCAACTCGAGCTCAACGGGATCACCTTGTTTGATACGATGCTTCTTAGCAGAAACACTACGTTCGTTCTCGGCCTGGAGTCCATCAAGAGCATTTTGAATGGTTCCAAAATTCCGATAATAGCTATCGAGCGCCCAGGCCAATTCCCATAAACTACTGCTGGCATCACCAAAATAGGCGATAAACAGAACAATACTACCGATGGCGACAACGCCATGGTTGAACAGAACAATAAGCACTAGTAGCGCAAAGGCGCTGACCACAGCGGCGCTTTGGCCTTTTACGGCGTTCGTGACAAAGTTTTGCCACCAAGAATCTCGCCAACGGCTAATAATGTGGTCCTGTTGGCTCCTTAGCATTCGCCGTTCGCCCGCCTGAGCGCCAAATACGCGAACGCTGACATGGTTACTGACTGAATCAACGACAATGCCGGACGCCTTACTCGCCTCATCACTCTGCAGTGCCACAAGCCGACCGAATTTTTTCCCGCGGTAGACATTGTAGCTGAATAAGAGAACCAGCCAGACAATGAATATGACCGCGATTGACCAGTGCACCGTGAACAAAAATATGGCTGAAATAACTAAACCGACGACCCGCCCCCATACATTCCAAATCGTTATATCGACCAAGTCATTAGTTGTTTCTACGGTCTGGTTGATCCAATGCCCAATCCGTCCGCTACTGGAATCTACAAAAAAAGCATGCGGTTTTTTAAGCGTGGCGGAAAATAAGTTCAACCGGACGCTTTCAACCATTTGCGGCTTAAAGGTACGCATAACATATTCAGCGATTCTCCAAAGTAACTCATCGAGAAATCGTAAGATAGCATATATCACCACCAGAACCCACACGTAATGGTCGACTTTATGTGTGCGGCTCAATTCCGTCACAATTTTAGCGATCATCAGCGGCGAGGCAGTCCAGGCCAAGAGTGCAAGAAAACTTAAAATGAAGAACACAGCGCAGCGCAGCTTATATGGTTGCACCATACGCCAGACAAGATTGAGGGTAGAAGTTGGGATAGCAGCTTCTTCTAAAGTGGGCGACTGCGCTACTTGTGACATCCTACTATAGTAACAGAGGTGGAACTTCTAGAGCATAATTGCACAGAAAAATATAAGGTTCGGCCACCATACCCCTGCGTACACGAGAGCTTTTTTTACATCTCGCGCTGTAGTAGATCAGATAAGGCCTCGACAGAACGCGCCGCCATCAGCTGCTCCCTGAGTTCTTTCGCTCCCTCGAACTCACTAATATAAACCTTGCAGAATTTATTGAGAGTTTGGACTGACCGCGTGCCTGCTGGCCAATGTTGAGCAAACAGGCTGACTTGCTGAGCATAGAGCGCTATTTTCTGCTGCTTCGTATAGTTCGGCCATGGACTTTGCTCAGCAAACACAAACGGATCATGAAAAATTCCCCGGCCTATCATGATACCGTCCAGCTGGTAGCGATCAGCGAGCTCAATGCCTTGCTGGCGCGTCAGTACATCGCCATTGCCGACAATCAGCGTGTCGGGCGCAATTTCGTCTCTTACGTTTCGAATGTGACCGATGTCATCCCAGTGAGCAGGTACTTTGCTCATTTCTTTTCGGGTTCGCCCATGTATGGTGAGCATCGCTAAGTGTTCCTGCAGTAAACGTTTGGGCCAATTGTAATCGACTTCGTTGAATCCCAGACGAGTTTTAACGCTCACCGGCAGCCGTCCGTCTACTCCCTTTTGAGTGGCCTGTATAATCTCCACTGCTAAATCAGGATTATGGATTAAACCAGCACAAGCCCCGCTTTTAACGACGGTTTTTTCGGGACAGCCCATATTTAGATCAATGCCAGCGTAACTGCCCCATTCGCCGTTTGCAATTTCCTGAGCTGTTTTGTAGAAATTCTCAACCTTAAGACCCCACAACTGGGCGATAACCGACTTTTCGTGTTCGCCGAGCCGCATACGACGCGCCACTTTAGAGCGTCCCGCGCTCTGCAGGCCGTCAACGTTTACAAATTCGGTCATAGAGAGGTCCGGGGCTGCACAGGCGTCAACTACTTGGCGAAATACAATGTCAGTAACATCGTCCATCGGAGCTAACACGAAAAACGGTTTTGGCAGAGAATACTTGGAATAAATCATGCGGGTGCGTTTAGTTTCGTCTACGGCTATAGATGCAGGTCAAGTAAGCCGTCAACTAGTAAGTAATTCTATATTTTGCCATATTACTGTAATCTGAGCAACTATTGCCGCTAAGCGACTACTCCCACTTAAAGACACGGAAAGCAATTGTGTAAATAACAATCATCCAGACAGCCATTAAGCCTAGCTGAGGGCCAATGTCGGTGAAATTTTTACCTTCTGTCGTCAGCAAACGCAACCCGTCAATGACCGGAGTAAGCGGTAAATAGGTCGTGACATTTTGAAGCCAGGTTGGCATATCAAAACGCGGGAAAAAAGTACCGGACAGGAAAAGCATTGGGAAGACAATAATATTACTGAGCGGAGCGGCCTGACGTTCATTTTTTGCCCATCCACCAATTGCTAGTCCAATACCCAAAATCATAAAGATACTCAAAATGGTAAACAGGATTATTTCCAGATAATTGCCGTCCACCTTGAGGTGAAATACGGTTAGCGCAACAATAAACTGAATTGCGATCGACACGACCCCTGTCGTGGCCTGACTAAACATAGTTGCCATAAAGTACTGCCATACTCTCAGCGGAGTCGTATGCAGTCGCCGCAAAATACCCTGTTTCTTTAGTTCCGGGAACACGTTAACAGGGCCAAAAATACCAATACCGATAATCGAAAAGCCGAGTAAACCGGCAAAAGTATAGTCAAAAGCCGTTAAGCTTTTTTCGTTTTGCTGTGTTCCGACTGCCGTAAAGGGAGCCTTAACTGATACGTATGAGGCATTGATTTTAGTCAGCTGATCTTGCAACACCGAAGTTAAGGCCTGGCCTGTTTCGGCTCCAGTTTCATTGTAAAGAATCTTGACCTGACCGGAAGGGTATGACTCACGAGCGGCAATTTTTCCGAAGTTTTGCGGCAGGATAATAATGCCGTCAATTTGACTCTTGCTCATTTTATCTTCAGCCGCCGTTAAACTCGTACTGGTTTTATCGACTTTGAAAATCTTACTCGTACGAATTTCGTGAGCAAAATTTGTCGCAAAACGAGTGTTCGACTCATCGATGAGCGCCACGCTAAATGATACATTACCGCTGCCGCTATTAAGGCTACCGAAGACGAATAAAAATATCAGTGGAAATAGAATGCCAAAGAAAATCGCCAGCCGATCTCTAAAAAATCGACGAGTGCTCAACTTTGTAAAAACTATGACGGTCCATATGTTTCTTTGCCAGGGTTGGAGTGGTTTCTTGGGGCGCTTGCGGCTAGCTACTAGCTTGCTGGATTTCGGTCTCTGGACAAATACATAATATGCCACACGGATGAGGAGCAATACGATGATGACTACAGGAATTAAGTAGGTGTGCATGCTAGTCTCGCAATCCTTTCCCGGTTAAATCAATAAATACGTCATCTAGATTCGCCTGCTCAACTTTTTGGGATTTCTTGAAGCCTCTATCAAGCAGCTGTGTAATAAGATTATGCGGCGTATCCAGGGCGATAATTTTTCCAGTATCCATAATAGCTACCCGGTCACAGAGAAGCTCAGCTTCATCCAAATAGTGAGTAGTCATAATAACCGTTACACCCTTATCACGAACGTGACGGATTAAATCCCATAGATTACGCCGCGCCTGAGGGTCAAGGCCCGTAGTCGGCTCATCGAGAAAAAATACCTTAGGGCTGTGGACCAGGGCCGTGGCAATACTCAAGCGTTGACGTTGTCCACCGCTGAGCGACTCAGCGTAGCTATTTGATTTTTCGCCAAGCTGGACATCATCCAAGAATTCCTGTGTATCAACTCGTTCGCCATAAGCCGCTGCAAACATTTCAATAATTTCTGACAGCTTTTGCTTATCTTGGAAAGCAGGAGTTTGAGGCTGAACACCGATAACACGTTTTACAGCTTCAGGTCTTTTCGCTACGTCAATGTGATCAATGATTATGGTGCCGCCGTCAATTTTTCGCATCGTTTCAATCATTTCAAGCGTAGTGGTTTTGCCAGCACCATTCGGGCCAAGAATACCAAAAATTTCACCCTTTTTAACTTCAAATGATATGCCGTTAACGACGGGTTTTTCGTCATATATTTTTGTAAGTTTCGACACCGTTAAGATTGCATCATTCATACGTATTCACTATATCAGAAATATATGCGCCAACCGCTTCATTAAAACACCACAAAAAAATAATACCCGGCTCCTTTTCAGAAACCGGGTATTTTAGCACTTAACGGATAAGGTTCTAAGCTGAACGCTTAACCGTTAGGAAACCGTTACGAGGGTTCTCGTTAACTACAAATCCATTTGGCAAATCGGTAGCTTCGGCGCGCTCGTCCTTGCTGAAGTAGTAAATTCTTTGCTGCTTACCGCCGCGTAAGGTAACTTCCTTTGAGTTTAAGTAGTACGTTACACCTTTAGAGTTAGTGTGCTTGTATGCCATTATTGACTCTCCCTCTCTTACCGTTAGTTGTGTACCCCTAACATACTCTGGTGCGATTTTATTTGTCAACCCAATAAACAGTTTGAAGGTTAATATAGGCCCAGACTATGGTCAAAAAAACGGTATTTATTCCGCAACCATTAAGGTATAGTTAAATTATCGGCAATTTTGTCTTGCAGGGAAAGATCAGCTGTACTACACTAAGTCGGTAACCATAAAAAGTATAAAGGTGGAGTTAGAGAAGCATGGATTTTTCAAATCGTAGTACCCAGCCGCAACCTGTCGCTCCGAGCGCACATGTTGCATCACCTGCGACCCAACCGGGAAGTAGTAAAAAAAGTAACCGGGGTGACCGGAATAAGTGGTTCCGTGTCGGTATCACAACATTAGCAGCTGCAATCGTAGTTTTGTTAATTGCGCTCGCAGTCTTCTTTGCAGGTAATAACGGTGACAATGAGTATTCATACGTTGACACTAATAAGCTTCAGGCGGTTTTCCTAGAAACCGGGCAGGTTTATTTTGGTAACCTTAAGGCGCTTAACGATAAGTACGCCGTACTTACCAACATTTTCTACCTACAAACAGCAAGTGGCAGCACATCATCAACTACCAGCAGCAATAGCAGCGTCTCACTTGTAAAGCTCGGCTGTGAATTACACATGCCTTACGATCAAATGGTGATTAACCAAGATCAAATCACCTTCTGGGAAAACCTCCAGTCAGATGGTCAAGTTGCGAAAGCAGTGGCAACCTTTGAGAAGGAAAATCCAGATGGTCAGAAGTGTGCTGATCAAAGCAGCAGTTCAGCCGCTACAAGTAGCTCTGTACAAAGCGCAAACTCCAGCACGACGCCAGCAACCTCTAGCACAACAAGTACGACAAAGCCTTAGTACATAACCTAGAGAACTAATACCCCTCCAATTAGGAGGGGTATTTTTTATGACTACTAATAATAGATTCATATCGTCCGCCGATTAGACTCTTGAGGACGGTAGGTTTCTGTTGAACGCACAGACCGGGGGAACTCCGCGCTGGCTGCAACTTCAATCGCTTAAGTTGGTGAGCCATCTCGCTCTGCCGAGACAGTTCTGCGAATACTTTTGCTAACTTAAGCCACTTCTCGCTTAAACCATCTCGTGAATATAAAGGACACCACGAAGAGAATAGCCGCGAGTATGCTGGCGACTAAGCTCCAGCCCGCCAAATCCGGTGACCACGTAGGGGATATAAAATCAAACTCATAGAGAGAGTCGGGTATAGGCTGAGCGACCGCATTATGTGTTTCTACATACTGTTCAATGCACGGGACGCGGTTATGACCTGAAAAATCGGTCGGGTCCAATGTTTGGCAATATTGCTGGGCCGCAGTGTAAAGCTGAGCATTCGTTTGCTGCACGGCTTCGCTTTGCTCTTGAACCAACCGAGCGTAGGTATATTTCAATTGAATTGGAGGATAGACGGGGTCAGGACCTGCACTCAAATTTGTGTTCATGTGAGCAGTTACGTAGGCCTGCAAGGCTTCCAGGCTCCCCTGTATGTTAGTATTGCTCTGATCAGCCGCATAGACCTTGGCGCGCAGCTCAATCATGTGCTCGTTATTCGATCGAAGCGCAAACACACAGACAGTCGTGCAGATAACTAAGATCGCGAATGAGTACCATGGTTTGATGTAAAGTAACTTTTTACCGAAGTGATGGAGCTTACGCTTATTCATGCTTACACTGATTATAAGCTATTTAGCACTTGTGCATTAGGGGCAGTTTGCCGATACTTGTTATATGCACATATATTTTTCTGGTATCGGCGGCGCAGGGATTGGACCACTCGCCGAAATTGCCCATAAAGCCGGTTACCAGGTTTCCGGTTCAGATAAGCGTGATTCAGATTATATTCATTACTTGCAGAAACACGGCATCACCAACATTCATGTCGGTCAAACCCGTGAAGCAATTCAAGCCATACATAACAAAACGCCGATTGATTGGTTTGTGTATTCATCGGCTCTTTCGCTTGAGAATCCGAATGCTCCGGAGCTTGTCTTTTGCAAAGACCAGGACATTAAAACAAGTAAACGCGACGAATTACTCAATACGATTCTTGAAGATCAGCACCTGAAGCTGATTGCCATTGCAGGCACTCATGGCAAAACCACTACAACCGCAATGGTTACCTGGCTGTTCAAAAGATTAGGCGAACCAGTTAGCTATTTGCTCCCCGCCAAAGTTAACTTTGGGGATATGGGCGAGTTTGAGCCGCAGAGTAAGTACTTTGTCTATGAAGCTGACGAGTTCGATCGAAATTTTCTGGCTTTTAACCCTGCCCTCAGTCTTATTACCGGCGTGAGCTGGGATCATCATGAGCTATTCCCAACCAGAGAAAGTTACCAGGCAGCGTTCCGGGAATTTATTGGCCAAACTAACCACACTTTTATCTGGCAAGAAGATGCAGATTACTTAGACATTGAAACAAGTGATTCGATTACGACACTCGACAGCTCGTTGAAAACTATTAACGAACTGCGTTTGCTCGGTCGCTATAACCGGCTTGATGCCTGGCTTGCCGTACAGGCAGTACATTCAGTGACAAAAGTGCCGGTTGAAAAGCTAATTGAGATCGTTGACCGCTTCCCTGGCCTGTCGAGGCGTATGGAAGCAATCGTGCCTAATTTATACTCGGATTACGCGCATACGCCAGAAAAAATCCGGGGCGCAATGAGCGTCGCACTGGAAATGGCGGCACCGCGTGACCAAAATGTCGTGGTGGTCTACGAGCCTCTGACCAATCGTCGCCAGCACTACATGATTGATGACTACAGAGATTGCTTCGAGGGCGTCAGCCAAGTGTATTGGCTGCCTAGTTACTTAGCTCGTGAGGACGCTTCGCAGCGTATTATTCCACCGAGCGAACTTATAAAACACTTAGATAATCCCACTATCGCCAAAGCTCAGGAAAGAGACGAACAGCTTAAACGTATCATACAGAAACGTCTAGAAAATGGGGACATGGTAGTAGCCATGGCAGGTGGAGGTGGCAATTCGCTTGATGAATGGCTGAGAAAAGAGTTTGTAGTGTGAGATTATTACAGGTAAATATTTGGCAAGGGAAGTTATCGCGGGAAGTTTTAGAGCTTGTCGCTACGCTACAGCCTGATATTATTTCCCTGCAAGAAGCTTTCAGTAGTGAACAAGAAGTCGCTGTTCCTGACCGTATGCTTAATTGTTTTGAATTAATTCAACAGCAGTCAGGTCTGGCATACTCGTTTTTTTCGCCAACCTACGCCGCCGACTATGCTACAGTTAACGCGAAATTTGGCAATGGAATCATCAGTCGTTTTCCGCTGGCAGATACTAAGACAATTTTTATAAACGGCTCGTATACCCCGGACTATAATCCATCGACCTACATAGACGGCAATAACATTCGTAATCTTCAGATAGCTACCGTTCAAGCCGAACAGCAAGCATTCGTGCTCGCAAATCATCACGCCTACTGGTTGCCTGATCCGCTGGGAGATGCCGTCTCGCTTGAAAGCATGAAACGTGTCAAACAAAACCTGGAAACGGTCAGTCTGCCACTAATTTTTGCGGGCGATCTTAATGTTAGGCCGGAGAGTCCCAGCATGCGCGTCTTTGATGGCTTTTTAGAAGATTTGACCGCAACGCATAAGCTGCCGACTACTCTGAGCAGTCTTGGCAAAGCTAAGAACGTCGCCTGCGATCACGTGTTGATTAGCCCTGCTATTACGGTCAATAACTATGGAGTTCGTGATGAACTTGTTTCCGACCATCTCGCTATCGTTTTAGACTTTGAGGTTTTAGAGTCCAAGTAACGTACTTACTAACCGGCCGCAAATCCGAGTGTTATAATTGGCCTAGCAGCAAGAAGAGAAACTTATGAAACCACACGTGACCATTGGCGGTTTGCAGCTCGGAGATGACTATCCTACCCGCATTATGGGTATTATTAACGTCAGCCCGGAATCTTTCTTTAAAGGCTCGGTATACGCCTCAAAAGGTGAATTACAGCGGATCGCAGAACGGATGGCTCTAGAAGGCGCCGATGTACTTGATGTGGGTGCCCGCAGCACCGCACCATACCTCGAAACAGACATTTCGACTGACGAAGAAATCGAACGCATTAGCAATGCCATTGAACAGATCAAGCAAGTAACGGATTTGCCAATCTCGGCCGATACATTTATCGGAGAAGTCGCCGACGCGGCTCGACAGGCTGGGGCTACCATTCTAAATGACGTCAGCGGACTTGCTCACGATAAACGCCTGACAACGGCAGCGACGAAGTTTGACGGCCTGATTCTTATGGCGAATGCCAACTATACCCAAGCAACGGGTGAACCGGTTGCAGTGGTCAGCAGAGCCCTCCAGGAAGCACTTGACCGCGCCGCGACGGCAGCTATTGATCCCCAGAAGATCATACTCGATCCAGGCATTGGTTTTTTTCGAAATCAGCATATTTCCTGGGATGCCTGGGATCGTCTAATTTTGCAGAACCTAGAAACCTTCAGATCGTTCAACTATCCGTTAATGACCAGTGTGTCCAGGAAATCATTTATTGGCAAAGTTCTCGGTCACAGCGATCCACATGAGCGTCTCTATGGCTCGCTGGCGGTAACAGCTCATGCCGTGCAGCAAAGAGTGCATCTAATACGCACGCACGACGTGTTAGCAGCCCGAGATGCGGCACGCATGATCGATTGGCTACGATAAGTCAGCGACCCCTCGTTACCGGTTATCACCGGCGCCCTTAATGACATTGCGTTTTTGGCGATCAGCGAGTTTCGTGATGTTCCGCTCCATTATTTCATCGAAAGACAAGCCAAGGCTGTTGCACATCACCGCAATGTACCACACTACATCACCCAGTTCTTTAGCCAGCTCGTTCCGGTCATCGTCGCTAACTTTGCCTTCTTTATAGGCCACGATCTTTTTCCACTTTTCAATGACTTCTCCGGCTTCCCCGGCTACGCCCATAGCCCAAATAGTGGTTTGGATCAGCGAACCATAATCGTTTTGAGCCGTTTTTAAGGCCTTTTTTTGGTACTCATCAAATGTCATCATATGCTTTTTCTCCCTGCATTATCGATTGTCACTGCGCCTTGACGTACTACTTCTACCGCATCATCTACAATTCGTAGAACCGTTGAAGGTTTTCGCTCGGACAAGTCTCCGCCGTCAAAATAATAATCCACGCCGTTTCCAAAATAGCCCTTAGCTTCAGCCACGGTATGTGCAGGTTCCAAGCCAGGTTGATTGGCGCTGCTCGTTAGCAGCGGACCGGTATACTCTAGTAGCTCGTGGATTTCCGGAACATCCGGAATACGCACCGCTAAGCTTAAAATACCTTGATGCAAATAGTCGAGCACAGTGCCGCATGGAATAATGACGCTGATCGGTCCTGGCCAGAATTGTTCGACAGCTTTCAGATATCGACGTTTAATCCCCAGCTCCACTAATTGATCGACACTGGCCGCGATCAGCGTGCCCGGTTTATGTTCACGATGTTTTAGCTGATAGAGACGCACGACCGCTTCCCTGTCGGCTGCTTGAGCGACCACCCCATACACCGTGTCGGTTGGTATAACACCAACGGCACCTGCTCGCATAATAGCGTCCGCAACTTTTTTAGGATCAATCATGCTCATATTTATCGTAGCCTACTACTGTACAATACTGCCAGCCACTTGGAAAGCCTTGCCTATCTCAAAATCGTTCGATTATTTCGTTTTTATGTAGGCATACACTGCCAAAGCTGCGAGACCGAGTACGATCACAACCGTTGCCACGACTGCTAGCGTAACCCCGTTACTCGCCTGTTTAGGAGCAACTGGTTTTGCTGGCTTTTTCGGTTTTAGCGGTGCCTCAGGTGGTTGTTTATTTACTGGGTCAGGTTTTGCTTGCGGGTCTGGCGTCGGCTGCGCAATCGGTGGAGGTATGGCAGGCGGCTGATCCTTAACCGGGACATCGGTACTTGGCGGTGGCGTAACGACACTCACTGACGTATCGGCTGCCGGACTTTCAGTTTTCGGTGTTTCTTCTTTTTTTTCTTCTGCTGGTTCAGGTTTTGCTTCCATAGGCTTATATGCATTGTAACATGAAAGCATAAGCGTTAGGGTTAGTGTTTTTCAGGTGCATCTACAAGCTAATTACTCCGGCAAGAACACGAATAATGCCTTCCCGCTTAAGATCCTCTACGACACTTACGAGGCGGTTATCAGCAACTAAGTTATCCAGCTCGGCGAACGTATAGGGTCGTTCATTGAGCAGTCGTACAATTTGTCCTCGAAGTTGCCGTCTTGAACCTTCAAATTTAGATTGCTTGGTGTAGTGTTTGCTAGCACTATTCGGATTGCCGATTGATTGCTTGAGATACGAGCCGTAATCCATTAACGCCCAGTACCACTGTCGAGGTTCAACGCCTTCCAGACTGCGCGCTACCAGTTCAAGTATCACTTGATCAGACACTGCCTGTTCGGTTTGAAAAAATCGGTTAATATAAACAGTCCGTATATTCGTTTCAATAAAGACTGACGGTTGATTAAAGGCATAGGCTAAAATTGCGCCCGCAGTGTTTGGTCCGATACCTGGTAACTCAACGAGTTCACTGCAAGTTTCGGGCAGCTGGCTACGACTCATATGTTGAACAGCGCGCGCCGTATCATGCAAATACTTGGCGCGACGATTATAGCCGAGGCCACTCCATTGGCGTAAGACATCAGCTAATTCAGCGGTGGCTAGGTTTTTCAGTGTTGGAAAACGCGCTAAAAACTGCTGGTATTTTTCAATAACACGGCTGACTTGTGTCTGTTGCAGCATCATCTCGCTGACAAGTATTTTATAAGGATCGAACGTATTGTCTTTGTCAGGTAAACGCCATGGCAAATCATGCCTGCCAAAATCGTGGTAATAGCTCAGAACATCCGCCTGCAAACGACTTAAAGAGGGTTCGTCAATCATAGACACTCGCTGTTATTATAGGTGTACTGATGATCCAGTATAGCTTACGAGTATTTGAACGATTTGCCATATTACTCCCCGGTATTATAATCGCCTACCTTTCAGTACGGGATATTTTTCCGTACTTTGATGATCGTCTTCCGCTTGGACTGGCCGTCCTCGTTACCTACGCCCTCGGAGCATACGTGCTCATTCCTGCCCTGATTCGAATTGTTCGGAGCGTCAAACCGGCCAAACACCCGCCTCTGTACTGCGTGACACCCGACGGCTTTGCGTCAGATCCCCTTAATATTGGTATTATCAGTAATCGAAGGCAGCTCATCGTAGCTATGCAGCGAGCCGGCTGGCACCAGGCAGATCCGCACCATGTATTTCCTCTGCTGCGTCAAATAATCAGCACGCTCGTCAACCAGCCGTACAAAAATGCACCTGTTAGCAGCCTCTTCCTGTTTGGAAGATCCCAGGATGTAGCCTTTGAGAAGTCAGTTGAAGGGCGCCGGGGGAGCCGACACCATGTTCGCTTCTGGGCTACGAGCTATGACGCACATAAACCGCTTAATCGAGAAGCTATCTACTGGCAGAACAGACATGCGCCGAGCACTGATGAAAGCGTGCTTTGGGTAGGAGCTGCGTCACTAGATTCCGGCATAACCCTTATACGACATAATTTCCAAATATCCCATATGATTGATCCAGACACCGACAGCGAGCGAGCACTGATCCTTGATCAGCTCACAGCCGCCGGACTGGTCAAACGGCTCGCTACCGTTACCCTTCGACGCGCCTATCGGCTCAGAAACCGTGTCTGGCGTGGATACTTGCAAACCGACGGCAAAATGATAATCGCCGAGTTAAAGTTAGCTCAGCTGCGTTAGCTTTTACGGCCTGCGACCCAGGTCATCACCACAAGCGCCGCTATCCAGTTAGGTGCAATGAAGAGGGCTGCTAGGGTGTAGGACTGCGTGTCTCTACAGCCGACCGTGAAAGAAAAAAGCAAGTACGCCACAAAGGGGATATAGGTCAGCCAGCCTTGCCAGCTTACTGGTAAGTAACTACCCCGAACGCGTTTGAACCAGATTCCTTTTTTAAGCTTGTTTTTGGGGCTAGTTTTACGCGGCATTATATGGTCTCCTGATTATAATCTTACTGGGCGCCATAACTGTACTCTATTGAAGTATAGGTTTCAGGCGACTGATAATATTCCGAGATAAGGTACGGCTTGCCACTCGCTCCCAGCCCAGCGGCAGGCATAATATACAGCTTGTCGTTATTCTGAGAAAGCAATACATAGTTTTCGCCGTACCAGCCGTAAGGCTGATAGCCGTTTGCTCGGAGAAGCTGTTTGGTGTTGAGGCCGTTCTGATCAGCCGTCATAATCGCCACGACACCATCGCTCATGGTCGAATAGAGCGTTCGATTATTTGATGGCGAGAAAAGATAATCCGGGAAAGTTTGCGTGAACTCCGCCTGATTAAGGCCGGCCGGAGAGCTTACCGCCTCGTTAGTATATGAATAATACGTGGTCGTTGAATTTGCAGCGTCATAGACCGCGAAATAGATGGTTTGCGGAGCGGCTAAAACAGTTTGAATATAACCAACGCTACCGATTGGAAACGTTTCATAATCTTTCTTACCCTGTCCGTTAACCTCCACTGCCCGGATAGTATCGGTCAAACTGCTCGCACTACTGTTTGAACCTTCAAGGTTAGTCGTGTTCCACTGTGTATCATACACAACCATACCGTCGATAAGGTAAAAATCATAAAAGCCTTGGTAGGCATAGCTCGTGCTCGTACCTTGCGTCTGATTCTCATCAAGTAAATTAAGCTGGCCAGTATCCGCGTCGTAGCTTTTGAGCTCCTCGTGCCCATTCTGCGATGCCGGCACGTTGTTAAATACTTCGTCATAAACAAAATTATGCCCTGACCAACCGACTGGAGTAAAGTCGGCGTTGTTGTCATCAAATTCAGTGACCTTGTCGTCGCTCGTATTGATCAGATATAAGGCAGGCTCAGAGCCACTGCGCTGAGCTTTTAGCACCAGGTAATGCCAATCCTGAGATGCAATAAGCGCGGTTGTATTGGGATTTTCTTGGCCAGTGCCAGCCAAAACCGTTTGGGCATCAGTACCATCAAGATCAGTTTTAACGACGTCTATAGTGCCGCTTAAATTCGATAAGAAATACAGCTGGCCAGCCGGCGTCAGCGTTACAATATTACTCGCCACGAGACTGCTTGAGACTACCATACTAAAGGTTACCGTATTGTAACTGCCAAGCTGCACCGACGCGGCATAATCCGCCTGAGTCGTCGGCAATACAATTGTCGCTTTGCCGGTACTGCTCGTTCGAGCTGTAGTATTTAAGACCTTGACCTCAGCTCCGGCTATTGGCTGTCCCGTTACAGTATTTTCGACGAGCAGCGGTACCTGCCGACCAGTAGCATCCAAATGGACGATCGCAGAATGATGCGCAGCTAAAGACGTAAAGTAAGCCGCTGAGTAGGTCTTATAGTATTGCTTAGTCACCACCAGAGTGCCCGGTCCCAACGGCACACGAATGGTAGCAACACCCTCAGCATCTGTATCGATCGTCCTTCCACCGAGCTTAATCTGCGCATCACTGACAGGTGTATGAGTGCTACTATCTGTAACATCTACTTTTACTGACTCGCGCACAGCGAGACCAAGCACTTTATAGCGCGTATACGGCACGCCAAATAGTATCGCCAGTATGACAACAAGTATAATCCAGAACCATTTGTTCTTTAATAACCGGTGAAACTTACTGTCGCTCGGAGTATCGTCACTGTTTGCTGAATCATCCATTGTATTGATTTCAGATTCAACGTCATAGGCAGTGCCAGTATTCTCGCTAGTATCATTTTCGTTATCAGCATTTTCTATGTCAGGCGTAACGGTATCGTTGACCTCATCTTCTACTGGAGATGAAAGCGTCGGATCCGCAAGCTCTGGCGTAGAATCGTCGTTTAGCACTACGGCCGGATCTGCCGGAGGAGTTAGACTATCTTCGCCAACCGTATCGATCTGATTCACTAGATCGTCCGAAGGATCGGTGATTGGTGAGGCTGTTTCTTTGCTGTCAGGCTGTGGTTTTTGCGACTCCACGGGTTCAGTATTCGAACTTATATCAATGTCTGCCTGCTCATCTGACGATTGCGGCTCGGTGTTCGGTGTATCTGGCATATGATTTATTGTTTGCCATTAAAGTGTAGCAAAAGGCCTTATGCTTAGAAAGAGGGCCGCCTAACTATTGCGGCGGCTATGAATCATAACGACAGAAGGCCTTTGCGATTGTTACGAGCTGGATGATATAGGTTCATTATTCATGATCTCGCTGTAGATATACTGAACCGTGCTATTGGTCGCCCCATAGTTATACGCTTGCGTAATTGCTGCGCGGGCAAGCGTTATATTTTGCTGTTTATACTCCAAGAGCGCGAGATACAGCCATGGATGATAATCCCCAGGGCAGTTTCTAATTGCCTTGTCTAATAACCGATAATTAGTCTGCGGGTTCCCGTAGCTCCAGGTTAATGTGGCTAGATTGTCGTACGTCGTGCAGGTTGGTAAATAGCTAATGCTGGTCTCGAATGCGTGGTACGCCCCTGCATAATTACTCAGAGCAAATTGATCGATTCCGAGCACATTTTCATTAGTCGCATACGGAAAGGCAGCTACCGATGCTTGCGCGTATTTTTCTGACGCAGTGTAATCGCCTTTGTCGAAATCAAAAATGGCGATATCATTTTCTGACTGAAAGTCACCGCTTGTTGCGGCAACATTGTGAGTGTCTAGATCATTTTCACTGCTCCAGTTTGTGCCCCGAATAGCTGTGCGCACTCCAAAAATAAGGATGAGCCCGAGCATCGCACCATACATAATACGGCGGTCCAAACGTTTATAGGGCTTGAGTGTTGAGATCGCAATACCGCTCATGCCTAAAACGCCGACCATAGGGAAGTAAAACCATGTTTCTGAGGCAGTCATATCTAACGGCGTTATCTGTAACGTTAACAGCAACCCAAACAAAGTCCAAAGCGAGAAAAACAAGTAGGTATAGTACGCGGCTTTTGACGCTTTATGGCGCAAAACGATCGCAATATATATTGCTAGCGCAATTACCAAAAGATCAATGACCAGCGGAAGAAGTGTGTGCCGAATACTAAACACCGGATAGGTCCAGTAGTACCATGACGACAACTTCCAAGGAAATACCAGTTTGGTGATGAAAAGTAGCATGACCGATGGTGCTGTCAACAAACGCCCGCCGAGGCTCAGCCTATCAATCGGGGCATTATTTGGATTTGATAACCAACCGATAGCATGTACGCGTAACACGATATACAGAGCGAGCGGAAGTATCATAATCCCAATGTATTGATATAGACGTTTGCGGTTATACCAGAATACATAGACGAGGCTAGCTGCTATAAATACTACGGTGGTCTCTTTTGCGAGTAACGCCAAAAAAAGACAGGCCGCTACGATCATTAGACTTCTCACAGACTTAATCCTAATCAGCACATAGAGCGCCAGTATGCCAAAGAAAAAGAACAGGGCGTCCTGCAGAGTCGCTATTTCATAGACCGTCTGCGAATCAATTGGATGCACGAGAAAGATGAGAGCCAGAAACAAGGCAAGCGCGGGTTTGAAGGAATATCGGAAAAAGAGATACAGGATAATCGTACTGCCTATACAGAGCAATAACTGAAAAAGATGAAAGTAGAATGGATGTGGTCCAAAAATAGTGTAAATAAGTGAAAAGACCGTTGTCATAAGCGGCCGATAATACGCACCAGATAAAGGAACTATCCCGTGACCAGTATAGAACGTGCTGCCCTCAAAGAAGATCCGAATATTCAATATGGAGTGAACAGGGAGATTATTAACAATTTGTGGCAAATCATCACCTAAAAATTGGTTTTTTAATCCATCAAAGTAAACAATAAAACCAATCGCACAAATGATTAGTGATGCTTGCCAGGTTTTTATTGTATTGAGCTTAGCGAGCATTGCGTGGCCGTTCGGTTACTTCTCAAATTCCTTATGATTACTTACAACTATAACATCGTGTAGTTGTGTTTATCACTCCGGATTGCAAAATAAGGTCGAATCACGCTTACTGAATCAAGGTTGCGGACCTCGCAAAAATGACCCCAATTGAAGCTCTTTCTAGCTTATAGTTATTACTTATTGAACTGGGGCTACGGAATAACGACGGTCTTGCCTGATGCGCCCAGTGAGATAAGAAGTCTGTCGTTATTCATAATACCGTTATATATAAATTGAGGGACAGAGCCGTACATAGCTGCTTTTGTGATCGATATTTTAGCATCGGCATTATCGTTATATCGCTGCTGGTATAGCGCGAGATACATCCAGAGCCTGCTATCTCCAGGGAACTGCCGCACTGCATTTTCAAGGTATTGTTTGTTAGCAGTAGGATTGCCATAGACCAGCGTTAATTCTCCCAAATCTTCATTGAGTACGTCGTCATGGCCATACTGTAATCCTTTAGTATAAGCAGCGACTGCCCCCGAGTAGGCGCCTTCATTCGACAGGACGTTACCGAGTGAGTTATATGGTCCATATGATGGAAAAATTCTAACTGCGTTCATGGCGTAAGTCTTGGCCTGAGCAAATTGACCAGCATTTACCATAACGTAGGTTATGGTTTCGTCCGCGTAGAAGTCCTCTTTTGAGGCAGCACTGTCTGCATACGCCAGCACATACTGATTTCTATAGTCACGCCCTCTATAAACAGTTCGTATGCCTAGAATTAGTACGACACTCACGCCTGCTATTAGTAGCCATTGAGTACGTATCCGATACGTACTCAAGACTACGCCGATCATGCCAAGAGCCCCCGCACTAGAGAAATAGAACCAAGCCTCGTTCGTCGTAAAATCGAGTGGCGTAATTTGTAAGTAGAGCAGTAAACCAACTGCGAACCAGGCGATAAAATATAGGTAAGTGTAGTACATAGCCTTGGTGTTTCTTTGCCGAACCATACGGTCCCCATAGACAATGAAAGCAGCGACTAGCATATCAATTATGAGCGGCCCGAGTACATGTCGAACTGAGAACCTTGTGTAGGCCCAATAATACGCCGTGGCAAGTTTCCAGGGAAAGATAAATTTGGTGAGGTAGAACAACACAATAGAGGGGATGTTCAATAGTCTAACCATCAAACTTAATCGATCTATTGGGCCGGTATTAGGATTCACAAAAAACAAGCCGACTGCCTCCGTTTTAAGCGTTAGATAGATTGCTAGCGGGATTACCATGATACCTACGAAAGCCAACAGACGTTCCCGATTGAACCAGATGAGATATAACAGAGCCATTGCTATAAAATCTATGGCCGACTCTTTTGCGAGTAAAGACAGAAGCAGACAAAGCGCAACTAGTATTAGGCTCCACGCTGATCGATACCGCACAAGCAGCCATAGAGATACTATGCCGAAGAAAAAGAACAGCGGATCTTGCAGGTTTGGTATGGCATAGGCATTTTGAGAATTTATTGGATGCACCAAAAATATAAGCGCAAGCAGCATGGCAATTACAGGCTCAAATGAATACCTGAAAAACAAATACAAGACAAACGAACAGCCAATACAGAGCAAAATTTGTATGACATGGAAGTACAGTTGATGGGGACCGAAGAGGGTGTAGATTAACGAGAAAGTCGTGCTCATCAGCGGCCGATAGTAATACCCTGAAAGCGGTGCCAGTCCTTGTCCGTTATAAAAGGTACTTCCCTCGAAGAATAGTTTTATATTCGCGATTGAATGGACAGGAATATTATTGACGATCTGAGCAAGATCATCTCCTTGAAATGGGGTATTAAGTCCTGTGAAATGCGAAGCAAAGCCTAGAAGCGTAATTATCAGTGCAGCTTGCCAGGTTTTTATTTTATTGAGCTTTTCCAACATTTAATGGCCGTCCAAATTGCCTTCCGCAAGTACCTTATGATTACTTGCAATTATAGCATTTTACGATTGCTATCTATCCGAATGATATCTAACTTCGGACTTATTCAGGTCGTTTATAATTCAACAGCTCACTCAGCGGAAGTGGTTTGCAACGAACGAACGAATTAACACTAAATCGGCGCCGAGAATTATTGAATTGTTTCGCTCTGCCCTGATATCGATACGGTAAACGGTTGATTATTTGCTATGCCGTTATATATATTTTGTGGTACCTGTCCCAGTTCACTGGCCTTTCGAAGAGCTATCCGGGCAATTAGATTGTCGCCGCCTTTCTGTTCGTAGATAGCAAAATACATCCATAACTTAGAATCTTGAGGATACCTTTCAAGCGTATTAATAAAATAATCCTGATTGTTTAGGCTATTTTTCTGCAGCAGCGCCACGACAGCAAGGTCTTCATAGGTTACGTAATACTGGCTATAGGTCAGTGACTCGTCATAGGCTTTAATGGCGCCATTATAATCACCTAAATCAGTTAAGCTGCTGCCCAAGTTGATATAGTTGTCGAAGGTCGGAAAAATGCTGATCGAACGTCTTGCGTCATAGGCCGCCTGCTTAAATTTTCCTTGGTTAAGCAGTGTATAGGATAGCGTATTGTATGCTCCGTAGTCCTGGCTTGATGCACGAATATCGTTGCTAGCCAGAATGTAAGCACTCCGATAATCCGTACCACGAACTGCGGTTCGCAGTCCTAAAAGGAGGACCAGTACAAGCACGACAGAATAAATTGCTCTGCGATCGACCCTTTGAAAAACATAGCGGCCATAGATAGATGCTACTACCCCGATCATGCCCAAGACGCCCGCTATCGGGAAGTAAAACCAAGGTTCAAAAGCGGTAAAGTCAAGCGGGATGATCTGTAGGGTGGCCAATATACCAAGCGTTGCCCAAGCGGTAAAAAATAAAAACGCGCGATACTTTGGCAAACTGGCCTTCCGTTTAATCATGACTGCTACGTATCCAACGATACCGATTACGACTAAATCAAAAACTAGAGGAATAAGAACATGCGTGACGCTGAATGAACGATACGTCCAATAATAGGCAGAGGCTAATTTCCACGGAAACACTAGCTTTGTTATATAAAACTGCATTATTGACGGGGCAGTTAACAGACGGCTGGTGAGGGAGAGAGTATCGATGGGTCCATCATGGGGATTGCTGCCGATCAATCCAACTGCATGGATTTTAAGCACGAGCCAAAGCGCGATCGGTACAACCATGATCATCAAAAATGAGTACAACCGTTTCCGGCTTGACCAGAACAAATAGAGTATCGCTAATGCTACAAAGAAGATAGCGGTCTCTTTGGAGAGCAAAGCAAGAAACAAAGCACTAGCTACCAGAAGCAAACTCTTTCGTGACTTATAGCGAAATAGTATATAGAGAGCTAGTATGCCGAAGAAAAAGAAGAGCGCGTCTTGCATGTCCGAAATGGCATAGACCACCTGAGAGTTTATCGGGTGAATGAGAAATGTGAGGGCAAGTACAAGTGATAATAAGGCTTTAAAGGAACAGCGGAAGAAAAGGTACAGCAATATAGCACTACCAATACAGAGCAGCAGCTGCAATACGTGAAAGTAGAGCGAGTGGAGGCCAAAGAGCGTGTAGAGCAGCGAAAAGATCGTTGTCATGAGAGGACGGAAATAAACGCCACTCAAGGGAGCAAGACCATTCCCAGTATAGAATGTTCCCCCTTCAAAAAAGAGTTTGATATGTGCAATTGAATGAACCGGTACGTTATTAACTATTTGCGGAAGGTCATCTCCTTGAAAAGGATTTTTAAGACCAACACCATATACCACGAAGCCAATAACCGTGATAACAAACGACGCCTGCCAAGTTTTGATTTTATTAAGTTTTCCTAACATGCAATACCCACCAATTGCTTTCCTAAATTCCTTATGATTACTTACAACTATAGCATTATATATGCATGTTTATAACTCCTATTTAACCGGGATCTAACCACAGCCTAAAAAACGGAGCAATTAGCTTCTGATTGTATCAGGCGGGGATACAGATCTCGCTTTAGGTTAGCAAGAACAATGCTATGTCTGAAAGGATGCGCATTACATTTATGGACACTAGGGTAAATTGAACCAGCATAATCATTTTGCTATGCTGGTGCTCATATAGACAGCGACAATCATCGCAGGAGACGTATGCAGAAAATCTATACGACGTTGCTCGTAAAACTCAACAAGCTTACCGCCAGACAGGCGGCGTATTGTATCGCAGTGCTAGGCCTTGCTGTTTACTCCCTTGGGCTTAATAATCCATTCGAGGGTGATGACCTCCGTCAGATTGTCAATAATATTCCCGTCCATTCTATAACCAACATCAAACTTTTTTTCGAAGGCGGCACGTTCAATAACGGCGTCGGCGTACAGCCGCTCATCGGGGCTTACTATCGTCCACTCATGACCACTGTCTTTTCACTGCTCTACACGCTTTTCGGCCCGCATCCATTTTATTTTCACCTGTTGCAGCTGCTGCTCTGTATTGGCAGCGCTATTCTTCTCTATAAGCTGTTTCGCTACTCATTTAAAGCTATTCTGGCTTTATGTTTATCACTTATATTTCTGGTGCATCCTATAGATTCACAAGTGGTTTACGCCATTCCGGACATGCAAGACGCGCTCTTCTTTTTCTTCGGGATACTTGGCCTCAATATACTTTTACGTTATAAGTCCGTGCGAAGTTTAGTGCTGGTTGCAGTTTGTTTCTTGTTGTCACTGCTTTCAAAAGAGACTGGCATTTTGTTCATTGCCATGGCACTACTCTATCTTTATTGGTATAACCGAAAACGGCTGTACCCTTTTATTGGATGTGTTGCTCCAGTACTTGCCATATGGTTAGTGCTAAGAGTTTACGCCGTGGGTTTGTTCCAGCCCCCAAATAATGTACCGATTGATGGTCTCGGTCTTATAGGAAGACTACTCACAGCTCCTTCAATAGTACTGCTATACCTAACGAAACTTGTCTTCCCTTTAAAGCTATCATCATCTTACTATTGGGTATACTCCCAGTTCTCATTTATGCATGTTGTAGTACCACTTATCATTGATCTACTGGCAATAGGCATTTATTGCTATGCGGCGTTGTTTGTACGCAAGCATGCTTCAAAAGCTGTATTCCGTAGCTTCCTATTTTTTAGTGTCTGGACAGCAATAGGCTTTCTTCCGTTACTACAAATTCTACCGCTTGACTTTACCGCCTTTGAGCCGTGGTTTTACTTCCCGATGGCAGGCATACTTGGAATGATCGGCGTCTTTGTTTCAGTATTTCCAAAGGGAATACGCATTACGGTAGACCGAAGAGTAATCACTACTTTAGTTGCTCTTATAATTTTATTGTTAGGTGCCCGTTCAGCTATTCGAGGAACTGACTATAAGAGTCAGTACGTACTAGCAAAACACGATATTGCTGCCTCTTCAGATAATTATATGGCTTATAGTATCGTAGCGCTCGGTCTAGCGCAGCAAGGTAGCTACCCTCTAGCTATAGCGGATGCCCAAAAATCAGTTAGTATGTATCCTACGTATGATAATTACAACACGCTTGGTATAGTTTTGAGCTCTGCCGGCGATTATGCCGGCTCATTTAAAGCCTACAATAAGGCTCTGAAAAGCGGTGGCATCGAGGTTGTATATGATAATCTGTCTACACTTATGCTTCTATATGGGCCGGTTAACGAGGATAGACACATCTTTCTTGAGGCGCTGAACGACTATCCCCAAGACCCTACCCTTTGGTTTAATCTAGCTCTCTGGGAAGACGAGCATAATGATAACGCTGACGCCCGAGTATCTATTAAAATAGCGGCGAGCTACGGTCAAGTTAATCCTACAATTTATGACAATATTATGACTAACCAATCGTTTACTCTCAACTTAACTGGCTTGAAAGCAGCAGTAAAAATTTAGAAACTATCATCGAGCTACTATTAAACACGAGCAAGAACTGCTGAACTCGAACTTAATCCGCTGATTAAAAATGATAATTTTGTCAGTACTTACATGCGAACAGCGCGCAACGAACAATAACCTTGCAGTATATTGGACCTAGGCTAAGTGGCTAACGAGCGAAAAAACTAGTGCGTTAAATCGCTTTTTTGGAATAATATAGAAGCTCATCGATTAAATAATTACCTTTTATGTTTATGATACGATTACCTTAGCTTACGACACTGGCGCGCGTATGGTCAACCCTTAAATTGCTATACTGTGGATATGCCTATCGCAAGTTTGGAAGAGGTGACTCGGGCAGCTCAGCATTTAGCACAGTATGATCCTGTGCTGGCCCCCGTTATTGCTCAAGTCGGTCTGTGCACTATTCGTCCTCAACGACAGTACTACGCAAAATTAATCGACAGCATTATTTCGCAGCAATTGAGCGTCAAAGCAGCTCGTTCAATTGAACAGCGGTTCAAAGCACTCTTCAATAGCGAATCACCTGATCCCGCCGTGCTGCTTGAAACGCCCACTGAAACTTTGCGGAGCGCTGGACTGAGCAATGCTAAAGTACGCTACATACGCGACCTTGCCGAGCATATCGTCGAAGGGAAGCTGGTGTTTGATCGCTTTGAAACTTTAACTAACGATGAAATTATCACAGAGCTTACCGCCGTCAAAGGTATCGGCGATTGGACGGCTCATATGTTTCTCATGTTCTGTATGGGTCGGCTCGATATTTTGGCCATTGGCGACTTAGGAATTCGTAATGGCGCGCGAGCCTTATACGGATTCGAGAATACGCCGACCCCGTCCGAAATAACTGAGCTCGCAGAAAAAAATCAGTGGCATCCGTATGAAACAATCGCCTGTTGGTATCTCTGGCGTAATCTTGATACGAAACCCGAAATCTAATTATCCCTAATTCAAAGATAGCGATTCGAATAACGCGGCCGTCTGCTGGAATACTCTATCGTTTTGCCAAGTGGCGTAGGTGATACTGAGCGGCGAACCGTTTCCCGTACACGTCTTAGTCGTACAGGCGTCGATACTAGCCGTAATAATTGGGTCGACCGATATACTGCTTTCGGTTATGTTCTGACCTTGAGTAAATGAGGTGTTACCCGTAATCACTACTTCCTGAAACGCAGAATCCGGATTACTGCCAGGATTCAAATCCAAATACGTAAGATACGGGTATTGATACTGTGAGCTGGTTGGTTTGCTGTAATCAAATTGGGTTGAAGCCAGCGCGGCAGTGGCTTCGCCGCTGCTCAATTCGCTCATTGTCGACGAAGCCGGTCGAAGCATAACAACGACTTTACCGGAAACCGCCTGGCCGGCGCTATTCACAATTGTCTGAATCGGTGATGTCAGCGTGATGGTTTGGTCGTTGGGATTATTGCCAGAGGCAGGCGTGGCAGACCAATTGCTTGGGTACGTAAAGGTAAGGTTGAGGTCACTGCCATTAGAAACATATTGGCTGGTTGCGCTCGTGACTGACCCAGGCTTTAACAAATGCGTTCGCGTAGTAGAATCGTGCGCTACCGTTACGTGTTTTCGGTGCACATGCTTGAAACCAATATAGCCACCAGCAGCCAACACTAAAACCACAATAACCAAACCGATAATAAGCGGCCATCTGCGCTTTGGTTTGCCTGGAGGAATAACACTCTTGATGTACTCAAGGCGAGTTGGTTCATCATCTTCGACTGGAACTGGTTGCTCAATCACGGGCGCCGGTTTTTGGCTCACCGAATCAATGGTTGGGCGATCCGACCCGATAACTAGCTTCTTGTTCTTTGGGCTGAATGGCGTAAAACGGTCCATGCTTCAAGTATACGCCCGCATATTACCATTTTTACAGATATACAACTCTGTTTGCTAGGGAGCAAGACGATTGATATCGCGCGGGAACAGAATTGCTTCCTTGACGTTGCCAAGCCCGATTGTCTTTTCTGCTAAACGGTCGATACCAAAACCAAAACCGCCGTGAGCCGGCATACCGTGTTTGAAGGCAGAAACGAACGCCGCAAACCCAGGGCTATCCGGATCGATGCCTGCTATCTTCATTTGCTCAACCAGTTCAGCGTAGCGATGTTCACGCTGCGGTACGGTTGATATTTCAATGCCTCTGAACAATAGATCGGCTGACCGGGCAGTGTCATCGTCACCCTTCATGTGGTAAAACTTCATCTTGCTCGCTGGCAAGCCAGTAGCAAAAACTGCTTCACATTGATCGTGCTTTTTAGCGTACTCACATATCCATTTTTCTTCGTCGGGCGTCAGATCTATTTCCTGACTCATATCCTTGCCGGTTTCTTTTTGGTACATTTCGTGAATTTGCTTCATCGTGTAGCGAGGAAATTCTGGCTTAAGCGTGAGCTCAGGCGCGTTCAAGCTCTTCAATTCGTCTGGGTGTTCTTCATACAACCGAGTCAGCACGCTATACACTAAGTCCTGCAATAAATTCAGGACGTCGTTGTGGCCTTCAATGAAACCCATCTCCACATCAAGCATCGTTACTTCGGATACGTGTCGGGTTGTAGCGCTCAATTCTGCTCGAAACGCCGGGGCGATCTCAAAGACGCGCTCAAAAACACCAACCATAATTTGTTTATAGAGTTGCGGACTCTGAGCAAGTGTTGCTTCTTGGCCAAAATAATCAAGTTTAAACACTTCGGCACCGCCCTCGGCAGCCCCGGCTACAAGCTTCGGCGTGTTAATTTCAACAAATTCATTTTTGTAGAGAAAATCACGGATATAGCGTAAAAGCTCGCTGCGTAATTTAAAGATCTTTCCTTCCTGAAGGTTACGCAAACCAAGTACCCGGTAGTCAAATAAGGTGTCGAGATTCTCGGGTTTGTGACTTAAAGGCTTGTCGATCTCGATCGGTGATTCTGCTTCAACCGGAGTTATGATGGTGAGCGTAGCGTCATGAAGCTCAGCCGCTCCCGGAGCACGAGGCTCGGCTTTGACCGTTCCCTCAACGGCAAGCACGGTGCCGATTTGCATGCCGCGTAATTTCTCAACCTCTGTCTTATTCTGAATCACTACTTGCGTAAGCCCACGCCGATCCCGAATAGTAATAAAGGTGAGGCCGCCAAGCAGACGCTTTTTATGTAACCACCCCTCAATATGAACTTTTTCTTCGACGTGATCTTTAATTTCACTACTTAACATTCTCATCACAAAAACTCCTCTTATATTGCTTACATATCAAGCCTTGAGATGGATCGGATACGCTAAGCTGCTGCCGGCTAGCAGCTGCCGCCGATCCGAAAATTTATATTGGAAAAGACTTGTTTTAAATTCATCCCTGTTATTCTACCACTTCTTCGGAGTTATACACAGCCTCATTGTCTTCGACCAATTCAGTTTCTGGTTCGAGCCTATAGCGTGCAGCTACTGCACTACGATCAGCATACTGGTCCGCGTCATCACTCGACAGTGATCCGAGCAGTTTACTCAGCACATCCTGGACGCTTACTACACCCACATACTCTTCCTGACTATTGACTACAATGAGCCAGGGATCATACGTTGCAAAGAAGACATGCAACGTTTTACTGAGGCTGTCATCTTCGTGTACATAATGTAACCGTGTGTTCATGACATCCCGGACATGCCCAGTCGCTTTAATTCCTAGGTCCTTAAACGCAAGCGTGCCAACTATCGGTCCGTCCGGCACGTCTCTAACCAGAACGAATTCCTGTCCGTTCTCATGTAATTCATTAATCAGCACTGGACCGATCACATCGCTTGATAAGACCGTTTTTAATAATTCACCAGCCGTTAATACATCGCCGACTCGATGATCGTCGAAAACCAATGAATGCTCGGTAATATTGAGGTCTTCAGCCCGAATCCGATTATCCGCCTGCCCTTTTTGTCGCTCGATAAGTTTCAGTAAATCGCTGCGTTCATATACGCCAGTGTGCAATGATTTATCGGGAT
Source organism: uncultured bacterium (assembly GCA_963794235.1). Classification (GTDB taxonomy): domain Bacteria; phylum Patescibacteriota; class Saccharimonadia; order Saccharimonadales; family UBA4665; genus CAWCCP01. The sequence continues at coordinate 92,095 of CAWCCP010000010.1, forward strand.
GCTTGATTGCTAAGCTAATAATCCGATTTAACAATGGATAACAGTAGTTCATAACCCAGGCTACTCCCGGCGTCAGTAGTGCCGTCAAACGCGTTTCATATGCTGAAACCGTTTTGCTCGATTGCCGCACAAATAAGAGCGCGAGCACCACGACAACCACGAATAAGCCTATCGGCACCGGCAGTGCTCGGACGAGTATGACCAAACCCGCGCTGCTGCTAATAACTATTATAAGAGACAGTAAGAGACGTAAACTTCTGCCGTAGGCAGCAGCTCTGAATAACATAGAAGCAAGCGGATCATGTTTTTCGGCTCGCCGTTTTAATTCGCGAGCAGGAATATAGGCATAACTTTTCTGCATAGTCATGCATACAACGGACAGCAGTAATAGTACGACTGCGGCAATAATGGCGATCATCTTTCTAGCTTATACCGCTTGCAAGGGTTTTAGAAGTCATTCCCTGATAGAAAACCGCTACTTTTGCTAGACTGATTACCCCTCGCTTCCCAAGCGATCTATTGTATACTTTAATAAGTAAAGAAAAAGGGAGTCATACTGAATGTCGAAACAATTCTGGGGAGTTCTAATAATTATCGTCGTCGTTTTTGTGGGTATATTCGTCATAAGTGGCAATAAGAATGGCGGCTCATCGACGTCATCTAGCAACACAAAACCAACCGAACACATTGAAGGATTGGGTAAAGACGGTGTTACGCTCGTTGAGTATGGTGATTACGAGTGTCCTTATTGTGAAGAATACTTCACGATCGTTACGCAAGTACAGCAGCAATACAACACCCAGATCTTCTACCAATTCCGTAACTTTCCACTGACCAGCATTCACCCGAACGCTTTTGCCGGTGCCCGTGCCGCTGAAGCAGCCGGCTTAATGGGTGCCTATTGGCAAATGCACAACGAGTTGTATACATACAGTAACTGGGACGTATGGAGTACATCGAGTGATCCAACGTCATACTTCTATCAATACGCGCAAGACTTAGGCCTAAACGTTGCGAAGTTTAAGACCGAGTTCGCTAGCAGTGAGGTCAATAACCTTGTCAATGCTGATATTGATGCCGGCAATAAGCTGGGCATTCAAGGAACACCAACTTTTTACCTTGACGGCAAACAAATTTCACCCGATCCAACGGTTGCTTCATTTGATAGCTTCATTAATGCCGCTATCGCCCAAAAAACCAAATCAGGTACCAAAGCAGCAGCCACGCCAGCTCCGACCAGCAGTTCAACACCTGAAACCTCAACCGGAACGGCAAAGGCAGATTAGTAAAAGATAAACGCTGCTATCCTTCTATACGTGTACGTTGTCTCTGCTCTGATTATAGTTTCGCTAGTATTCCAGGAACTCTCGCCACATAGGACGGTACACACGTACCTTAATAACCTCAATCGGGCTGTTACGTATTTTTATTTTGACGGGCATGAACAGGACCTTTCAGCACCCAAACGCTCCCATACCTTTGGCTACTTCATTTTTTAATTGTAGTTTTTATCTCACACGACTCATGTTTGGAGTCTATGATCTTCTTTATCCTAACGAAGACCCTTATGTTTGTCAAGCTTTACGTAACTGGTACACATATCCCATGAATTGACTGGGCAGTTCTGGCCTTTTACACTGAAATGATATGACTGCTACAGATTCTACACCTATGACAGCATTGATTCGCTTCGCAAGGCGAACCTACACTGCGGCGATCCTGAGCGCACTCAAAGAAGTCGACTGCGCCGATCTTCCCCGCGGCGGTATGTACGTGCTCGGCAGTATGGTACGGAGCCATTTGCCGCCTGCTAAAATTGCGAGTCAGCTTGGTTTTCCAAAAGAAAAGGTCAGCCGGCTGGTGGATAGCCTTTTTGAACGTGGCTATATTGAACTCGAGCAGGGCACAGCTTCGCTGACCGAACGCGGCAAGCTTGCACTCGAAACCAGTCAAAAAACAATCGAGAAGCTTGAAGCGGAGCTCTTAGAAAAAGTCTCCCCTGAATATCTCGAGCATACGAGAGCTACACTCACCGCATTGATTGATATACATGATCGGCATCACAATCTTCCTCGGGGCAGACGTTAAACTACAGCTTCATGGTTGCATTTTATGGGATAGCGACCGTTTTCAAATTTGGTAACGTAATTACAAACGGCGTATTCGACATGATGCCGTCGTAAATAAACTGCGGAACTTGACCATCATTTGCCGCCTGCATAATAGCGGCCCTCGCATCGACATTGTCGTTTTGTCTTTGATCGAGAAGGCCTAGGTACGTCCATAAGGTGCTATTAGTCGGAAAATTCACGAGAGACTGCGTAAAAAATTGCCTGTTAGTACTAGCGGTTCCATGAACTAGCGTAAGAACTGCAAGATTGTCATACAGAGGACTATACGGTTTGTAAGTTGTTCCTTTAGTGAATGCGACATAAGCCCCGTCATAATTTCCTGCCAAAAATAACGATTCACCAAGCGTGTTGTAGTTCGTTACATACGGAAATATAGCCACCGATCGACGAGCATAGCCTTGAGCTGCAACATACTTATTTTGGCTGTAATAGTACTCGGCAATGTCGTTATCAGCAATATAATCCTCTTTAGAGGCCGTTATATCATGTCGAGCCAGATTATATTGGCTGCTCCAATCGGACGCTCTGACTATCGTTCTGGCGCCTAGTAAAAGCAATATGATCAGGACTGCAACAAAAGCTATGGGATACTGACGAAACTTCAAAGAAGGCAGTACTAAGGTAGTGGGAACAAGTCCGATCATACCGAGCAAACCAACCATCGAAAAGTAGAACCAAGGTTCGCTAGCCGTAAAGTCTAAGGGAACGATTTGCAGGTGCGCGAGTAAGCCGAGCCCAAACCAGCACATAAAGAAGCAGTACATCATATACCGCGCTCTGGTTGTTTTATTTCGTATCAAAAAACTGAGGTAGATTATGAAAGCCACAGTTATGATATCGATAGCAAGCGGCACTAGTACGTGCGAGACACTAAAGTGAGGATAGACCCAATAGTATGCCGACGCCAATTTCCACGGAAAAATAAATTTAAACAGATAAAATGACATGATTGAAGGAGCCGTCAGCAATCTTCCGCCCAGGCTCAGCGAATCAATTGGCGCATTCCCCGGATTATGGCTCAGGCCGACAGCGTGTATTTTCAGAAATAACCAAAGCGCCAGCGGCACTAGCATCACGGCGCAAAAGTACCATATTCTTTTCCGGTTAAACCAAAAAAGGTAGAGCAAAGCCATAGCCATAAACAACAACGCGGTTTCTTTTCCGAGCAGCGACAGAAAAAAACAAGAGGCAACGTATAGTAGGCTCTTTCGGGACGTATACCGAAACAAAAGATAGAGCCCAAGAATACCGAAGAAAAAGAAGAGCGCGTCCTGCATATTCGGAATTGAGTACACAACTTGGGAATTAATCGGATGGATCAGAAAAACTAGCGCGAGTGCGAGCGCAGCGATCGGTTTAAACGTGAACCGGAAAAACAGAAAGAGCACTATCGAGCTTCCGATACACAGCAGAAGCTGCACTACATGAAAGTAAAACGAGTGGGCGCCAAATAGCGTATATAGCAATGCGAAAACGCTCATCATGAGCGGCCGGTAATACACCCCGCTCAATGGAGTGAGTCCTTGACCGTTATAAAACGTACCTCCCTCGAACAGCAATTTGATGTTACCAATTGAATGCACGACCGGATTATTAACGATTTGGAGCGTATCGTCGCCCATAAAAGGCGTGTTTAGACCGCGCATGTAGACCATAAAACCTATGAGCCCTATAACAGCTGCAAACTGCCAGTTACTGAGGCTCTCAATTTTTGCTGGCAGATGATAGAATTTTTTCATATCGATTGCTCGCTGTCTTGGTACCTTATAAGCAATTCAGATTATTAGGGCTTTTCTATTTGAAGCGGCTGATTCTTTGAAATTCTTGAATAGACTGTTGCGATTAAAACCGTCCGGTTGTAGTGCAACGCCTGCTGTATTGATACTTTCGCGTCATTTATATCTTGATGCTGATATTGAATAATCGCCAAATACAGCCAGAGGTTAGCATCGTGAGGAAATTTTTCCAAGCCTTGATTAATAAATTGAACACTGCTACTAGGGTTAGCGTACCAAATCGAAAGCTCCCCTGCACTATTGTATAACTCCTGGTCGAGCTGAGGGGTGTTGTTATATTTGAGCCCATTAGCATACGCCTGTAATGACCGAGGGTATTCACCGAGTCTACTGTCTATAGTGCCAAGAGCCTGTTCGTTTGTGCCGTTCGGGTAAACAGATACAGAATGCTCCTCTTGAGCCTGCGCGCCTCTGATATCTCCACGGTTAAACAAGTCTATAGCAACCACCATGTCGGAATAAAAATCATCATTCGACACCTTGGCATCGTTAAACGCTAAGGTATTTATGTTCCGCCAATTCGTACCTCGATCAATCGTTCGAATTGCAAATATTAGAATCAGCGCTGCCGTCAAACAGAATACGAGCTGTCTACTCATGTGCAGCCTCGAACCAAAAACACGTATAACTACACCGATCATTCCTAATGCTCCTGCCATCGGAAAATATAGCCAGGATTCACTAGCAGTCATATCCAGGGGGATTATCTGAACGCACAGCAGTAATCCAAGAGCAAACCAAACACTAAAATATACATAGCAATGATACAGTGCACCGGTTGTTACCCGGCGTAACACACGCCCAGTATAGACAACGAGACCAATTACAGCGCAATCGATTATCAAAGGTAGGAGAAAATACATATAGGAGAATGTAGGATACGTCCAGTAGTAAGCGTGTGCTAATCTAAGCGGAAAAAAGATTTTTGTGAAATAAAAGAGCAGGATTGAAGGAACAGTAAACAAGCGCCCTGCCAGGCCTACATTATCTATGGGCGTATTACCAGGATTTGCACCCACCAACCCAACGGCATGGACTCTGAGTAAAAGATAAACCGCAAGCGGTATAACCATTATTGCCAAAAAAGGATACAGTCTTTTTCGGTTGTACCAAAACAAATATAGTGCGGCCATCGCGAGAAAAACCACACCTGTCTCTTTCGAGAAAAATGAAAGCAACAAATAAGCGGCAACAGCAATGAGGCTTCTATTTGACTTGAAACGAGCCAGTAAATAGAGTGCAAGGATACCGAAGAAAAAGAAGAGTGCATCCTGCATAGCAGCAATCTCAAAGACTACTTGTGAATTAGCAGGATGAATCAAAAATATTAATGCAAGCGGCAGCGCTAAAGCAGGTTTGAAAGAATATCTATAAAATAAATAGAGAATGATGGCACTAGCGATACAAATTAGCAGCTGAAGGAGGTGAAAATAGAACGGGTGCGGGCCAAATAATGTATACAGCGCCGAGAAAGTAGTGGTCATAAGCGGCCGGAAATACGTGCCGGACAGTTTTTCTCCGGGACCATTATAAAAGGTGCCACCCTCAAAAAACATTTTGATGTTTGTTATAGATTGGACGATCGGGTTATAGACAATTTGCGGCGAATCATCGCCTAAAAATTGATTTTTTAGGCTATCAAAATAGGTTGCAAATCCCAGAATAACTATGATCAGTGCTGCCTGCTTATGTGTCAGCCTATTAAGCTTGTCGAGCATGCAAGGCGCCTCCACGCGGTTTTTGATTCTTATGCTTTGTAAGCACTATATCAAATTACTGTGAAGAGCGTAAGTAATGCTTAACTCCTGTGATTTATTATGATTATTTACACATCTCAAGATACTGACTTGGAATCCGCAGTCTTGGCTAGCTTTGAAACTTATTCTTATAGTTTTAGATAGCTTCGCATTGCATCCTGTAGAGCTTCAACGTCATCGTCATGTAACGTTCCCAGCTCAGTAAGAAGGTCCGGCTGAAGCAACGTCGTTAATCTATGTACTCTTACAACAGAAGGTTTTAGTAAGCCTTCATCTTTCCAGTCTTTTAGAATAATATCTACGTCTTCACGTTTTGCTTTAGAAGATACGGGGATTATTGCAACTATTTTATGTGTACTTTGTGGCAGGCTTACCACAATGATCGGTCGTACCTTATCCTCGTGTGTATCTAAAAAAGGAAAGCGTGCTGTGTATACCCCAAGTAGAGTCGGTTCGTTTAAGAAAAATGCACCTTTTTACCCACACCACTAGCGTAAATATCTTCGTCATGATCTTCGAGATAGTCGTGACCTACTGCGTAAGCTGCACCGCGACGAATCCCGGTATTGCTATCCTTAAAAGCTGCGGTTTCGTTATACTCGGTAACAATCTTAGATAAGCCAAGTTTCAATATCTCAGGGTCGGATAATGTCTCTTGGCAACGTCTAATGCTTTACGGACTTCATCAGTAAGAGAGAGCGTATGGTAGTCGAAGGTGTTTTATTCATGAGTACGTTATACGACACTTACTGTCGTTATACAACAGTAAGTGCATTGATATAAGGACAGGCTAGAAATTGATCTAAAATTAGTTCATTTAAGGGTCTCGAGCTTGTTAGTTTCGGTGGAGATTGGCTGAACGATATTTTGAAGTTTGCCCCTGGCAGCCTTTAGCTGGCTGACATTATTGATGCCCGAAGCGGCATCGGAGCTTTGGGAAGATAAAGTTACGTGTTTAGTCGGCTTCCGGAGCAACGTCAAGTAAACAATGGCTAGAATGGTGAATAGAATTATTGTCATGACAACAATCAGTAGCCATTTACGCCTTTTGGAATGCTTTTTTGTAGACTTCTCACTTACTACGTCTATTTTGTCGACAGAAGCATTGAGTGAGTTCAAGTTGTCTATTCCAATACTAATATTTCCTTCTCCTTTGCCAATGTTGACTGGCATGTCTGAAGACTCATTTTTCACTAAACCCTCCAGCGTTATTGATTAAACTTACCTGTCAGTTTGGTAGGTATTAAGGGCACTATAAACCTTTTTTAAGTCAGTTATAAACATGTTAATTTCTGGCGTAATGCTATCGCATTGGAAAGTATTATCCTGAGCTAGCTCAGCTAAATCTGTATGGATGTTTTTATTATCAGTATTAACTGTATTCACAAGCTGGGTATAGGTAGTTCGTGACGGCGGATGCTTAGAGAAGTACGCCAGGACTTGGCTGTTGATCGACTGTATGTGGTTGAGCTCAGAAGTTTCCTGGGAAATGACGTCATTTGTAATTTTGTTAATTGAGGAAACTTGCGTGGCGCATGATTGATCCGAACCATATGCCGCTTCAATGTTGATTTGTGTCTGCCCGTCTTGTGTCTCTACCGGCACGGAGTAACCTGAACCTACTGCCGTTGCGGACAAGACATGGTTACCATTTGTGAGGGAACTTAAATCATTGAGAGTGTACTGAAACTGGTCAACTTCACCTCCATCGTAGCTACTATTACTAACTTTAGTGTAATTTGTGACTTGCTGCGCTAAGTTTCCGTCAAAGCTAAAATCAACTTCAGTCGGAGAATTTTCCGCATTCACCTGCACCGTAAACGTGAGGGAAGTTGGAGATGAGGGGTCTACAAGGGAGTATAGGCTCTGTACCGTACTCGTAAAGCCTGCGTACGGTGTGGTTAATGGTTCATTTATGAAGACCTGCCCCGATTCGGCGTACAGCGGCTGACTACTATCACCATTCAGAAGATCCATATACACTCCGTTCACTGGCATAGTATTACTATCAAGGACTTTAAAGCTTATTGTATACGTACCCTGGGTAAGCGCAGGGTACGAATCACCGAATACCCACGTTGCCAAACAGTTATAGCCATTTGAAACGGCCTTGCATGTACCTGCCTCACTAGGCAAGTTAGACTCATATGCAATAGCCTGATCGTCGCTACCAAGTTGGCCTCCGCTGTACAGCATCTCCAATGTATCGCTCGATGGGTTAAAGCCCATGTCCGTAGGCAAAAAGACATTGATTGTATGAAATAGAACTAACAGCTACACCAGACTGGCCCCCAAAACTTTGATAGTTCTCAAAGTTAGTCACTAAACCGTCGGTGTCAGGGTTAAATCCGTTTGTGTCTGCCCCAACAGCAGTTGGCAAGAAAAAAGGAATAATAGTAACAACTAGGGTACTGGCAACTAGCAATTTAGCCAACACACGTTTATTCATTTACTCCAATTTTAACATAGTGAAGAAACGCTTATGGTGGAGCATCGGGGAGTCGAACCCCGGACCTCGGCAATGCGAATGCCGCACTCTAGCCAACTGAGCTAATGCCCCTTGTGCTACCGCACACTTTTATTTTAATTCTTTATTCTGCTAGCTAAAAGATACATACAGCCAGTGATGATCGCTGTAGCGTTGAACGCTCGAAAGTAAGCCCTGGACGTAGGTTCTACTTCTCAAAGCTTCCCGAATTGAGCCCGATGAAACATGCGGTGCATAGCTCGGAAAAATGATTAAGTCAATTGGTTGAATCGGCCAATTGGAAATCTGATCTTGAATCTTTTTAACGTCATCCTGATTACGAACGCCGATCACTAGTTCGCAGTGACGGAGTAAACTCTCAGCTTTCGGCCACTCCATCAGTCCAGGTACCACGTCAGATCCGAATAAAAATACTAGCTGGTCGTTGGGAAAATGATGCCGCAATCTGGGTATGGTACGCTCGGCACTAAAATTGATATCCGGCAGCTCTAACACATGAAATTGTGGGTGAGGTTGAGCGGCTCGTTTAAGCATAGCTACGCGGTGAGCGAAATGTTCGACGCCTTGTTTATGCCGGGGTTGGCGTTCCGGCAAAAAATAGACTGAATCGAGCTGCGCGACCTGCAACGATTGCAACGCGAACGCAAGGTGCCCGGTGTGTACCGGGTCAAATGTGCCGGCATAAATACCGATCCTTTTGCTACGTTTTTGCGCTGTAGTATTGCGAGCCGATTTTCTCAATAGTTGCTCCTAGTTATAGAACTATTCTATATATAATACCGCGAGACTGTTCTTGATGCTGACGGACTACACGGCTAGGCTGCAACAAGTTCGGGTCGCTCCTTAAGTCTGAGCTTACGGTCACAAGGTCGGCAGATGCCGCATGGTCCGCATTTTTTAGTTTTATTATTGAGAACTTCATCTTGCGTTGGGGGCGCCTGACAGACAACACAGAACTGATCAACGTCAAAATCATAGTTTTCCGAAGTACCAAATATGCTCGTAAAGATATCCTCACCGCTCATTGCAAAAATATCTTTTTTGCCCTCGCTGATCGTAATATCACCGCCACAGCCCACCATTGGTCTGCCGGCTTTAGCAAATTCATCAAAGGCATGATTGACCTGAGTTCTAATTTGTTGGCGCGCAGATTCAGCCATCGTCTCGCCTTTATTAAATGAGTTAATACTTTGCATTTCACCATTCAGGCGCTTACTAAAGAGGGCCCATACGCCATACACATGTTCTTTGGTACGATTCTCTAATTGTATGCCCTGCAGGGATGAGCGTGCTAAACGTTCAAACTCCTCTAAACCATAGTCGATTAAGTCCTGATGCTCCCGGATTTTGTCCCATGCATTATCTCGTCGCTCTATATCCCGACGACCTGCGCGAAACCGACCACCCTGCTTTTGTTCAAGTACGCCATCATATACATCTACTTGTTGCTCTAAGCTTATTCCGGGGTTTGCTTCGGCAGCTTTTTGGGCAGCATCAAAGGCCGCGTCATCACTCCGGTCAACAGTCTGCGATTCAAGCAAAATATAGCCGTTATCGAGTGCTTTTGCTCGATATAGAAAGCCCATTTTTCGAGCAGGCTGCAGCCCGCATTTTTGTAGAAATGCGGGGCCGTATTTTTTTTCTATTTCTTCTGGATAGCGTGAATCCCAAGTGAATTGCTCACCAGGCTGTAAAGCAGCCATGCGATCACCCTGCTCTTTATTTTTTTTTGCCCACTCAACCAGGAATTCTCGCCGTGGATCGACAGCCGCCTCGAGCTCCGCAACTTCAAGGCCAGTATCCAGCATTGAAGCATAGGAAGTCCATTCTCCATTTTTAAAATATTTCAACCCGTCAGCATCGTTTCGTAATACGAAATCTGTTTTTGACGATCGGTCAACTGCTTCGCATATTTGACTTAAAAATTCGTTGCCGACCTGCTCTCGTGTTTCTGGTAGCACCCAACCGTGACGTCGTATGTCATAGCGCATCATATTCACATAACTAAGCTGATTGAAACTCTTACGTTCCGCTTCGGGCGGTCTGATTGTTGTTGCACGATCCTCAAACGTTCGCCGAAAGCTATCGAGGATAGACGACTGGAATGCTGTCATTTCGATCGGCTGAGCCGTTTGCAAGGCAGCGCGCAGGTCAGGCCCGCTAACGGCGGGAGATAAACTGCTCACAGAATTCTGCTCGGGGCTTGTACGCATGCTCATCCTTACTCCGAAAGTAGGGTTTTCGAGAGCACCTATTGTGACCGAAAGAAACCTCCTGCTCGGGAGACGTTATAGAAGCTGTATCGGACTTATCTTGTTGTCAAGAATTACCGTTGCGGCACAGTTCCCGATTTGCACGAGATTCCAGCATAAATTGTTAACTATCTAGTAGTTTAGCATGACCGTAAAACGCTAGATATAGTATTTTTTACCAAACAAGTGAGCTCTTACAGCATGCCGTCGCCTAGGCCATTATATGCAAAAGGCGGTTCTAATTTTGGATAGTTGCTCCGAACAGCAGCAACGCTTACGGCAACTGTTTCCAGTCGCCCATTTGTAGGATCACACCACCCAACGTCAAAGCACTCATCAAGGTTTGCGCGGTTTAAGCGGGCAAAACCTAAACCCTGAGGAAATTTTTGCTGGCAGAACACGCTCTGATACTGTACGGTTGCAGCGTCAAAAGCCTGGCCAGGAGTGATGAAATCGCCCGTGACGTACTGCTCGGGGTCAAGGCTGCCACCATTCCGCATAGCTCGGCGACCGAGGGAACGCATAATGCGCCTGTATCTCACTCCTTTTAGGGGACCCTCTTCTATGTTAGAAAGGCTTACTCCCCCCGCTAACAAAGTCAGCTCTGAAGCGTCAGGATTCTCCTTAAAATGCCTCCTGGCGGCGTAGTGTACCGCCAGGACTGATCTAGGACACTCCCCAAGAACATTTTCACCAATATAGGCTGCTACCTCTTCTGGTACTGGAACGGGACGCCACTCTCCTGTATATGGCTCAACCCATTGTTTTTGACTCATGGTCAATATAGTACCATGATATATTCATTGGATTCATGCTAATTAAGCCGGAAACTTTCGAGGGCATCATAGAATACCGTGTAATCCGGATTAATTGACTCATCGGTATAGGTAAAGAAAAACTTATGGGTGGCACCGGTGGTTGGATTTTTTAAAATAACCGTGTTAACACCGTCAGAAGAGCTGGTGCCAATGACATCACGTTGCTGATTTGCTTGATCGCACAGAAAATTAACACCATTCCATTCAGCCGGAGCACCGGTCGTATTTGGTAACGCCGGACTTTTAGTAAATGTCGAACAGTTAGCCGACGCAGTGCCGTCAAGTTCCAGCTGAGTGTTTGCGGCCTGGACAACAAGCACCCGGTTGACTGCCACGTTGACCGGTATCGTATCTTCATAAATCTCAATCTCTTGGCCGTCAGTTACTCGATTAGCACTTTGCCAGGTATAACTCTGGTATGGCCCTATCGGCCTCGGTAATAATTGCCAGGTAGTCGGTATTTGTATTGAAAAGTCAGGTTCAGTATATGTTTTTACGGGGTTCGTGTAACTGACATGGGTTGTTACGACGCTTGACTGACTAATAACGACGTTGGGGCGGAGGAGCGTATTGCGAACCCAGAACACTCCTCCGGACACCATCAGCAAAAATATAAAGGTAATGATCGTACCGGCTATGAATCGGCGAGACTTACTTTTTTGACGATCATATAACCGGTACATAGGACTTGTCCCCTAGTTAGTTTGACGTTGCTTGAGTGCGCTCAATCTGGGTACGAAACTTTGAGCAGCTCCTTCAAGCCCCAGAACTTTAAGCGCACCGACCAAAACATATAAATTATCCAGGCTGGCACTCTTCAGCTCTCCACCGAGGGCTTCTAGTTGCAAAAATGCATGTTCAATTTTTTCTACAAGCCATTTCTCTTCTGCCGGGGTAACCTCGTTAGAGGTAACTTTAGCCGGTTCATCGGTTCGCATTACTTCAAGTGAGCGCGCCGAATGTTCGCGCTTACGCAAGTGTCCCCGCTTAATAAGGTTATCGACATGCAGTGAGACCGTCGCGACCGAAGTGTAATTCAAGCCGTTCATTATTTCCCGATAACTCGGGCTATAACCACGTTCAGCAATAAAGGTTTCGATGAACGTCAACAATTCGCGCTGCTTCTTGGTAGGCCGCAGCGTACTTTTAAGCGATGTTTGTTTTTCGTTCATATACACATTATCCCACAATGGGCAAGAATCTAGCTTACGATTGTGTGCGTGGTTTTTTCGTGTCTGGAAACACCCAGTATTTATACCAGAAATAGCTCCAAACGGTAAAGAAACCAGCCGAAATGAAAAAGCCAATATACGGACTAATGCCTACGTATTTTAGCCCTCCAATAATGGCATAATCGAGTACGAAGCCGATACTTTCAATCGTTACATAACGCGTGACATGCTGCATTTCGCGCAGATGCGGATGACTCGAGTTAAAGGCCCAGTAGCGTTGGATTACATAATTAAGCGTCCAGCCAACCGCATCGGCCGCGACCTTCGCCCATAGCCACCACCAGTGCAGAACCGAATAGCAAAGCGCGAAGATACCGTAGCCAACCCAAAAATACACGCCTCCGCCAGCCATATATTTAAAAAACTGGCTCAGACGGCTGCTTCCAGAGGATTCCTCAGGCTGATGCATGATCCGGCTTCGTCGTATCTTTTTTATAAGGCGCCATCGCAATACCGGCCAGTCCCCACCATACATAGGCCAACGTATCATCGGCCCACGCATGCGAGAGCATATTTACGAAAGTCAGACCGATAAGACACGCAAACAGGCCAAACGCTAACGGATCGGCCCGTCGTAACCAGAGTAAATAGCCGACGCCGAGATTAATGAGCAGGAAGATCGCCAGCCCAAGCCAGCCGGTTTCCTGCCCAATCTGGATATAAAAGTTCTCGGCTATTCTCGCTGGATGATTATTATAGACCGAGGCCGGACCGGCCGTGCCGGGCCCCCTGCCAAGCGGCTCATGCGTCACATCATGAAGGCCCGCTTCAAGCGCGCTGGCATGGTTTTCATCAGAGGTCGTTTTGACCGCCGAGTGCGTCTGAGTATGGTAGAGGATATTTTGAACGCGGACATTATGCCGAAAACTCACGCCAAGGATTCCGCCTATTATGAGGACCGCGCAGATTGCCGCTGCCGCCCATTGCCGCTGCCGGCGGCTACGTAAGCTGAACCATAAAATAACAGCGATACTGAGAGCCGCCCCGACCCAAGCGCTCCGCGAAAAGGTGAAGTACAGCGCCAGCAGCGAGGCGCACCAAAACAACAGATACTGCCAGCTTCGCTTACCGCGAACAAGTAAAACCGTCAGTACGCTGATAGGGATTAGTAGATAGGCGCCGAGCGGGTTAGCTCCGCGCAGCGTTGATTGGATACGAATGTAGTGCGTATTGCTGTTAATTGTTTCGTAGACCGGTATGGTGTTCGGGCCATATCCGAAATGACTCAAAAAATTGTGCGGCAACACAAATACCTGCAGCAAACCAAAGACTACTACGATAACCGCCGGCCATAGCGCTAGACGGAGCCGTGGAATTTGAATACGACTGGTGCGCACGGCAATTGCCCAGGTTACCAGGAAAAATGCCGGCATTCGTATATCGACGATTAGGCCGTATCCCAAGGCCTTTAAGCTGACTTCATGTTGGGCGTACGCGACCGCACCCCATACAAAATTTATCAGCCCGTAGACCAATATTAACCAGACTAAGCGACGGGTCAGCGTATGGCCGCGAATTTTCTGATCAGTTAAAAGCAAATACACTAAACCAAATAGGCACACGAGCAATATCGCTTCGACGGCAAGCCTGATCGACGTGTAGTTGCCAATACAACTGGCCAGCCAAACAGTCAGGAAACCGTACAGTGGCATACAAACTAAAATGAACATGGCCAAACTGGCCATAATCGTTAAAATTGCATACTTCAGGGCTGATGCTCTCATAAATGCTACAATTTAGTATATAGCTTAGGCGGACGAAAGCTTTCATATCAAAAATAAAGACTCGTTCACCTGGAGCAGTTCGCTAGTTATTATTAAACCGCCCATGAATCAGCCTATCTCATAAATGAAGAATAACGCTACCCTTCTCTACAATTTTTGTCTGGTAATAGGGGATGCTTTGGCAATTATTTTTGCATTTACCGTTGCCTTTATTTTGCGGGTAACCCTCAGCCATGAGATCCTTAACCGCCAAGTTCCAGCGCGAACCTATATAACGATTCTCGTGAGTCTCCTTCCCTTTTGGATCTTAATATTCAGCCTGCTCGGACTGTATAATGCCCGCATTTATGAACGGCGCTTTAGTGAAATCGGCCGACTCTTCGTCGCGACATTTATCGGTATTTTATCTGTTATTAGCTTCAGCTATATAACGAATACCCCCATCTTCCCAGCACGGCTGGTTACCGTCTACGGATTCTTACTGGCCTTTTTCTTTGTTTTGCTGGTACGTACAATCGCTCGCGGTGTGCGGCGAGAGCTGATTGCCTATGGCGTCGGCATCAATAACGTGCTGGTGGTGGGTGACACGCTTATTAGCCACGAACTCGTAAATCGGTTATCACGCACTAAGCAAACCGGTTATCGGGTGATCGGTGTCGTGGGCGGCATTAAACACCCGGTTCACCGGGACTTCGATTTGCCTGTCTTCGATAGCTTCCACGCGGCAATCACCACGCTCAAAGAGCAATCAATCAACACCATCATCCAAACTGAACTCTATGCGGCAACCGACCATAATGACGAGATTCTGACCTATGCCCAAGAACAACATATAGCCTACCGCTTTGTGCCCGGCAACAGCGAACTGTTCGTGGGCAATATTCAAGTTGATTTATTCCAGGCTATACCGGTGATTGCCGTCCACCAAACGGCGCTCATAGGCTGGGGAAGGGTCGTGAAACGATTGTCTGATCTTATTCTGGGCAGTCTGATGCTGATCATTGCCTCTCCGTTCATGCTGGTTATTAGTATTGCCGAGCTTCTCAGCGGCAGCGGTTCAGTTTTCTTTCGCCAGGTTCGGCTGACCCGTTACAATCGGACTTTCAAGGTCTTTAAATTCCGCTCGCAATATAGCGCCTATGACGGCACGACACCAGAAGAGGCTTTCAAGCTGATGGGGAAGCCAGAGCTCGCCAAGCGGTACCGCGAAAATGGTGACTTCCTTGAACATGATCCACGTATCACACCTCTCGGCCGTTTTTTACGCCGTAGCAGTCTCGACGAGTTGCCGCAACTGCTTAATGTGGTGCATGGTGACATTAGTTTAGTCGGCCCCCGGGCGCTTATCCCGCAAGAATTGGCAATTTATGCAAAGCGGCACGCAATTTTAAGCGTCAAGTCTGGGGTTACGGGCCTAGCGCAAATATCTGGACGGCGGGGAATAAGTTTCGAGGAACGACGAAGGCTTGATCTATTTTATGTCCAAAACTGGAGTTTTTGGGAAGATATGGTCATACTAACTAAAACGATTTGGATTGTACTATTTCATAAGGGAGCTATGTAACGTGGCCCAGACTAAAAAATTAAAAGTCGCGATTGTCTGTGACTGGCTGACCGGAATCGGAGGTGCTGAACGGGTAGTACTCGAACTGCATAAGTTATATCCTGACGCACCTATCTTTACGTCACAATATGATCCGCGGAAGATTGACTGGTTCGAGGGGGCAGACATCCGAACCGGACAGCTTCAGAAATTACCGAAACGACTCAAAAAATTTCTTCCCATACTGCGTGCCTGGAACTTTGGCCGATTGGATTTGAGCGACTATGATCTCGTGCTTTCGAGCAGCGGCGCTGAAGCCAAGGGCGTGAGGACTGGCAAAAATACCGTGCATATCTGTTATTGTCATTCACCGACCCATTACTACTGGATCCGCTACGATGAATATATAAAACACCCTGGCTTCCCTTTGGGCTTAAATTGGTTAGCTCGACTCGGCTTACTGCTACTCATTAAGCCACTCAAGGAGTGGGATTATCACGCGGCGAAACGACCGGATTATATGATCGCTAATTCAACGCACACCCAGGCCATGATTAAACGCTACTACCGGCGTGATTCAATCATTATTCATCCGCCCGTTGATGTGAATCGATTTAAAATTACTGGTAAGCCGCCCCTTAGACACGGCTTTTTAGTTGCCGGCCGGCAGGTGCCCTATAAGCGCTTTGATCTGGCAATTGAGGCTTGCAATGAGTTAAAAGTTCCGCTGGTCGTCATTGGTGATGGGCCTGACCACCGGCGGCTTGAGAAACTAGGGGGTAGGAGAACCACCTTTTTAAGCAACGTTGCCGATCATGAAATGGCGGCCCATTTTCAATCGGCCTTAGGCTTTATCATGCCAAATATGGACGACTTTGGTATTGTGGCCGTTGAAGCCTTGTCAGCCGGAACACCGGTTATCGCGTATCAAAAAGGAGGAGCCTTGGATTATGTGCAAGCAGGTAAGACTGGCCTGCTGTTCGAAAAGCAAACCGTCAAAAGCCTTACGAAAACGCTTGATCAAGTGCTTGCCAAAACATTTCACTATGATGCTATCGCCGAGTACGCCCAAGAGTTTTCTGTTTCTCGCTTCACAAACAACATGCAACAGTTCATTGATCACTGTATAGCCGAAAAAACAGTTTCCTAACTTACTCGTCGGCAGATCTTTCGACATTCATACTGACATTTTGTCAATAAATGACTGCCGTTCATGATTTTCGGCATAGCTTGAAACGATGTGGGTTATAATGAAGAGAGGTGCTCACCATTACAGATGGTATCTGCAAGACTGTATGCAGGAATAGTGAGCAACCCTAACAGTATCGAATTTGATGCAAGGCCTTCTATGCAAGTATCGTATAGCTAGCCGGCACACAAGATCTGTTAGATGGGGTATCGGCAAGAATTCATGGGTAATTGATAATCGTCTCTTGGAGGAGACTTCCATTTTATGTGTGGTATCGTTGGCTATATTGGTAAACGTCCGGCAGTACCAATTGTTCTAACCGGATTAGAAGCATTAGAATATCGTGGTTATGACTCGGCAGGAATCGCCGCTATTGAAGGCAACAGCGCTCGATTGACCAAACAAACTGGACGCGTCCAGTCGCTCAAGGCCGAACTTGAAGACCAGAATTTTACCGCTAGCCTGGCAATCGGCCACACCCGTTGGGCGACGCATGGCGTGCCTAACACCCTGAACGCCCATCCGCAAACGAACACTGATAAGACAATCTTCGTTGTCCATAACGGCATTATTGAGAACTATCTTGAGCTTAAGACGAAGCTGCAAGGCGAAGGCTATGTTTTTGTTTCAGAAACTGACACAGAGGTTGTGCCTCACTTAATTGATTACTACGAGCGTAAACTCGGCTCGATGGATGGTGCTTTCAAAGCGGCAATTTCTGATTTACAGGGCGCGTACGGTATTGCCGCAGTTTCCACCCACGCACCAGACACATTATACGGAGCCCGGTTGTCGAGTCCCTTAGTAGTCGGCGTTGGCGACGGTGAATACATTCTCGCTTCCGATGCGAACGCTCTCATGCAGCACACCCAGAAAGTCATTTACCTGGAAGATTACGATGTGGCCATTATTAAAGCTGGTAGTATTGCGATCCACAATCTCAAACACGACCACTCAACCGAACCGCAAACCGAGCTGCTCGATTACGACAGTGAAGAAGCCGAGTTAGGTGACTATCCGACCTTTATGCTAAAAGAAATCTTCGAGGCACCTGACACCATTCGAACGGCTACCGTCGGCCGCGTACTGGCCGACCAGGGCATCATTAAGCTTGGCGGTCTTGAAACCGTAGCTCAACAGCTGCATTATATTGACCGGATTGTGATCGTAGCCTGCGGTACCGCTTCCTATGCCGGACTTATTGGCGAGTACTTAATTGAAGAGTTGGCCGGCATACCAGTTGAGGTTCAGCTGGGCAGCGAGTTTAAGTATCGAGACGAGCCATTTTCACGCAGTACAGCCCTGATTGTCGTATCGCAATCGGGCGAAACGACTGATACTATTGCAGCTCTTAAAAAAGTCGAAGATTACGGGGTTTTGAAGTTAGGGGTTGTTAATGCCGTCGGCTCGACAATCGCCCGCAAGACCGATGCCGGGGTCTACTGTCACGCCGGGCCAGAAAAAGCCGTTGCTTCGACGAAAGCATTCTTAGCCCAAGTGACTGTCCTGCTCTTAATTGCGATGCACCTGAGTAACGGTTCGACAAAACTGTTTAAGCCACTGCTGCAGGAGCTGGAAGATCTTCCCGATAAAGCCCAGAAAGTACTTGACCAGGCTGATCACATTAAAGAGATCGCCTTAAAATACAAGGATTACCGAGATTTTCTGTATATTGGTCGCGGCTACGCCTTTCCGTGCGCGCTCGAAGGAGCCTTAAAGCTTAAGGAGTGCACGCTCATTCACGCAGAAGGTTATCCGGCAGGTGAGATGAAGCACGGGCCGCTAGCTATGATTGATGAAGATTTTCCGACCTTTGCCATCGCCACCAATTCCCCGTTACTCGAGAAAACCTACTCTAACATCGAAGAGATCCGCGCCCGCAAGGGGCTTGTTATTGCCGTGGCGACTGAAGGTAATAAAACGATCAAAAATCTAGCCAATGATGTTATCTATATACCCGATACGATGGAACAAACACAACCGATCCTTACGGCCATCGTTATGCAATTATTCGCCTACTATATAGCCATATCCCGAAATCTTGACGTTGATCGTCCCCGAAATCTTGCCAAATCTGTTACAGTAGAGTAATTATGCAAACCATTCTAGTTATCGGCGGAGCAGGATTTATTGGTTCTCACACAGTTGTTGAGCTGGTTGCGGCCGGCTACCGTCCAATCATCATCGATAATTTCAATAATTCCGAATTACAAACCTTAGATCGCTTAGAAAAATTATTAGACCAGAAAATTACCTACTACGATCAGGATTATAAGGACACTGCTCGCTTAGCTACCGTTCTGGAAAACGAAAAAGTGAACGGCATTATTCATTTCGCCGCCTACAAAGCCGTTGGCGAATCGGTTAAAAAGCCACTCAATTACTACGACAATAACGTCAGCGGTTTTATTGACCTTCTGAAGCTCGTGACAGACCACTCAATACATAATTTTGTGTTTTCTTCCAGCGCGGCCGTGTACGGCAATCCGCCAACTGAGTGCGTCACCGAGGATACGGTCTGTAATCCTACGTCGCCCTACGGCTGGAGCAAATACATGGATGAGATAATTCTGCGGGACACTTGTTTAGCCACACCGAGCTTAGGTGGTGTATCCCTGCGCTATTTTAATGTCGTCGGAGCGCATGAAACCAACTTAATTGGTGAACTCGGCAAGGGTATGCCACAGAATTTACTGCCGATCGTGGTTGAAGCCACGGCTCACAAAATTCCGCCGCTCACCATTTACGGTACCGATTATCCGACGCCGGATGGCACCTGCTTACGCGATTACGTGCATGTTGTCGATCTTGCCAAAGCCCACGTCGCCGCCCTCAAAAAGCTTGAGTCCGGCTCAAGCGGTTATCACGTCTACAATATTGGTACCGGTACGCCCACCAGCGTTTTAGAGCTCATTGAAACCTTCCAGGCAACTAATAAAGTTGCAGTCCCCTATGTTCTCGGTGAGCGGCGTCCAGGCGATCCGGCTGCGTACTATGCCTCAGCCACGAAAGCCGAGCAAGAGCTCAACTGGAAAGCAACCAAAACAATTACCGACGCTGTTCGCGATGCGTGGCAATGGTACGAATCTATAACTTCATCCGACTCTTAATAACCGTTCAGAGCGTTCAATGGTCCATTCTTACTTACCACTCGGACACTGGTTATGGCTACGAAAATATCAGCCAATCCTCGGTAAAGTTGTTGTATACTCATAAGTTGAATCTGTTTGCGCGAGAGGCATCTATAGGGTTATCGTGTCCGGTGCTCGGGTAAGCGGAAAGCGTATTACTATGAATTTTGATTTACTAAGCATCAATCTACTACTCGTTATATGTGGGCTTGTTACGACGACGATTGTTTTTTTAGTCCGGGCAATTCTCTGCCCGATGTATTACCCGCCCCAGCCTCTCAAAAAACGCGGACGACCGAAAAAATCCGCACTATTGGAAGCCTCACCTCCAGTTGTCTCACCGCACCGAATTCTCAAAAAACAACGGACCTTCTGGCTGGTCTTTATCGCTGTTTTTACGGCCTGTGGTTTGCGGCTGCTGATTGCTCATTACGCCGATTCATCGATCCCCGGTGGTTTGGTCTTTATGCTGTTACCAGCTACGCTCAGCATAGGTCTGGTTGGCTTCTCTCTCAAGTCGGGCGTCCGATTATGGGTCACAGCGCTGGGTTGTATGTTGTTTAGCATAGTATTCTCGCTGCTCTTAATTAATAATTACTACCGCTTTTACCCAACACTTGGGGAGGTCTTTAACCAGAACGGCGTCGCCGCGCTCAGTCAGGATTCGGATGTGCTCGTGAGCCATACAGCGCCAACTCATGGAACCAGCGCAGCCAACAGACAATCAATCGAGGGCAGCCTTGATGCCGTAGCTAACGAACCGACGAAGGGTAAAGTGTACAGCGTAAACATTCCCGGAACTGTATCTAATTTTCATGCTCGAACTGCGTATGTCTATTTACCAGCCATTTACAGCACCGACCCAAATATTCGCTTGCCAGTTGTTGTTTTGATGCCTGGTTTCCCGGGTCTGCCCGAAAATTGGCTCGGTAGCGGTCTAGAGACCACGATGGATGATTTTGCGAGTGCGCACGGCGGTATTACGCCGATTATTTTCATGGTCGATAATACAGGATCCGTAACCAACGATACAGAGTGCGTTAACAGTTCCCGCGGTAACGTAGAGACCTACCTTACAGTGGATGTCCCTAATTATATTAAAAGCCACTTTAACGTTATGCCAGGCTCGAGCCATTGGGCAATCGGCGGCTTAAGTCTCGGCGGGACCTGCGGCATAATGCTCGCTCTAAGACATCCCAATATTTACGATAACTTCATAGATTTAGGTGGTGAAATCGGACCCGAAGTCGGTCCAGAGCAGCAAACAATTAATGTTTTATTTGGCGGATCAGTCAATGACTGGCGCGCTCACCAACCTGAGTATTTATTGTCAACGCACTCTTACAAAGGCATGGGTGGTTTCTTCGGAGACGGCAAACAGGATACACCGGATATTACCCAGGCGGCAGCAGAACTAAACGCTGACGCCCAAAAAGCCGGTATTCAAACAGTCTACGAAACTATTAATGGCCAGCATACGTTTAATGTCTGGCAGCAGACGTTCAAGCTAGCCCTGCCTTGGATTTCCAATCGTTTGGGGGCGACTGAATGCCGTGGCGAGTGCATTTAGACTGAACGTTTAAGGTTACTTGCTTATTGCGTGGTTGTTTTCAAACTTTGCAGACTCGCTTGCATAGCTCGAAAAATTCCATCAGGTTCGGCGATGGCAAGCCTGACAATGTCAGCGGCCCGCGCTTGGCTGCCCCCTACGCTATACATACGAAGCTGCGGTGCATTACTGGACGGGCGCAAATGCGCAATGTCGCCGCTGTCAAAGCTAATGCGTACGCCATCAAGATTATTAATCGCGCTAATCGCTCCAAAGCCTTTATCCGGAGAAAAATAGGTGGACAATTCTTGGCGTATTTCCGGCGTGTCTTGCCCAAATCGGGCCACCATCGCCTTGCTGACATCGACTGGAAAGTTGTCGATTAATCCGGCGTCCGTGTAACGCTGCGGCAGCCGCGAAAATAGTGCAGAGATACTTAGATCTGCTCGAATAGCGGCTAGCAGAGCCACCAACATCGGCAAAAAGGCGTCACGCGTTGGCAAAGCTTTGAGTATTCCCTGCTCTACCTCGAGATCAGTCCCCAGCAGAAAACCACCATTCACTTCCCAACCAACAACTCGGCTCATGCCGGCTTTTTCAGCCCGCTGCATCGCTTCAATCACATAGGGCGAGCCAATTTTTGTGTGCTCAACGGGAACTTGGACGCGTTCAAGCTCGGTATCCACGGCATCGCTGGTACTAACCGGATAGGCAGCAAAATCCGCTTTACACCATTGCGTCGTCACTGCGCCTAAGACATCACCCCGATGAAAGATACCCGTTTCATCAACCACAAAGGGACGATCACTATCACCATCGGTAGATACAATTGCAAATGCCCCAGGATTCTCAATTGCTAAGCGCTTAAAATACGCTTGATTGTCTGAAGTTACATTTTCACTATCGATTGGTATGAAGACATCCGATCGGCCAACTGCTATGACTTCAGCACCGAGGTTTTTAAATAGATCGACGAGCAAATCGCGTCCGACACTAGAATGCTGATAGAATACTATTTTTTTACCGGTCAGTGCGTTCTTTGGAAAGACATCGAGATACCGCTTCCGATATACCGCTTCAGCTTCCGGTTGTACTGCTGGAAGGTCAACCCTCGCGCCTTTAAACGCTCCACTCTGGTCAAAGATGCTGAGTGCAACATCAGTCCCATAGAGATGAGCCCGAACGGCCGCGACAGCCTGTTGAATAAGTGGTTCGTCCGATTTCAGTACTTCTCCACCCTGCTTGTAAAACTTAATACCGTTGCGGTCTGCCGGTATGTGACTGCCAGTAACCATAATGCAGGGCGCATTTTCCTGCAACGCATAATACGCGATCGCTGGTGTGGGGATTAAGCCGTGGTACGCAGCTTGGTAGCCCCCATCATGTATGGCTTGGATGACTGCCGCTAAAATCCTCGGCGTGCTAGCCCGTAAATCGCCAGCCACCATAACGAGTCCCTGCCCCTCCAGCTGTCTTTCGGAACGTAAGTACTCTAAAAAACCCGCTGTGTTGATATAGCACTCTAAGTCAGTCATATCTGAAACAAGACCACGCAGACCAGATGTTCCGAAGGCGAGTTCAACAGGCTCATAGGTTAAACTATCTCGCAGTGTTGCCATGGCTACTCCTCAACGATTGCTTTAACACGATTCACAAGATCATCAAGCTGCTCTTGGGTATTTGCTTCGGCGTTCAGTCGTACCAACGGTTCAGTGTTACTGGCTCGAATATTAAACCAGTATTCTGGATAATTGACGGTTAAGCCGTCAAGCTCGTCTTGTTGGCCATCATTGAATGCTTCTCGCAAGCGATTGAATACCGCTTCTGTATCGTTAACGGTGAAATTACGTTCTGGAATAATGGCATACAGACGATATTCATCAACTAGCTCGGAGAGCTTTTTGCCGGAATCAGTGATTGCCTGCATTGCGACCAAAGCGGTAATAAGCGCCGCATCGGAATCATAGTTTTCTTTAAAGAAGAAATGGCCGGTTGTTTCAGCTCCGAAGGGAGCGCCCTGCTCCCGCAAGACTTTGCCAATCTGCAAACGGCCGGCTTTCGTTCGTATGGGAACGCCGCCCCATTTCCGAATAAACTCCTGGGTGGCGCGACTAGTACGAACTTCGTGAATAATTTCAGCGCCTGGATTTCTTTCCAAGTAATAATGCGCCACAAGCGTAATTAAATCGGTGCCGAGCACAGAGCGCCCTTTATCGTCAACAAAACCGGCACGATCGCCATCGCCATCGAAAGCAATGCCAAAGTCGAGCTGGTCATCAACCACTTTCTTAATGAGATCCTGCAAATTTTCCGGCTTTTGAGGATTAGCTTCGTGATTCGGGAAAGTGCCATCAAGCTCGAAGTACATTGGTTCAACGGTAATAGGAAGCTTCGGTAATATGTGCGGCAGCATTGCGCCGGCCATACCGTTTCCAGCGTCAATTGCAATATGAAACGGCTTAAGCTCGGTAATGAAACTCAAACAGTGCGTAATCCATTCATCAGTAATGTCTCGATGCTGCAGCGTGCCTGGATTTTCAGGTTCTGGCTTATAGCTATCTGTTAAAACAGCATCACGAATAGTTTCTAGACCGGTGCCGATACCGACTGAAACAACCTGGTCTCGGTAAAATTTAATGCCGTTGTAGGCGCCAGGGTTATGGCTCGCTGTGATCATGGCGCTGCCCGCAAGGTTAAGCTTGCCGACTGCAAAATAGCTCATATCACTCGTAACCTGCCCAAGATCCATGACATCACGACCCTGAGCCAGCAAGCCTTTAATCAGCGCGTTCGCCAACTCCTCGGAATCGGGTCGCATATCCCGACCAACGGCCACAACGCCAGCCATGGGCAGCCAATCAGCAAAGGCTTTGCCAATCTTGTAGGCCACATCGGCAGTTAGTTCAGTGCCAACTTTGCCGCGTACATCATAGGCTTTGAATATATGTGCAATTGAATCCATATCATCCCCCCCTTATTTTTGAACACGCTTACTTACTTCACCAACTTTCTGGGACATATCAGTCCGCGCCACCAGTATACCGTCAGGCGTATTAACGACGACGACATTATCGAGACCAATGACGACGACTGGTTTTTGTTCATAATTCTGAATGAAGGAATTCTGGACGGCTTCTGTTTCAATAAAGCCGAACCTGTGGTTGCCGTGCTCATCCCTCCCGACGGCTTTAAACATATCAGCGTACGTACCCAAGTCCATCCAGTCAAAGCTAGCGGGTACAACGAGCAGGTTCTGTACCTTTTCAATGAGGGCGTAGTCGATGGAAATGTTCTCAAAACTCAGATAGGTTTCTTCATACTTTTCATCAGGCGCTGCAAGCAATTTCTGATAGTTAGCAAATAACTCAGGCGCACTGGCTTCCATAACAGCCTTGAATGTATCGAGCGAACCGATGAAATAACTGCAGTTCCATAAATAATTACCACTGCGCAGATATTCTTGGGCTGTTTCGAAATCTGGTTTTTCTTTAAAAGAATGCACGTTGTAGACAAATACATCCTTAGCAATAAGACCATCCTTCTGAATATAACCTAAGCCAGTCGCCGGATGATCTGGTTCGACACCAACAAGCACAATCCGCTTCTCTTCTTGTGAAATGCGAGCGGCAAGCTGAAAACTCTGTACAAATCCATTCATGTCCCGAACATAATGATCGGCGGCAACAAACGCGATTGGTTCATCGGCAGCTTCATAGGCAGCAATGCGAACGAGCGCCGAAACAATGCAACTGGCCGTTCCTCGGCGCGCAGGTTCAACGATAAAATGTTCCTCATCTAATTCTGGCAACTGGTCTTTAACATGCTGAATATGACTGACTTCAGAGACAACATAAATTTTATCGGTCAGCCGTTTTGCGCGGAGATAGGTATTTTGTAAAAGAGAGTTGTCATCACCATTAACTTTAAGCAAATGTTTCGGATATCCTGGTGTCGAGAGCGGCCATAAACGCGTACCTGAACCACCGGCTATTATTACTAGAATCATACAGTTAGACCCCTTATTGATAATCTTTTCCAGTATACACTACACCGCGTCGGCAACGTGCTCGTCCAGCTCACTATGCGTTTTAAAAATCAAAAAATGATACAGACAATAATTCCAGACCATGCCGACTAAAACCGCGCACAGTTTAGCGACATTAAGATTAATGAAGCTAGTCTTGAGGGGATGAATATGTGCATAGCTGAGCAAATGATTGACTCCAATTTCTTTATGGCCAAGCAGATGGCTAACCAGCGCAATAATAAGCGTCTGTAAAAGTAATATCCCAAGCCCAGTCACCAAGGAAAAAATGAGCAAATAGCTTCAACGTATGTGGCTTCTTTGCTCCTAAAAACTAAACGATGGTACAAAAAATAAGATATTGAGATGCAGATGCTGGCGGATATTAAATTGCCGATGACGGTCGGAAGGCCAACTATCAGTACAAGGATATTCAGAATAGTAAGGTCTAGCAGCGTATTAAAACCGCCGATGGCAGCAAAGCGGACAAGCTTCTGCTCCCAGATTTTTTGAAACATGTATACTATTATACAAGAGTATTTATAACTAAGGATTATCTGTGAAGCTCGCTATCGACATACCCACATATAACGAAGCCGACAATCTAAAAAAGCTGATACCGGCCCTTTCTAAACATCTAAAAGGATACCCGAAACTAACACCATCGTGTTTATTATTGACGATAACTCTCCTGACGGTACTGCCGATGTAGCTGAAAAGTTAGATAAAAAATATAAAACCAGCGTTTTTAAGGTTGAGGTACTGAGACGAAAGAAAAAAGAAGGTCTTGGCCAAGCCTATATTTATGCTTTTCATAAAATTCTACAAAAAAAGTTCGATTATATACTTCAAATGGACGCTGACCTGTCACACGATCCCCGCTACATTCCAGCCATGCTTGATGCAACAGCTACTGCCGACTTTGTTGTCGGCTCACGCTATATCAAAGGCGGAGCAACTCCTGATTGGTCATGGAATCGAAAGCTGCAAAGTCGCGGTGGTAACTGGTATTCCCGCTTATTTTTAGGTTCGCGTATTACCGATTACACAGGAGGTTATAACTTATTCTCAACAGAATTACTACGCAAGATCAACCTGGATTCGCTGCAGGCCGGTGGATACGGTTTTTTAATTGAGCTCAAATATAAAGCCTTAAAGCACTGTACTCAAGTCGAGCAGATTCCCATTGTCTTTAAAGACCGTCAACACGGTAATTCAAAAATACCTCGCAATACAATTTTTAAAAACCTTATGCTGGTACCAAAAATTAGAGACAACTGAACAGTCAAGTAAAAATGAAAGCAGCAGTTTTACTATCGAATAAGACCTGATCTCACAAACACAAGGAAGGAACGACATGAAACGAGCCAGTAAGCAAGTTAAAGCAGCGGAAAAGCCGATCCAATCAATCGAAGGCTTTTCTCTGAAACATAGCTTGACTCGTTTTTATTATCTCGTAAAACAGCGTCCGCTTCTCTATTACTGCCTACTCTATATTTCACCCTTTATCATATATCTACTTTTCGACCTGGTTTTACTGGGGCCTTCATCTCTACATGAGATAAAACATGATATTTTCAACAATAATGGCGACTCGCAGTTGATCATGTGGTGTCTTCAGTGGTGGCCATTCAGTTTAATGCACCATCACAACCCATTTATTACGCACTATATTTGGAATCCCCAAGGATACAACACAGCATGGGCAACTTCAGTTCCGTCACTTGCTCTACTTCTTGCTCCAATAACGCTCTTAACCAACGCGGTGGTTGCTTACAATCTTTTATCAATTATTGCCCTCCCGCTTTCCGCGTTATTCTGTTTTTATTTAGTCCACTATCTCACAAAAAATTATTGGAGCTCGCTTTTTTCAGGATGTATTTTTGGTTTTTCTTCCTACCAAATAGGCGAATTAGCCGGTCACCCAAGTCTCTATGTGACCTTCTGTATTCCCTTGATCGTTTTGCTTTTTATTCTCAGGCTTGACCGAAAACTTAATCGAATGGCGTTTGTCCTCTTGTCCACCCTAACACTTGTCGTTCAGTTTGGCATCTCCGACGAGGTCCTCGCAAGCTTTGTCGTATTCGCAGTTATCGCATTCATCTTATTTTATGTCTGTTCAAACCGAAAACGACGCGGTCTTTTACTTGCCACTACCATTGAGTTTTGTATAGCCGGTATTATAGCCGCCGTAGTACTGATTCCTTACTTTTACTATATGATCATCGGCTATAAAACAACGCCTAAAATTTTTAATAGCACTACGGAGTTTTCGGCTGACCTTCTCAACTTCATCATACCGACAACAGTTACAAGAATATTCGGTAATACTTTGTCACCCCTGTCCTCTCACTTCATGGGAAATTATAGTGAGCAGGGTGCTTACCTTGGCCTTCCCTTGATTGGCATCCTCTTTGCGTATATCTGTGTGTACTGGCGTAAAACTTATGTCAGGATTATGGCTACAATGCTCATAATCGTAATCATCGCCTCCCTAGGCCCGATACTGCACATATACGGCATACAGGGTATTGCCTTACCCTGGGCTATAGCCCATTACATACCCGTACTTCGCTCGGCGCTTCCAGACCGATTTACTCTTTATGTCTCGTTCATTGCCTCAATAATGCTTGGAATGTGGCTATCCTATCGAACATCAACCAGATTAAAAATTATCAAATACATACTCGCAATCGTCGTAGTAATTTCCTTACTCCCATCTTCTCTTTATTCTTGGCAACCGCAACCTGTTCCGCAAATTTTCCAAGCACAGTATGTCGGAAAATATATAAAGAAAAATAGTAATGTGCTTATATTGCCCTTTAGCTATGTGGGCAGCAGTATGTACTATCAAGTTGCATCCGGTATGTGGTTTACTCAATCTGGAGGATATCTAGGTTTTACGCCTCTTAATTATCAAAAGAGTGTTCTTGTTGAACAAGCTTTTTCTCAGATAACCCAGAACCAACTTTTCAGCAAGATTTGACAGCTTTCTGCAACACCAATAATGTCACTCAGATTATATATACCTCCGACACTGCGCCGCTACTTACAAAAGCCCTTCAAAACTTGCCTTGGCCAACACATCAAGCAGGCGGCGCAATTATCATTACACCGCCCCATCAATAAATTCATCTAAAAAGAGTAAAAATCCTTAGGCAGAATTATAAATTCGTGATTGATTGCCGCAAGAAAAGGCGCGACAGCTTTCCTGGCTATTTTATTTAATGGCATGCTAGCTACAATAGTCGACAGAGAGATGAAGCGTACTTAATACGTTACGCACTGTAAATAGTCTCTTGAAAGCAGTATGCTTTTCCTATGACCGAAGTCAGTGACAACCTTGCAATCGAGCATTTTTCGACCGAACAACAGCAACTCGTCCGGACGGCTCTTGCGCTGCTTGCATCGCCTCGGACAATCAAAGACGGTCCCTATTACATGAGACGACGATAACCGCAAAGGAAAAAACAAAGTGGTTAATGGGCATGGTGCTCGGATCAACGCTGGACGATTTTTCAGAGAAAGTTGCGGGTGAAAGAACGACTCTCAATCTGGAAGTAAGAAGCGCACAGATGAAACATGGTCCCGATACATTCTCAGGGGGAGGGGTATATCTGCAGCAAGAGCATGTGCGCGACTTTGATCATGATACGAAGACGGAATTGTTGACGCTGTATGCATCATCAGTTACTAATGGCAAATTTTCATTTTTTGACGAGAAGGACCCGAAACGCGAAGTGTTGTGGCAGATTAATTTGCTTGAACCGATTAATGATATGGCAGAAATAAAGCGCTTTCAGCTTGAATTGGACGGGGCGGCAGAACGTTTTCGTCATAACGAATAGCGCTGAGCAGACAAGCGAGAGAATATCACGTAATTGATTCAAGGATCATAACCATATAGAATAAGCTGTAAATGCAGAGGCTAAAAAAACGCTATCGTTACTCGATTATTATTCTAAAACAGTTGGTAAAAACCGACTTTAAACTCCGCTACCAAGGATCAACGCTTGGCTATATATGGTCACTCCTTCGACCTTTGTTAATTTTCTTAATCTTATACCTCGTTTTCACTGTCTTTTTGCCCGTCGGCAAGGGAGTTCCTCACTACCCTGTCTATCTGCTAACAGGCATTGTCATTTGGAATTATTTTACCGAAGTGACTACCGGAAGCGTCGGCGCAATTGTGGCCAAGGGAGACCTACTGCGTAAAATCAATTTTCCAAAGTACGTTATAATTTTGGCGACTTCTTGCTCAGCTTTGATCAATCTGTCATTGAATGCTGTCGTTATTGCTATATTTATGTATTTCGACCACGTTACTCCAACATGGAGTGCCCTACTGGTTATTCCGCTTATCTTCGAATTATTTGTAGTCTCACTGGCAATGGCCTTTTTATTGAGCGCTCTGTTTGTCCGTTTTCGTGACGTTTCATATATTTGGGATGTCGTTATGCAGGGTGCATTTTATGGCACGCCGATTCTCTATGCGCTGCAAAGGATACCCCATCGTTACGCAAAGTTCTTAATACTTAACCCGATGGCTCAAATTATCCAAGATACTCGACACGCTCTAGTAACACCATACGCTTTAACGATTAATCAGGTGTACGGAGGTGATAAATTGATTTGGCTTATTCCAATCGGCTTAACGCTTATTGTCATAGTGCTAGCCGGTAACTACTTCAGAAGCCAGTCCAAATATTTTGCGGAAGAGGTTTAACCATTATGGATGATGATATTGCTATCAAGGTAGACCACCTATATAAAGATTTTATTTTACCGCATGAAAAATCAAATTCATTAAAGGGTGCTTTTACGGGTCTCTTGAAGTCAAAAGATAAGGGCAAGGATATTCAGCACGCCTTGAAAAACATCTCCTTCGAAGTCAAAAAGGGAGAATTTTACGGTATTGTAGGCCGTAATGGCGGTTGCGGAAAAAGCACCATGCTTAAAATTTTGGCCGGCATTTATCAGCCGACTAAGGGCACCATAACCGTTACCGGCAAACTTGTCCCGTTTATTGAACTTGGAGTGGGCTTTAATATGGAGCTTACCGGAAGAGAGAACGTCTATTTAAATGGCGCGCTGCTTGGTTTTGACACGACGGAAATGGATGCCCAATACGAAGACATTGTTAACTTTGCTGAATTACCTCAATTTATGGATCAAAAACTAAAGAACTACTCGTCAGGAATGCAAGTTCGATTGGCCTTTTCACTAGCGATACGTGCCAAAGCAGATATATTAGTTTTCGACGAAGTTTTAGCGGTTGGGGATGCGGATTTTCAAAGAAAATGCTTTAATCATTTTAGAGAATTGAAAAAAGAGAAAAAAACAGTCGTGTTCGTCAGCCATGATATGAATGCGATCAGAGAGTATTGCGACCGAGCACTGCTTATAGATAACAGTAAAATGGTAGCAATGGATACGGCGAACGAGATTGCTAAGGACTACTCACGCATGTTTATGAAGCCCTCTGAAAGTGAAGGTCAAACAACTAAAGACGGTAAGCGATGGGGAAATGGGAAGGCCCGCTATACTTCAATAGATTTGCGACCAGGCATGGTATCTGACGAGCCAAACTCCGAAATTAAATGTGAAATTAAAACCGGGAAGACCTTGAAGAGATTATATGCGGTTTCGCAATTAAAAGCGCCTCCGGCCAAAATTTGTTCAGCACCAATACACAACTTAAGAGACAAAAAATAAAAAATATAAAAAAAGACCAAACTATGAAAATTAAATGGGAGGTTCCGAATATCTTTGCCGATGGCACTTACTCCTTTGAACCGTCGATTGTGTTCTTTGATAGTGAAGTATGCGATTGGTGGGAAGATGCAAAAATATTTGAAGTCCGAAAAGAAGATCACACTGCATTCATGGTAGCCCCTCGTATCGGCTTAACGATTTCGGACTGATATCCGAAACTCTAACGTATAACACAAGAGGTGTCGAACACAACACTCGTCCCTTTAATATAGGAGAAAATAGATACTTGACTATCCTGCGACTTAGGCCGATTACTGGTACAATAGAATAAGTGCAATCGAAAAAAATTATGCAAAAATCCTGAGGAGATCCACATCATAAGTTAGCACCTCCCAGCATGTGCATTTCATATCTTATATAGACCATGACTCAATACACCATAACGTATGCTCAGAACCGTGAAGATGTCCTTTTGAATGGTTTTTTTAAAAAAGAAACTAAAGGATTTTATGTAGATGTCGGCGCAAGCGATCCTCGGTTATTTTCTGTAACTCGAAAGTTTTATGAAGAAGGCTGGCGAGGTATCAATATTGAACCTAATAAGGCTCTCTTTGATTTGCTTGAAGTTGATAGGCCAGAAGATATTAATCTGAACATAGGGGTAGCCGATAAAAATGGCAGCCTTACGCTTCGGGAGTATCCCGATGGAGACGGCCTATCGACTTTTTCACCGTCAATCAAGCAACTTTATACTGAACATACTACCTATGAAACAAACCATTTCAAGGATTATGAGGTGCCGGTCCGGACACTTCAATCAATATTCGAACAGAACCAAGTAAAAACCATTCACTTTATGAAAGTTGACGTCGAGGGATTCGAGTATGAGGTACTCGCAGGGAACGATTCGGATCCTTACAGACCACTTGTGCTCTGTATTGAATCTGAGCATATCGTTAAAGACTGGCGGCCCATGCTTCAAAAAAATAATTACACGAGAGTCTTTTTTGACGGGCTAAATGAATACTACGTGGCCAATGAGCATCCTGAAATAACCGAGAACTTCTCCTACATTCAGGCAATGTTTGCCATCCCCCCCATACCGGCTGATTTTATTGAGCAACTGCAAATGGCGAACTGGAAGACCGATCAGATCCAGCGAAAATTAATTCAAAGAGAAATTCTCATACAAAATCTGCAATCTCAAATTCAACAGCTTCACCTACATATAAATTCTCAGAAAAGAATCCGATCCCTTATCAAGCAGCTAGCCCAAGCAGTTAATGTAGCGATTTTACTGCATATAGAGAAACTCAATAAGCCGGTTGTTCACACACAGTCACCGCTTCGTTTAAAAAACACATCGGATGCAAAATCCCGTATACGCGAACTGCAGGAAAATATGATTTCAACAGTTACTATGGCGTTCAGCAAAAACAATCGCTTACCTACAGAATTTTAAATCGAGTATATCCAGCTACTAGACGGGCACTCTGGAATACTGCACTCAGGGCCTATCAAATAATGAGGAGGACGCGTCGGCATGCCTAAGAAAGAAGGTGCGTTATTCATTGATGGGCAAGTTTTTAAAGCGCAGCTTGGGATCGTGGCATGGGCCAGTACTAGTTGGAACTACTCGAGCATTAATGAACCTTAAGGATCTTCCTTACAAGGATATATATTTAATATTTACCAAGAATATGCCACTCGATACTGAGGTTAAAAATACTGTTAAAAAAATTGCTCCTGCCATTCATCAAGTCTCCGTAGACCTGCAAGTACCGATCGATCCATGTAAAGTAGATATTTTGAAGATGCAACAGGCTAATGAGGCTACCTTGGCTAAATTTATTGCTTCTCGTAGCTCCGGAACAACAGATGAAGTAGATTACATGATCCTATCACTCTTCATAGACCAGGTCTGTTCAGTTTTCCCGAGAAATCTCGTAAGATACTGCTCTTTTATGACCTTATTCCTTTCAGTACCACGAAAGATACAGCCAACTTTGCGCCTATAATAATTACCTGGGTCGCTTCAGAACGCTCTTTCAAGCAGATCTCATTTTCACGATATCTCAAAGCGTTGCCGATGATGTAGCTCTGAATCTCGGCATTGCACAAACTAAATTGTTCAGTATCGACGGGGCGCCCATAAACCACGACCATCATGACCTACCAAAACCGATATTCCATTACCGACTCGCTATGATTTGATGCCCTCTGGAGATGAAATATGAAAAAATAATGTACGCGCGTGCAAGGTTTTGAAGAATATATTCAGCGTAGTAAAGACAGAGACCTGAAGCTCATCATCACTTCTCGTTTCGAGGAGAAAACCAAAGAGGAATTGAATAGCTTATGGTGAATATAATCTTCGCAGGTAATGTAAAGGAGAGTGAACTGGCTTGGCTATATACGCATGCTGAGCTCGTACTTTTGTATCCGAATACGAAGGCCTGGGTCTCCCCGTCTTAGAGGCGGTGGAAGCAAATAAACCAATGGTCTGTCTTATTTAAGCGTTTTTAATGAAATATCCGAGAAAGCGTTTTATTTTGCCAATCAATTCGATACCGCGAGCATAAGCGATTTACTCGGTGACGCTTTGTCGGGTAAAGATTATGGATTGAAGCATAAAGAGTATCCGTCAATCCTCGAACGGTATACCTGGTCCAATACCGCGTAAAAAGCCCTGGGAGCACTCCAGACGAAAAGACCGGCTAAAGATAAAGGCCCTAGCCAAAGACTTAAAATTGCCATCTTCACTCCTTCGCCAAGCGGATACTCCGAAATCGGTAGAAAAGTGACACAGCTTCATCCGGCAATGCAGGAATATTTTGATATAGATTACTACCTAGAATCTGGTCTATCTCAACAGAATTTTCCGCGGCCAGATTATCTGTCACACATTGCTAACGTGTATGATGCGACTGAATTTAATGATGAAAAATATACCCAATACGATGCAGTTGTTTACAATATTGGCAATAGCGGATTCCACCTAGAAACTATTAAAAACGCACTCTTTTTGCCTGGATACGCTATTTTTCATGATACTCAACTGACCAATGTTTTTGAGGAGGTCTTGGTACCTCATCGCTACATTTCAAAAGACAGGGCACAGGCTGAACATCAGCTTGACGTGCTCATGAACAATCAAAAATCAAGCTATATTACTTCCATCGCAAATAGGCAACGAGGTATTATCGTTCACTCTGAGTACGGCAAGAACGTGGTAGGGCAACTACTCATAGATACCATTCCAGTACATAAGTTGAACCTTCCGACGGCTGTTCCTAAAATTCGGCCGCATCGTTTGAATCCACAAGAGATATGTATTGGTATGGCTGGGATTATCCATGCAGCGAAGGGGCTGGATGTCATTGAAGCGATTGCCCAATCAGATAAATTTCTTAGGTGCAGAATTCATATATTTGGCTTATCTCTAGTTAGCAAAGAAGTACTCGAGCAGCTTGAAGCCTATCCTAATGTTTCAATTGATACTAACCTTACCGATTTTGAGTTTCAGGCAATGCTACGTGACATAGATATCTTAATTAACTTTCGAAAAGAATATAGGGGCGAGGCTTCGGCCGCGACTATCGATGCAATGCGATACGGTGCAGTTCCAGTTGTCAAAAATGTTGGTTGGTATAAAGAACTCCCCTCAGGGGGCGTCATTAAGGCGTCAAATGTAGAGGAAGTGCTTATCCGCGTCGAGGAACTTGTATTAGGTCCAACTAAACGGCACAGTATGGGTACAACAGCAAGGGAAAAAATACGTGAGGCATTCAGCTATGAATTATATGCGAAAAACTTGTATGAAGCTCTTACCGAAGAGCGGGTCGTGAATGACAATGAAACGTTCGGTGGATTAATAAGAAAGAATTTGGGCAAGAAAGCCCTCTTAAAAACATTCGCCAGCTAACGGAGGTTTTGGGTAATGGCTTAGTGTACAGTCAATATTGACCATGCTAGACCGCCCATATTCCATGCACTAGAGCCTTCAAGTACCGGCTGGAAATACTGAGTATACGAACCGGGAGCCATATTAGGTGGAACACTAAAGCTAAAGTTGAAGGCAGCAATTTCACCAGGCTGTACAATATGCTGATTCGGAGCAAGTGTGACACCATCAGAATCATATACAGCGGCAAAGGTAGTAGTTGCCCTATTTTGCGTAGGCCAGAAGGCGCTAAATATACTGCCCGTATTAATTGGATTGGATGTGGCTAAGTGAACAGGGTCTGCGCCGTACTGGCTAGCACTTACATCATCATACCAAGGTTGATTGCCGGTGTTCGTATAGAGCAATGTTGACGGCGTGCTATTCCCTCGAATGATTGTTGGATATGCGGTCTGGCCGTAATAGGTGGCCTGATACACCCGTGCCTGCACAGTGACATTAAACCATGCTAGACCGCCCATATTCCATGCACTAGAGCCTTCAAGTACCGGCTGGAAATACTGAGTATACGAACCGGGAGCCATATTAGGTGGAACACTAAAGCTAAAGTTGAAGGCAGCAATTTCACCAGGCTGTACAATATGCTGATTCGGAGCAAGTGTGACACCATCAGAATCATATACAGCGGCAAAGGTAGTAGTTGCCCTATTTTGCGTAGGCCAGAAGGCGCTAAACATACTGCCCGTATTAATTGGATTGGATGTGGCTAAGTGAACAGGGTCTGCGCCGTACTGGCTAGCACTTACATCATCATACCAAGGTTGATTGCCGGTGTTCGTATAGAGCAATGTTGACGGCGTGCTATTCCCTCGAATGATTGTTGGATATGCGGTCTGGCCGTAATAGGTGGCCTGATAAGCAGGCGCATAAGTAGTACCCCACCACGTTACAAACGAATTTACGAAATTGTAGGTACCACTATAGTACAAACCAGTAGTGCCATATTGAGGATTGCCGTACAGCCCATCCGGATTGTTATAGACATACGGGGTATAGCAGTATAGTGTCGCCGTAGCCATATTGGCTAAGGTAATATTTGCATACGACGTACCATTACTGTCTGAGAAAGTAACATTATTACCTGCCTTAAGGCCATTATTGTATAAGCTCGTCGCATTGCTACAAGGATAGCTCGATGCACTATACCCCCAGTAACTGTTTCCCTGCCCAGTTTCCATGTCCATTTTGTATTGCCAGGCTGCATTATCCACCTGATAGAAAAAACCGGAATCGGAAGCGCAGGAGGTATATCCCATGGCACAATTTAACTGGGACGCCGTTGGATCGGGTGTCGTAACAAGACCTTGCTCTTTTTGTAGCGTCGCTAAAATAACCTGGGGATTGATACCATACGCCTGAGATGCAGCATAGATTATTTGTGCAGCCGAAGCAGTGTGACCGCACGCATAAAACTGCGCATAATAGGTATAGTGAGCGCCTGACGTGCTACCACAATCTTCTACCGCCGAGAAACTCGCCAGTCCGCTCCCTTCATTATCTAAGAACGCTTGAATATTCAACGCCCCTCCGGAACCCACACCCAAACTATCACTATTCATAAATACCGAATTATCAATCAAGTAGTTAGTGTAATTAGACGACGCGAGGGCGCTCGCGTGCGCAGAAGGCAGCGCTAGAACTATACCGCACATAACCCCTAATGCGAGTAGTAGTCCGCGCAAAGGTTTGCTCGTAGAATGAATTGCTCTAGAAATTAACTGGAATCTGAACTTCATTTAATTCCTTACCTGTTGAATCAGTCGTAAATACGTCGAGTCTTCCGGTAGTACCGCTAGTCTGGAAGTTCACTTCAGCCGTAAAAGTACCGTTAACCACGTTAATGGTACCCTCGGATATCACGCCAACTACATTGTCAGTCAGCCTATATTGAACTTGCGTAATGCCGCTACTTGCTACTCCAGTTACGGTCGCCCCTGACTGCATTGTTTCGTTTGCAGTTGGCAATTTAACAGTAACCTCTCCCGAGCTTGAGGTTGACCATTCGCTTGGATTTGACGGTACTCCAGAGACAGCCTGGCCATTTTCATCCTTATCCGATTCACTCGATAGAGCCGGCGTCGTGGAAGGTGTTTTATTAGTAGCAGTACTGGAACCGGTAGCAGTACTACCCGTAGACTGTTTATTAGAACCGGTAAGATGCGAAATCGGTGCAGCGGGCGCCCGTACCACCGCTGTTTTATGGAAAAAATGTGTGGTGTTTGTAAGTTGTAGTACGGCCAGCACAATAACCGCGAGTATTATAAGCACTACAGTGGCCTTTAATTTGTATTTCCTAGGTGCTTTTGTTTTTTTCTTCATACAATACAATTCTATTAGTCGGAACTTAATAATACAACTTATGGCTCTTCTTGTCTATTCATTGACGCTTGCTAAATGAAGCTTTTTTAACATAAATTCTAGTCTAATAAGTTTGTAAAATTTTACCTCTGAACGAAGAGTATTTAACTGTATATGCCATAATATTAGCAATGAAGAAGCTCAGGCTGCTATTTGATGCCGGACCAATGTTTGATCGCCAAAAAACTGGCGTCGGTTACTATGTGGCCAGCCTTACGAACAGTCTCCAGACCTATCATGCTGATCAGCTTGAGATGACCGGCTACTACTTTAATTTTCTTCACCGCAATCCTCATAAGGCTCCCCGTGATAGTCCGATCAATTTTAAGGAAATCCGTTTTACCCCGGGCAAGTTGCTGTCACTATGCAGGCGACTGCATTTTCAGCCATATTTAGAGGTATCTATCCGCCAAAAATCCGATCTTGTCTTGTTCACGAACTACGTAGCCTTGCCGCTATTGGCCCATCAGAAAATGGCACTCGTTATTTATGACGTGAGCTTCCTGGATGTTCCTGAATATACCCAAGCAGTTAACCTGGCTTACTTGCAGCGCTTTTGCCCGCCCTCAATAAAACGGGCCGATGTGATCATTACCATCTCTGAATTTACCAAAGAACGTATCGCACATCACTTCCCTGACCTGAAAGCTCAAATTGTAGTCACCCATATTCCTCCGATCGACACGCCGATTACTACAACCAATCTGACTGAGCGCCTTACAAAATTAGGCGTTAACAGTAAGCGCTATATCTTATATGTTGGCACGATTGAACCCAGGAAGAATCTGGAGAATCTGCTCGAGGCCTATCAAAAACTTGATCCAAAATTGCGTGACTCATAC
This sequence comes from uncultured bacterium, assembly GCA_963794235.1. Taxonomy (GTDB): domain Bacteria; phylum Patescibacteriota; class Saccharimonadia; order Saccharimonadales; family UBA4665; genus CAWCCP01. Next base: position 130,609 of record CAWCCP010000010.1, read on the forward strand.
GCTTTAGTGCTCGCCGGCGGACGAGGTTGGAAGGACGAGGCCATCATGAAACGAGTAGCCGATTACCAATCTCAAAAACTAAATATTATCCTAACTGGCTATATATCCGAAACCGAAAAAAGCGCGCTCTATAGTAACGCCGCCTGCTTTGTTATGGCTTCACACTATGAAGGTTTCGGCATGCCAATTCTCGAAGCAATGCAGCACGATGTACCGACAGCAGTTAGTGATATTCCCGTTTTCCATGAGGTAGCAGGTGAAGCGAGCGTCTACTTCAATAAAGACGACCCTAGTGATATTGCGCAGAAACTATCCAGGCTACTTACTGACACGGCCTACGCTTCAAAACTTGTCGAACTTGGCCACGAACGCTTACAAAGTTTTAGCTGGCAAACGAACGCCGAAAAAGTATTTAAAGCCCTCGAAGACCAAGTAAAGTGACTGCTAAAATACGCAGCATAGTATACTGTAGGCATGTCTAAAATCCTCGTTACCGGCGTTAACGGCTTCGTCGGGCATCATGTCGTGCGCGAGTTACACGAACACGGCAACAGCGTTGTCGGAATTGGTGGCGCGCACGGATCCGCTGCGGCTCACCCAGACCTCGCCGACTATCTAGTACTTGATTTGCGGATGCAGTCAGACGCTGAAAAGATTCCATTTGCCGGCATTGATGCGGTTATTCATCTCGCAGGACTGGCGGCTGTTGGCCCGTCTTTTGATAACCCTCTCGACTACATAAACACTAACCTCGGTATTGAAATTAATCTTTTTGAAGCAGCCCTAGCTCAGAAAGTCTTTCCTCGGTTTATGATTATCAGCAGTGGCAGTCTATATGACCCGAAAGCTCCCTTGCCTTTACATGAAGACTCTGGCGTCGTTCCTAATTCGCCCTACGCTGTCAGCAAGCTTGGACAAGAGCAGATGGGCAGTTATTATAACCAGCGCGGTTTCGAAGTATTGGTTGCACGTCCCTTTAACCATATTGGACCTGGTCAAAATCCAGGCTTCCTGGTACCGGATCTTGTTCAACAAGTCGTGGCCTTTGAAAAAGGACAATGTCAAAATATATCAGTCGGCAATCTGGATGCGCAGCGGGATTACACTGACGTACGAGATATAGCTCGCGCCTATCGATTATTACTTGAAAAAGGCAGACCAGGAGAGACCTATAACATTTGTAGCGGTCAGCCGGTTAGCGGTCATGATATCCTGGCGCAGATACTGAAAATAGCTCACGTGCAGCCTGAAGTAGCGCAAGACCCGAATAAAATGCGGCCTTCAGACGCACCAGTTATCTTTGGCAGCCATGAGAAAATTACCGCGATACCGACTGGCAGCCAGAAATCCAGTTGGAAACAACAATCCAAGACGTTGTAGATGATTGGCGAGCACGAAACACAGCTGCGCACGTATAGGGACTTTGAACTTGAGCTTTTTGCGCTGTGGCAAATACTAGGCCTTCCGTCCGTCTGGAAACAAAAGCCACCGGTGTGCTTAAGCTACTTCGTATTGGCTTCAAGCTCAAGGTCGTTCTGCACCATCATCTTAACGAGGCCCGGAAAATCTACTTCTCGTTTCCAGCCGAGCACTGATTCAGCCTTTGCTGGATTGCCGAGGAGCACATCAACTTCGGCAGGCCGCATAAATGCGGGATTTTGTTTAACGTATGGCTGCCAATCATCAATACCGACTTCTTTGAATGCCAGCTCCAAAAATTCTTTTATCGAGTGTGTTTCGCCAGTCGCCAAGGCATAGTCACCGGGTTCTTCTTGCTGCAGCATGCGCCACATGCCTTCTACATAGTCGCCCGCGTAACCCCAGTCACGCTTGGACTCAAGATTTCCAAGCTCAATGAATTCTTGTTTTTGAAGGTGAATACGGGCAACGGCATTGCTAATTTTACGGGTCACGAACTCGAGGCCTCTGCGGGGGCCTTCGTGATTGAACAGAATGCCACAGCTCGCATGCATGCCGTAACTTTCACGGTAGTTTTTCGTAATCCAGTGGCCGTATAATTTCGCGACACCGTACGGACTGCGGGGATGAAACAGAGCATCCTCGTCATAGCCCTCGCCAGGTCGATTGTAGTCGAGGCCGCCATACATTTCTGAAGTTGACGCTTGATAAAAATGAATGGTTTTCTCGCCACCGGTAATGCGTATTGCTTCGAGCAGATTGAGCACACCTTTACCAGTGACTTCAGCAGTTAATTGCGGATTTTTGAAGGAGTAGCCGACATGGCTGATAGCGGCCAAGTTGTAGACTTCATCAGGGGCGGAAGCTTCAAGGGCACGCACAAGTGATGAATCATCGATAAGGTCAGCCTCGATTAATTTTATGAACGGCTGCTCGCGCTCTACGGTGACCCGCTTAGGGTTTTGCTGGCCTCGGATCATACCGTACACTTCGTACTCTTTGCTGTGCAATAATTCCGCTAAGTGATATCCGTCTTGCCCCGTTATACCCGTAATCAACGCCCTTTTTGCCATATGATACCCTCATTCGTTAAACTTGCATTTTCCCCAAATATAGTGCTCATAGTATAGCATTTTTCAGGCGTATCGGTAGCCCTTTTAACTATGGTGTTTCGACCGTTTTGCCAAGTTCGGGATGTTGGTTATTAGTCGATGGTTGTCGACTATTTTTATAGTATCAGCATAGACAGCCGGTTCATAAGAATGGATAATGCGGCCTGGAAACTATCGTAAAAAAAAGGGGGCGTGAGCAAGGTGCACATTCTATGAAAAAAAGCAGTCGGCAGACTCCTCAAAAGTTAGCGAAACCCGATCTTACGCTTGTTATTCCTGCCTACCATGAAGCTTTGCGTATTGGAAAAACGCTCGACACACTAGCGCTTTTCCTAAAGACAGATAGTTTTTTTAAACAGAAGACCGTGGACGTTATAGTGGTCGTAGCTGATTCACCGGATAAAACGCGCCAGATTGTAGCGGCTAAACGAGCTCTCTTTCGGCATTTTTCAGTGCTGACACCGGGAGCGCATGTCGGTAAGGGTCGAGACGTGCGCTACGGTATGCTGCGAGCTCGAGGAGCAGCTGTTATTTTTATGGACGCCGATTTGGCGACACCGTTACATCATCTTGAAAAATTTTATAGATGCTGTCGTTCGGGCAGCGCGCTGGTGATCGGCACGCGGGATTTGCGTCATTATCGTTCAAACCCTTTCCGAAACTTTTTTTCAGCCTTCGGCAATAGTCTGTACCGATTAACAGGCGGTGCTCCCGTTGAAGATACGCAATGTGGTTTTAAGATGTTTAGTCATGAGGCCGCGGAGCTGTGTTTTCTCGGCAAACGCTATTGGGCTGGGGCTTTGACGTAGAACTTTTGGCAATCGCGCAGCTGCGCAAACTAAAAATTACCGCCTTCCGTATCGATGACTGGCAGGATATGCCGTACAGCACCTACCACGATAACTCGCTCAAGATTACGCTTCGGACTATTACTGACTACGTACACATTAAACGCAGACGTATCGGGAAAGACTATCTGTAATGGTTGCCGGTCTCTCTACAGATCTTCGATATCTACCGATAAACCGCTATTATAGGTAGATAATGAAGATCGTAATTGACGCACGCGAACTCCGAACCAGCACCGGGCGCTATGTTGAGCGTTTACTACACTACTTGCAGCAGCTCGATACGAGCCACGACTACGTAGTGCTCTTAAAACCACCGGATATAGCTAGCTGGCAGGCCAGTAATCCACGCTTTAGCGCAGTGGCTTGCCCTCACAAAGAATTCACCTTCAGCGAACAGCTGGCGTTCAAGCAACAGTTGGACGACTTGCGGGCCGATCTGGTCCATTTCACGATGGTGCAGCAACCGATACTGTACCGCGGCAAAGTCGTCACCACTATGCACGATCTCACTACTACGCGCTTTCGCAACCCTACAAAAAACGCCCTTATTTTCACTATTAAACAGCGGGTCTATGGATGGGTAGCGCGGAGGGCAGCCCGGAAATCGGCCGCCGTACTTACGCCGTCACGGTTTGTAAAGGATGATATCGTTCGGTTTACAGGCATTAGCCCGTCTAAAATTACGGTGACCCGGGAAGCCGCAGACACCTTTGACGACACCGCAGCCGTGATTCCAGCGCTTGAGCACAAGCAGTTTATTATGTTTGTCGGCCGTCCGCTACCGCACAAAAATTTGCGCCGGTTGATCGAAGCATTTGCGCAGCTACACGGCCGGCATCCCGACCTATATCTCATGATCGGCGGCAAAAAAGACGCTTCGCAGGACAGCTACGAGGCCCTCGCGAACCGCTTAGGGGTGGGGGACCGGGTTATCCTTACCGACTGGATTAGTGACGGACAGCTCAAATGGGCCATGGAGCAAACAAAAGCTTACGTGTGGCCAAGTCTCAGCGAGGGCTTCGGGCTGCCGCCGCTTGAAGCCATGCTGTATGGCGTGCCGGTAGTATCCAGCAACGCCAGCTGCATGCCAGAAATCTTAGGGCAGGCCGCTCATTATTTTGATCCGTACGACGTGACCGCGATCGCCGATGCCATTGACGAAGTAGTAACTGATAAAGCTTTGCGGGAGCGGCTTATTGTGGCGGGCAAAACCCAGGCCGCCGGCTATTCGTGGCGAGCGCATGGCGGAACAAACGCTTGCTGTTTACCGGGCTGCGCTCGGTGAAAAAGGTAGCTAAGCTAACTGGCATTCTCGTCGGTACTAGCGCTGTCAGGTTTCAGAACGATGTGCCGGTCTCGGCCTTCGCCAACCGAGTCGCTACTCAAGTTATACTCCGCCGCCAATTGGTGGACGACCCGACGGTCGGCGGCGTTCATTGGCTGCAAATCCATCGGCTTGCCGGAATCACGTACTTCTTTGGCCCATTCCTCGGCTCGCTCCCGCAAACGGTCGGCCCGCTGTTTTTTATACTCAGCAATATCCACATTTACTCGATTATGCTCAAAATCATTATTCTTGAGGGCGGTACTGGTGAGATACTGCAGGGAACGCATATTTTCACCTCGCTGGCCAATAAGAAAGCCGTTTAAGTGGGTGCTTGGAACATTCAGTTGAATTACCTCACTGTCGCTCGTGGCGTAGACGTCAGTGTTAAGTCCAAAAAACGACAAGAGATCTTCCAGGTATTTCTTAGCATATTGTATGGCTTCTTCCATAGAACTGTTCATAGCTATTTCTTCCTCCGTTTGGTTGATTTCTTGGCCTTGGACTTAGACGAGGATTTTGGTTTTGGTTTTTGAGCAACGACCTCAGCCTCTGGTATAGCAGCGACATCTTTAGTAGGCTTGGTATCGATTGTTTCCATTTCAGTCTCGTCTTTGCGCAGCACCAGGCTTTGCTGGATAAAGGCCACGACACCTCCCGTCAACCAGTAGAGACTGAGGGCAGAGGCTAAATTCACCGTGAAAACGAAAATCATGACTGGCAATAAAAACCTGGTGCTCCGGCCAACCGCGGCGTTAACTTCAGACTGATCGGTTTGCTTGCCTTCGCCGGCATCTTTTAAGATAGCCCGTAAACCGCGCTGATCAGAGGTAGTCGGCATCAGCTGTTTTGCCTGGAAATACTGGGCAATCGCGCTCCCCAAAACTATTATCATGGCAGGCCAATAGATACCACCGCCGGGTTTAAGGGCACTCCGACTAAGATCGACGACGCCAAAAAGCGTATTGTCGAAGCGATGGATATTCCCCGCAAGCACCTGCATCCAGGCTAAGTGCCGAACGGCAGGGTAGGCGAAGGTGATAAGGTTGTGTTTGTTAGTTATGACGCGGCGTAAACCGCTGTAAAGGCCAATCAGCACAATAAATTGGACAATCAAGATTGGAAGCGTGCCAATAGGGTTAATCCCGCGCTCCTTGTAGAGCTCCATCAGCATCTGCTGTTCTTTTTGACGGTTACCCTTTGTCGCCTGTTTAATACGCTTAATTTCAGGCTGCAGGGTGCGCATCGCCCGGGCTTGGTGCAACTGCTTTCGAACGAGCGGCCAGAGCAACAGCCGGATGACAACGGTGAAAATTATAAGAGCGAACCCAAAATTATGGCCCGGCAAAAGGGCATAGATAACTACCAGGAGATTAAAGAGTGGCTGAACGATAAGTGTTGTGAACATATGTTGGCTTAATCCTCTATGGGTTTAACTATACCACGCTGTTGAGCAGAGTCCCGAGCCGCAGATTCTGCGGGATTTGCGGCCTTTTGGATCAAACCGCTTACCATCGATTGCAGTTTGGAAGCCTCGACTGTGGCAAGTTCGTCACCAAAGACGGTAAACACCAGGTCAAGTCCTTCAGGCAGACCGATTTCCATTCGCCGAACGATCTCATAGATCCGCCGCCGGATACGATTACGGACAACGGCCGACTTGTTAACTTTGCGACTCACTACGACCGCCATTCGATAGGGGCGCTTTCGTGGTACCTGAACGTACTTTAGACTAAGAAGCGGGCAGCGAACTGTTTGTCCGCGGCTATAGACGCCACGAAGACTGCCATAACCATGGAAACGGTGCGAACGGGCAATCATACCTATTAAGTGTATAGGATATTGGCGCTTTAAGCAGAAAGCTTTTCGCGACCTTTATTACGACGGCGCTTTAATACATTACGGCCGGCATGATCTGCCATCCGTTTTAAAAAACCATGCTCACGAGCCCGGCTGCGCTTTTTGGGTTGATACGTTCTTTTTGGCATACCGGGTTATTTTAACATAGTATATCTGTTTAGGCTAGCTTGGGCCACGAAAAACCCGAGTTATATGAAGCTGATCAAGTCAAGGATTATTTATAATAACGCTCGGGCGCAGTCGCTTTACTTTTTTCAGTATCCACTGATGGCTGGCTCACCCGAGATGACTTCCCTGCTTCTCTATACAAAAAACATACTATGCAATGTTTATAGAAATAGCCAAATCTCCGTAAAATTGACAATACTTACCCTCTAAAATGGGTACTTTGTCCACTTAATCTATACTATTATCCACATATTTACAGATGCAGTCAGTATCTGTGCATAAATATACCCCGAGAATTTACTAAAAACGCTGTATTTACCCCTCCACTGCATAAAGTTGTGGAAAACTATGCAAAAGTCCGCTATATTTAAGAATACAGAAAAAGGAGTGGTATGCAGCAAGACGGTCTGTGGCAAGCAGTCCTCGGCGAGATCGAGGTATCTATCTCCAGGGGTAACTTTGTTACTTGGTTCAAAAATACTTCTTTGCTCAAGCAATCAGGGGGCGCTGTTGTTGTTGGGGTGCCAAATATTTTTATTAAGCAACAGCTCGAGCGCAAATATAACGACCTTATTCTTCAGACCTTGCAGAAGAACGGCGTGAACGTTGAGTCGATTGAGTACAAGATTGCTCCTCCCTCGTCGCAAACTAGTCGAAGTCCTGAACCGGAGATTCGTGGTAACGTCCCCCTCGAAGAATCCTATGCCGAACCCTTGCCCGCCGATAAGCCGCTTACAGCAACCGTTCCGAGCAATAGTTTGTCGCATTCCTACCGACAGGGCCTGAACGAACGGTATACGTTCGACACCTTTATCGTCGGTTCAAGCAATGAACTAGCGTTCGCAGCCTGCCAAGCGATAGCTTCCTCCCCTGGCACCCGCTACAACCCTCTCTTTTTATATGGCGGCGTCGGTATTGGTAAAACACATTTGATCCAGGCGGTTGGCAATGTGATCGTTGCCCGCGAACCCGGCGCAAAAGTGCTGTACATATCGACCGAGCAATTCGTTCAGGAATTCGTCGATGCGCTGCGGTTCCGGAAAACTGCTGACTTTGCCAGCTACTATCGGACAGCTGACGTTCTGATTGTTGACGACGTTCAATTTATTGCCGGTAAAGAGAAGATGCAAGAAGAGTTTTTTCACACCTTTAACGCCCTTCACCAAGCTAATAAGCAGATTATTATCAGCTCCGATAAGCCGCCCAAGGATATACCGACCCTAGAGGATCGATTGCGTTCCCGCTTTGCCGGCGGCATGAGCATTGATATGCAAACCCCTGAATATGAGACGCGCTGCGCAATCGTCCAGGCCAAAGCCCAGAATCACAACGTCGAGCTGCCGCAAGACGTCGTTGAGTATCTCGCCAATAATGCGCGCACCAACATCCGAGAGCTCGAGGGAGCACTTAATCAGTTGCTGGCTTTTTGTGAAATGCGCGGCCTCGACCCGAATCTGTCGATAGTCGCCAGCCTTTTGAGCGTCAGTAAAACCCGACCGAAACATTTGAGCGCGAAACAGATTATCGAGCGAACTGCCCGCCACTTTCAGATACCACTTGATGACATCTTAGGTCCGAAGCGAGATAAGGACATCGTAGTTCCCCGCCAAATCGCGATGTACATGCTGCGGAGCGAGCTGCATCTGAGTTTTCCAAAGATCGCCCATGAACTTGGGCGCAAAGATCACACCACCGCCATACACTCGGTTGAAAAAATCGAAAAGGAATCTCGACTTGACGCTTCAATGCGCTTGGCCATTTCCGAAATCAAGGAACACTTATATGCATAAAAAAGTAGCTCAAAAACAGTTGATAACCTGGGGAAATCCCGCGCATAAACTGTTGGCGGTTAGTAGTATAACTGTTCGCTTATGCGCAGACCTGCATACACAATTTATGCTGCTTGTGGTTAAGTTAGCCGTTTTATCCTCTCCCGTCCGGACTTTATCCCTCGCCTTTTCCACTGCCGTTTGTGACGTTTTTGTCTCTGTTAGTGCAAACTTTCTCCCCACAATCCACAGGCCCTACAATAACGACAATAAAAATATACGTAACTTTTTAATTATTAATTGAACAGTAATCAGGGAGCCCATTATGAAGTTGCAAGTCACTCAGGAAAACCTTAATCGAGCACTTGGTTCAGTAGCTCGCGTTGCTAATAGCCGAGGCACATTGCCAATCCTGTCTAACGTTCTCGTTAAGACCAGCAATAACCGGCTGAGCTTGTCAGCTACTAACTTAGACATCGCTATAACGCACTACATAGGCGCCAAAGTAACGACCGAAGGCTCTATTACGGTGCCGGCGCGGCTTATGCAAGATTTTGTCAGCAGTTTACCGGGTGGTGTCATCGAACTGGAGCTGGAAGGAACAAAGCTGCACGTCACCACCGAGCAGTATCAGTCAGTGGTTAACGGGATTGTAGCTGATGATTTTCCAGTTATGCCGGCGATTGCCAACGGTAAAAGCTGGAAGCTAAGTACCGCAGTACTCAAAAAAGCACTGCAGCAAGTTGTGTTTGCCGCCTCAAGCGACGAAACGCGGCCGGTGCTGACGGGAATTTTGATCCATACACTCGACAATGTGCTGTATATGGCAGCTACCGATAGTTATCGGCTTGCCGAAAAGCAGCTCGGGAGTAACAGCGAAGCTGTTCAACTGCTCGTCCCTGCTTCCGCGATGCAGGATTTGCTCAGAGTGCTGGGTGATGACGAAGAAGAAGTGTCGGTGACGCACGATGATTTACAAATACTGTTTAAAGTTGGCGACGTAGAGCTCGTAACGCGGCTTGTTGAAGGA
>CAWCCP010000011.1:0-100224 GCA_963794235.1 uncultured bacterium
AGAAGATAAGATTATACCATCAGATAAGTAGGAGCTATAGTGTTAAAGATTTTAAAAACTTTGTACTCCGCGGCAATCCAGTGGATTTAGCTGTTGCGGTCGTAATTGGTGCCGCATTTGGTGCCATAGTAACAGCACTCGTAAAAGATATTTTTACACCGTTAATTGCAGCTATCGTCGGTAAACCAGATTTTTCAAACTTATATATAATCGTTAATCACAGCCAAATACTCTATGGTGATTTTATTAACGCCTAGTGTCTTTTTAATAATTGCCATTGTTATATTCTTTTTTGTGGTTCAACCGATCAACAAAATGGTGGCATGTGTTCAAATGGTAATAAAAAGCACCGGCCGACCCAATAACCAAAACATGCCCTCAATGCTTAAGCGTAATACCAACAGCTGCCACGCGAAGTGCATGTGTACTGACTAAAGTGAGCTAACTTTAGATTGCTTGACAATAATAGCAATACAAAAACTAATGACGTACGTTGGTGACGTCGTTTTAAGCCAGCAACATGTAACCGTACGGCATTGCGGTCAACGAGCGCTTGGGCGTGCTCTAAGGCTAACTTCGTCTTTGGCTTCGGCTTTCATTTCCTGTGCTCGTTCCATAGCTGTCTGGCTTCGGCCTCATTAATATCGTCAGCATGATCGGCTTCATCAACTAGAACACAGCATATTATCTGCAACTTCAATAACACCGCCATTGGTTGCAAAATATTCTCATGCTGCATCAGGATCTCTGCGGTTTACGTCGAACTGATAATCGCGCCATTAGTCGCGACACTAACCAGCGGCATATGGTGCTCAAGAACACCAATTTCACCATCCAGTGTCGGTAAGACTGACTTCATAGACATCATCGTCAAATTTAGTGCCCGGAAAGTGCTAACTAGCTGAAAATGAAACACTATTTTTTAGCTCTCGCCTTTAACGTCCTTAATTGGGCCTTTCAAATAGAAGGCGCTTTCTGGCTTATCATCGTGTTTGCCGTCAAGATTTCTTTAAAGCCTTGGAATGGTGTCAGCTAGTTTAACGTACTGCCCGGGATTGTTAGTGAACTGCTCGGCCACAAAGAACGGTTGGCTTAAGAAGCGCTGAATACGTCGAGCGCGAGCAACAGTTTTTGATCTTCTTCGGATAATTCTTCCATACCCAAGAATAGCAATGATATCTTGAAGGTCCTTATAGCGCTGCAGAACCCGCTGAACTTCACGAGCAACATTGTAGTGTTCTTCGCCAACAATTTCTGGGTCAAGAATAGTAGAACTGAGTCAAGTGGATCAACCGCCGGATAGATACCGATTTCCGTAAGTGCACGGCTTAAGAGCAATCGTTGAATCAAGGTGAGCAAAGGTTGTAGCTGGAGCTGGGTCAGTAAAGTCGTCAGCTGGCACATAAACAGCTTGAACGGAAGTAATGGAACCTTCTTTGGTTGAGGTAATACGCTCCTGCAGTTGACCCATTTCCTGAGCCAAGTTTGGCTGATAACCAACAGCTGAAGGTAAACGTCCAAGTAAAGCAGAAACCTCAGCACCAGCCTGAGTAAAGCGGAAGATATTGTCGATAAACAACAGCACATCATTGCCTTTATCACGAAAACCTTCGGCAATAGTTAGACCCGATAAGACCAACACGCAAACGAGCACCTGGTGGTTCATTCATCTGGCCAAAGACCAGTGAAGTATTCTTAATAACTCCTGATTCTTCCATTTCATGGTAAGGTCATTACCTTCACGGGTTCGTTCACCAACACCAGCAAAAACTGAATAACCGCTGTGGAACTTGGCAATGTTGTTAATAAGCTCTTGGATTAAGACCGTCTTACCGACACCAGCACCACCAAACAAGACCAGCCTTACCACCCTTAGTCATCGGGCAGATAAGGTCAATGACCTTAATACCGGTTTCCAGAATTTCAGTACTACCGGATTGATCGATGAGTGGTGGTGGAGTGCGGTGAATCGGTGCTCGGTCGTTAAAATCGCCCCTTTGTCGTCGATTGGCTCGCCGATGACATTAAACATCCGGCCTAAAGTCTTCTCACCAACCGGCACGCTAATCGGTCGCGCCAGTATCGGTAACTTTAGCACCACGTTTAAGCCATCGGTGGAACTAAGCGATATCGCTCGCACACTAGTTTCACTTAAATGCTGGGCAACTTCCAGGTTAATTCTCGTCCTTCAAGCTCAACTTTAAAGCGTTATAAATAGCTGGTAGATTGTCGGTCGCAAATTCAATATCTACCACCACACCAACAATCTGTGTAATTGTGCCTGTCTTTGTACTTTGTCGTAGTCGCCATTATATATCTCCTTTTATATCAGTAGAATCACTCATTTATCTTTCAACGCCTCCGCACCACCAGTAATTTCAGCCAATTCCTGGGTAATACTGGCCTGCCGAGCAGTATTAAGCTCTAACGTATAATCATCAATTAAATCTTTGGCATTATCGGTAGCATTTTTCATAGCGACCATCCGCATAGCATGCTCACTGGCCAGACTTTCCAGCACTGCTTGCCAAATCTGGGCTTCAATAAGCCTCGTAGCCACTTGATCGATTACCGTTTCAACATCAGGTTCAAAGTTACTAATTGTCTGAAGTGCTATCCTAGCATCAGGTTCTGACGTCAACCGGCAATAATTGAAAATCCTTGGCTAAATTGCAAAACCGTTGATTTAAAGACAGTGTAGAGTAATCGAACTTCATCAATTGATTCATCTTTATATTCTTCAATTATAGTATTAAGATTGGGCGTAACGTCATTAGCCGTCGGATGATCACCAAAAGCTGGATAAACCGCCAACAAGATCAGTATCTTGCAAACGACGTACAAACTGAGCGCCTTTATTGCCAATGACAATCACATGATTTTTAACTTTTGCGGGCTCTGATCATCACGTGAAGTAGTGCGTTAAAAGCTTAAGAACATTTGCATTATATGCACCGGCAAGACCACTATTACTGGTAATGACAATATACAATCGATTTTTAACCGTTCGTTTCACAAAAAGCGGCTGTCGTTCAACTTCAGGTATAGCATTTAAGCGAACTGAGTAACTCATAGGCCAGGTCATGATACGCTCGACTTCGCAGAGCATACTCTTGTGCTCGCCGCAGTTTACTGGCACTAACTAGTTCCATGGCTTTCGTAATCTGCCGTGTGTTCTTAATGGAAGTAATTCGTCGTTTTAAGGGTAATCGTGCTTGCCATATACTAATCGTTATCTTGTAGCCGCTTCTTTCATTGGTTTCTTTTCACCGTAGCTGTCAGCGATTGTTGTTAGCAACTTTCAAAATAGTTTCATTTTGAGCATCCGTCGGTTTATCGCCAGTATTTAACTGCCGTCAATAAGTTTTTCATGCTTCGCTCTTAAGCTCACGCAGCAAAGAATCTTTGGCGATTTCAATTTTTTCGAGTGGTACAATCATCAAAAGCACCATGGGTGGCAGCATAGAGCAAGGCGTACATTTCCCAGATAGCAGTACGGACTATACTGTGGTTGCTTAAGTAGTTCAGTTAAGCGTTGACCACGTTCAATAGTGTGTCGTGTTTCCGGCATCAAGGTCAGTCGAGAACTGACTGAATGCCGCAAGTTCACGGAATTGAGCAAGTGCAAGCTTCAAACCACCGCCGACAGCTTTAATTGCTTTAGTCTGAGCATTACCACCAACACGAGAGACCGAAGACCAACCGAAATAGCCGGACGAATACCTTGATAGAACAGACTGGTGTCAAGGAAGATCTGGCCATCGGTAATCGAAATAACGTTGGTCGGAATGTAGGCACTAATTTCACCAGCTTGCGTCTCAATAATAGGCAGAGCCGTAAGCGATCCAGCACCAAGCTCATCACTTAGCTTAGCTGCCCGCTCTAGTAAACGAGAGTGCAAGTAAAAGACATCACCAGGATAAGCTTCACGTCCAGGTGGACGACGAAGCAGTAGTGACATCTGACGATATGCTGCCGCATGCTTAGCTTAAATCATCGTAGATAATCAGTGCGTGTTGCTTGTTGTCTCTGAAATATTCACCCATAGCACAACCGGCATAAGGAGCAAGGTAGAGCATAGCGGCAGGATCAGCTGGACTGGTTGCGACGATAATCGTCTGGTCCATGACACCTTCACGCTTTAAGCGTTCCTGCAAGGCAGCAATTTTAGATAACTTCTGACCAATAGCAACATAGACGTTAATGACGCCGGTATTTTGACGGGCCTGGTTAACCATTGTATCAACCGCAATGGCTGTTTTACCGGTTTGACGGTCACCAATAATCAGCTCACGCTGACCACGTCCAATCGGCACCATGGCATCAATAGCCACAAGTCCTGTCATCAGAGGCTCATGGACACTTTTACGATCAAGCACACCTGGAGCGTTTCGCTCGACGCGACTCGTAGTCTTAGTCTTTAATGGTTCACCACCGTCCAGGACGTTTCCTAGCGGATCAACAACTCGACCAACAAGTTCCGGGCCAACAGGCACTTCCAGAACTTTTCCAGATAAACGTGCAGTTGCTCCCGCCTTGACTGAAACATCATCTCCGAGCAAAACCGCACCGATTTCATCTTCGCCAAGATTAAAGGCAAAAGCCGTCACTGCTTGGCCATTCATTCCTTCGATTTCAAGCATTTCATTGTAACCGCATCGCCTCAAGCCATAAATCCAGGCAATACCGTCACCGACACGCGTGACAATCCCGACCTCTTCGATTTCCGGGCGTTCTTTTAATTCACTAATCGCAGCTCGAATATCGTCGGATAATGATTTAATAGATAATTCACTCACATCTATTGCTCCCCCTGTGACAACAGTTAGTCGTTTAAATCGGTTCAATTTTGCATCGGACACTTACATCAAGTTGTTGATTGGCCAAGATTAACCTTGTACCTCCAACAATAGTATTGTCTCTTCGTTCACTTATAATAATATCTTTCGCGTCAGGCAAAATATCATGGAGTAGAGTAGTAATCTCTTTATAAACTTGATCCGTAAGAGGAAAAGCGTCCACAGCAATTACTTCAACTAAACCTCTATCAGCCCGAATCTGCATAACGTCGCGCATTATAGAGTCGAGCTCACCAGTACGTCCTTCGCCTAATAAATAAGCGGCAATTTCACGACTTAGTACGGTTAAATCTGTCGTAGTATTGGGTACGCTCATCAATAAGTTTTGCGAGTCGGATGCGGGAAACTTTCATGCGCGCGTATATTCCTTTAAGTGTCTTGGTCGATTAAAGCCGCATCTTTTTGAGCATCAACTTTTTCTCCAATAATTGCTTCAGTCGCATCAGAAACAAGATCGACAACTTCGTTTTCGAGCTGCTTGCGCGCACGAGCAATATCCTGGTCAGTGCGCTGTTTGGCTTCCGCTGACAATCACGTCAGCTTTTTCACGAGCTTTTGTCTTCCGCTTCTCGGGTCAGTCTCACGAGCAACTTCCTGTGCTTCGCTCACAATACCGTCAGCTTCCTTGCGCGCCTTTTTTAAGCTCTTCAGAAACTTTAGCATCAAGTGCAGTACGTTCTTTGCGCATTTCTTCACCAAGACTCACCCCCTCTTCAATCGTCTTCCGACGCTGCTCCATGATGCGAATAATTGGGCCAAATGCCCATTTTTGCAGCACTAAAAATGCCAGAATGAACGTGACAAGCTGGATGATGAATGCTTTTCCGTCGATGCCTAGTGCTCCGATCCCGGAGCTGCTTGAGGCGTCAGCCACATAATTAGTTTGAGTCAGTGTCAGCAATAGCATTAATTTTCCTTATTTAACGAAGAATGTTGAGGCGAAGGCCAAGAGTCCGTAGACCTCGATCAGACCAACGAAAACTAGAGCCTGACCAAGAAACTTTGAAGCTTCTGGATTACGTCCGACTGCTGATAGGTAGTTAGCGCCGACTAAACCGATACCGATTGTTGGCCCGATGAAACCACCACCAATCATAATGCCGTGGGCGAGTGACTGCATTGGGGTTATGGTGCTTGCGAGCGTTAATAATGGTGCAACCATGTTAATGTATCTCCTTATTACTTAATTGTGATGTTTTTACCGCCATCACGACCAAAATCGAGATATCTTCTCATGAAGATCGCTCTGTCCGACCGCGAAGGGCGCATTATCCTTTGGCTCCCTGGGGTGCTGCCCCCATTATTTCAGCCAAATTATCTTCGGTCAAGTCATGGTCATGCGCGCTATTTACGCTGATGGCCAAATAATTAACCGCTAGGATAACGAAAATATATGCCTGGAGGGCCCCAACACCGAGTTCCAGGAGAGTAAATGGGAGAGCTGTAATCGGTGATAGGATGCTTGCCGGTATCAGTAAACCTCCGAGATAGGAGAAGACAGCAATGACAATCTCACCGATGGTCATGTTTAGAAACAACCGCAGCGCCAGACTCAAGGCACGAGTTACATCTGTGATCATCTCTATTATACCAATAACCAGGTACAGCGGATTGAGTGGACTACCAATAAAGAAGTGCCGAATATACTTACCAATTCCTCCCACTTCGCGTACGGATGCAATGTAAACAATGATCATGGTTGTCAGGCCTAGAGCAAGTGTAGTGTTAAGGTCGGCAGTCATAGGGCGCAATAGTGGCTGCCCATGAATCTGTATCGCATCTCCAACTCCCGGGATTAAACCAGACCAATTATTGATCAGAATAAAGAAAAACATTGTCACAAAAAAGGGAACATACTTGCGCCCGACACTCTTATCAGTAAAGGCATTCTCCACGAGATCAACGGCGAATGTAACGATAGCTTCAACGTACTGCACAACTCCGCGTTTTGGGTGAACGGTGACCTTGCGCCCAACATATATCAGCCCGATAATTGCCAATAAACAAATTATCCAGCCGTACAATATAGAGTTGGTAATTTGGATCCCAGCAAGAGTAAAGTCGGTCGTCGGTGCTACATGCACCACTGGACCGCTATCTGCAAAACCGCTTAACAGGCCGATCATCAATCATTGTCCTCTTCTTCGTAAGATTTCTTAATGGCTTGCTTCTCTGAAGCGCTGAGCTTGGGGACCGGCAGTCGATTAGCGGCCCGCATAGTTCGCCACATGACAAAACCGGAACCTATGATTGCAATTGCCAGCCCAATGAAAGTAAAAACTTCATCACTTCCGATTGCTTTGTCTATCTCTACACCACCAATAATAGGTACGAGTACGACAACAGCAAGCTGCCAGCTCATATTGAGCGCAGCCGACACAAACTGCTGACGAACAGGAGTTGCTTTTTCAGATACAGACAGATCAGACTCAGTTTGTCCACCCCTTAAAGAAGTCGGCGCTTGTATCGCTGGCTTGTGTAGCGTGCTCATTCGCGTGCATTATATCATCTATCTTCAGGGGAGTGCAAGGGTGGGACACCCTATAAACTGTCCCACCCTCACTTTTTTGACGCCTAAAGAAAAACGACCTACAGTTTTGGTTGCTACAACTAAAACAGAAAGGTCGTTTCTCTAATGACTACACTACAAAAGATGGCAGCTGCTGTAAAGCGGTTGCGTGCAGCATACATTCCCAAAGCCAAAGCTCGCCGCTTCTTCCTCGGAGTTGAGCAGTTCTCGCTGAGCGAGTTTAACTCTCTCAATGCCGCTGGGTGGAGACTCGGCCTGAACCGCTGGACTGGAGAGAACCGGATACGGCGACTAGTCACTGATGAGGAGTTGTCAGTGCACCTTCAACGACTGCTGGTAAGCGAAGCGTTAGCTTCACGAAAAGGCACATGGTACTGCTCGCTGGATCACTCTCAGTTTGGTCCCTTCTGCATTGCTATCCTCGCCGTCTCTCACCGCAAGGGTCGAGCCATACCCATTTGGTGTCAGGTGAATGTATCCGAAGCTGGCCTTATTGCGCCGCTGCTAGCAGCACTTGAGGAACTATTCACCTTCCTCCAAGGCAATGCTCCAGATCTTACACTGGTACTGGTCATGGACCGTTGGTTTGCTTCTGACAGATTGTTTACGCTATTTGAGGAACAGGGCGTTTTCTTCATTGCTCGGACCAAGAGCAATAAGTTAGTGCAGCTACCCTGGGATCCCAGTTGGTGGAAAGAACCAATCCATGACATATCTCACGAAGAGCTAGCCATTACCTACCGTAGCCACCGGCTACGGTTAGTCCGTTCCGACTACCAGGAGGACATGAAGGACCCAGAGCCGTGGTTCTTGCTTACCAATCTCCCGGAAGCGATAACCAGACGGCAAATCCTCCACCGCTACGCCGAGCGGTTCGAGATTGAAGAGGCATTCAAAGACGTCAAGTGACTAGAGCGCCTGGAGTGGCAAAGAGTCAAGAAACCAACAGTCATCCGCAGTCTCTTGCTGTTTGTCTTCTTTGGGTGGTGGTTACTTTGGCGCTACACGTCCAAGGACATACCAAAACAGCAACGGAAGCTTCACCCAAAGAAACAACTCAGTTGGTTCCGGCTTGCCTGGGAGTATCTGCAGCGGCTACTTCGTACACCACTGCTGCCACCGATTCCGGTGGCTCAGTTACAGAGAGGAGAGAAAAAGTGAGTGTGGGTCAGCCCTATAAATACTCGCCCTACAAATATGCTATGCTAAGTATATGAAGAGTGAACCAATTATATATAGCGCAACCTGGTGTGCTTTTTGTCATGCCGCTAAAGAATACCTCGATAAACTCGGTGTTAAATATATAGATAAAGATGTAGAGACGGATTCTGAAGCAGGTGCTGAAGCAGTTACTAAATCAGGGCAGCGTGGTATTCCCGTATTAGATATTGGTGGCACGGTTATTATTGGCTTTGATCGACCCAAAATCGATGCCGCGCTTAAAAAACATCATCTCGTTTCTTGAGAAGAAACACAGCCTATTTTCTTATCAATTGTATCGCTTATACGTGCTAGGATAGCGATATGAGCTTTGAAGATTTTAAAACGAAAGATTCTGTCGTCATTGTCTATACAGGTGACGGTAAAGGGAAGACGAGTGCGGCTCTTGGCTTGCTAGTGCGAGCCCTCGGCAATAGATGGAGCGTCGCTTTCATACAATTTATTAAATACTGGGGCGTCGGGGAACATGTATTCATTCGCGACATACAGCCTATATATAAGGACCAGCTCTACTTCTATAAAGGTGGTAAGGGATTCTATAAAGCCGGAGACTTAAGCGAAAATTATATTACTGAAGAACAGCATAAAGTCGCTGCACTGGCTACCTATAAAGAGTCACTCTCGGCCGTGTCCAGCGGTGAATATGACTTAGTAATCTGTGATGAGATAAGTAATGCGCTGCACGACGGATTAATTAGTAAGGCGCAGATAAAAAAGCTACTTACGAATCGGTCGCCAAAAACAAGCCTTTGTTTAACCGGAAGGAATTTTCCTAAAGACCTTTTGCAGTATGTCGACATTGCTACTGATATGACAAAAATAAAACATCACTTTGATGACAAATTTTTAGCCAATAAAGGTATAGATTACTAAGCGAAACTTCGGAGCGTTTGAACGTATCGTTCTACTCGTTTATAATGACCAAAATCAAAATGAAACTCTTCACAACTTCTTTATTTTACTGTTGCGCCACCTGTACATAGAGGTAAGGCGAGACTTCTATTACTGCAAAACGTATAAATCGAGCCTTACCGGCTCTTTTTTTATTGGCGTAATGGAATTCTACACATGGTTCATATACAGAAATTATTTGAAAATGGCGAACGACGAGTTGGGGTTATAAGTGCTCATCCGGATGATGAACTCAGTAACACTGCACTAGCGCTCATCATGCAACAAACCAAAACTCCAGTTCATGGGATTATATTGAGCAAAGGTGAGGCGTCTACAAAGAATTACCCGCAAAAAGCATATCCTAACTTTAGCGTGGGTGAGGGTGATCGCATTACGGAAGGAATCAAGGCTGCACAACGAATTGGCTTGCATTCAATACGTTTTGCCGAAGGCAAAGATGGAATGCTTCTCAAAAATAGACAAATACTAACGAGTGTAATTGCTACGTGGGCCCTCGACCATGAGCTCAATACATTTGTAACACTGGGACTTACCGATCATATTGATCATGAAGCCTCTAATCTCATTGCACATCGAGCCGCTCAACAATTATACGAAGATGGCGAACTGGCTGTTGATATACTCTCAGTCCAACACTTTAATCGTGGTAACGTATATGTGCAGTCGACTGCAGAAAGCAGAGAACTCGCAGGTTTCGTTGCTGAAGCGCACGCAAGTCAGATCCGAACCTCAAACTACCGATTCCAGGTTGGGAACGCTTTTCTGACAGCTATTACATGCACCCATTTAATTTTGCTGAGCTGAGTCAATATCCCATTTACGTGACGCTCATTATATTCATCAAAAAGCAGGAAGCCTGGCTATACCGAGACTAGTTACAACCAGCAGTCATACACACTGATCCCGCACTATAACCTACCCTGACCCACACTCACTTTTTTCCTCCACTCCGTGAGGTCACCGGAATCGGTGGCAGTAGCGGCGTACGTAGTAGCCGTTGCAGATATTCCCAGGCTTGCCTAAACCAGCTGAGCTTTTTCTTCGGATGCTCTTTCTTTCGGTGCAAGTCTTTGGCCGCGTAGCGCCAAAGAAGCCACCAGCCTAGAAAGACAAACAGTAGCAAGCTGCGAATAACCTCAGACTTTCTAACTCGCTGCCATTCCAATCGCTGGAGCCACTTGAGGTCTTTGAAGGCTTCTTCTATCTCGAATCGTTCTGCGTAGCGATGGAGAACCATTCGTCTAGTTATCTCCTCTGGAAGATTGGTCAGGAGGAACCATGGTTCCGGATCTTTCATGTCTTCCTTGTAGTCAGAACGAATGAGCCGGAGCTTATGGGTATGGTAGGTAATGGGTAACTCAGGGTGGGAGATATCGTGGATTGGTTCCTTCCACCAGCTCGGATCCCAGGGGAGTTGGACAAGCTTATCGCTCTTAGTTCGGGAAATAAAGTAAATTCCATAGTGCTCGAACAAGCTAAACAGTTTGTCTGAAGCAAACCACCTATCCATAACGAGGACAAACTGCAAGCGTGGAGCATTACTACGAAGGAACTGAAATAGTTCCTCGAGCGCCACTATGAGCGGTGCAATAAGCCCAGCTTCAGAGATGTTTACCTGACACCAGCTCGGTATGGCTCGACCTTTACGATGTGACACAGCCAGAATGGCAATACAGAACGGACCGAACTGGGAATGGTCCAAGGAGCAATACCATTGACCGGAATGCGAGGCTAACGCCTCGCTCACCAAGAGCCGTTGAAGGTGTACCGACAACGCTTCGTCAGTAATTGCTCGTCGAATCCGGTTCTCACCGGTCCAGCGATTCAACCCGAGTCTTCTGCCGGCGGTATTCAAGGAAGTGAACTCAGATAGGGAAAACTGCTCGACACCAAGGGAGAAGCGACGGGCTTTAGCGCTCGGAACGTACGTTGTACGCAACCGCTTTACAGCAGTTGCCATCTTTTGTAGTGTAGTCATTAGAAAACGACCCTTTCTTTGTTTTAGTTTTAGACAACCAAAACTGTAGGGTCGTTTTTGTTAGGTGTCAAAAAAGTGAGTGTGGGTCAGGCTCTGAGCTAGTCAATAGCCCAGAATGCTACAATAGAGTTCGTGCAAAAGCCTAAATTATATCTCTTTCTTGGTTACCCTGGTGCAGGTAAAACAACTGCAGCTCAATACATTCAGCAAAAAACCGGAGCAGCTCTGCTCTGGGCAGATTATGAACGAAGGAAAATGTTTGGCCAACCAACATATAGTGCCGAAGAAAATAGCAAACTCTATGAATACCTTGATAAGAAAGCCGCTGAACTGCTCGGAGATGGCAAGAGTGTCATCTTTGATACAAATTTCAATTTCTATAGAGATCGTGAGGAACTGAGGAACATTGCGGCCCGACAAAATGCCGATGCCGTCACGATTTGGGTTACAACCCCGAAAGAGATCGCTAAGCACAGAGCAGTCGAAGAATCTCTCAATCAAGGCACACGACTCTATGGCAACATGTCAGAAGAAGATTTTGAACGTATTGCGAGCCATCTTGAAGAACCGAACGACAACGAAAACGTCGTAAAGATTAACGGAAGTAACCTTGATAGTCACGACTTACTAGAAAGACTAGATTTGTCGTAGCTCTCAATCTCTTTTCTAATCAACAAAAGTTGCTGGGTTTACACGAACCGGAACGCCGGACGTTAAGAGATTTCGTAGTGAAATTTCATCGGTGTCCGGATTATAGCTTCGGTAGGCTAATTTAATTGCCCAGTAAAAAACAATAACGAGCCATACCACCGTATACATATGTCGTTGGCTTGTACGTCCGTGAATTGCATACGTTCGCGGGCTGAGCCACGCATAACTCCAATAATCCTTAAAACTTGTATTAAAACGTCTCAAAGATACTTCGGCGCACAAAGTTTTATCAAAAACTACTCGAGAGCCATTATCCTGAGCATGAATCGCAAGATCAAAATCTTCATGAAGACCAGATTTTTTACAGATATCGTGACGAGTTTTTTGCCATGCTGAACGCCTAATTGCCATGTTTGATCCAAACAGAAACACTTCTTCTCCCATGCCTTTGGCAATTTTGGAACGAAAATAGAGATCAACTTTGCTAAAAAAATCTTTACACGGTAAATCGTGATATGAAACCGCCCCAGAAACCGCATCCACTGTCGGATCACTAAATATCTTAATCAGCATACTCGTCCAGTTTGTCGGTAATACCGTATCAGCATCTATACGACCGATTATTTCACCTTGAGCAGCGTCGAATGCAAGATTTCGAGCATGAACAACACCCTGAATTTTTTGATGCATAACTTTCACGAAAGAATATTTTGAGGCAATCTGCACTGACTGATCCGTTGAATTATTATCGACTACTATAACTTCATACGCCTGATATGTTTGTTGGGCAATCGCCTCCAAACAGACCCCAAGCTGATTTGCTTCGTTGTATACTGGAATTACAATGGTTATTTTCATTTAAGCTGGCTTCAACTTATTATATGGCAAAGCACTCTCGATTGTACACAAAAGGCCTGATGAGCAGCTTAAGACTATGGCCGCTTCACTATTGGCAAAAAAACTGGTGGAATAAAATTGTCTCGGTCCTTACAATCCTTGCTCTTCTGTTGATCGGTTCAATGTACGGCATTGCACAGTGGTATATTCATACTGAAGATAGCAAGCCACTTCAGCTCGGTGTCAGCTTTATTCCGGACTATGCTAAAAGCTTAGGGCTCAATCCTCAATCGACCATGGGTGCTCTTATAGGCATTGGTGTAAAACAGTTCCGACTCGTAAGTTATTGGAATGATATTGAACCGACGCAAGGACAATATAATTTCAGTCAACTTGATTGGGAATTTCAGCAAGCTGATACTGCCCATGCAAAAATTATTTTAACCCTTGGCCTGCGTCAGCCAAGATGGCCAGAGTGTCACATACCGACCTGGGCTCAAAATGAACCAGTTAGCGAATGGCAACCACAACTTGAGGCTTTCATGAAAGCTGTCGTCAACCGATACAAGAACTCACCGAGTCTCGAAAGTTACCAACTTGAAAATGAATACTTCTTGCAAGGTTTTGGCGATTGCACTAATTTTAGCCGTAGTCGATTAGTGAGTGAGTATAATCTTGTAAAACAAACCGATCCTCATCATCCAATTATTGTGGGCCGTAGTAATAATGCACTGGGATTCCCCGTCAATCAGCCAACACCTGACGAGTACAGTATTTCAATTTATCGACGCGTCTGGGATGCCGCGTACACGCATCGTTACATCGAGTATCCATTTCCAGCATGGTTTTTCGGATTTTTAGCCAGTATGCAAAAAATCTATGACCATAAAGATATGATGATCGGCGAATTACAAGCAGAAGCGTGGCCACCCCATGGTCAAACTATCCCACAGACATCACTTGCAGAGCAAAATAAATCATTCAATGCAAAACGATTTAAAGATGTTGTAGCCTATGGAAAAGCTACGGGCATGCGGTCAATTGATCTTTGGGGAGCAGAATATTGGTACTACCGTAAAGTAATTCTCCATGATCCGAGTCTATGGAATGTGGCTAAACAAGAATTTAAGTCGAATCAGTAAAGACTAGCTTAATTAAAATAATCATACTAAATATTCTATACAATATTTCCACAATTTGTCACTATACCAATTCTCGATTACAATACCCTTATGGCCAAAAAGAAGCGTCAACCCAATATTATTTCAAACCGACAAGCCCGACACGATTATGAGCTTGGCGATGCTATTGTTGTGGGTATACATCTGACAGGCGCTGAAACAAAAAATCTACGAATGGGTCACGGTCAATTGCGTGGAGCCTACGTCACCCTAAAAGAGAATGAACTCTGGCTTATTAACGCAACTATTCACGGCACGAATGGGATACCCTTGAACGAGTCCGAACAAACTCAAGCCCGAAAGTTACTTGCGAAAAAACGTGAAATCAAAGCATTAACTGCTGCGAAACAAGAAGGACGCACTATAGTACCTCTTGAAATCTTAACAAGCGGCCGCTTTATTAAGGTTCGGATTGCTATCGGAAGAGGCAAGAAACAATATGATAAACGACAAACTTTAAAGGCAAGGGATGACTCACGTCGAGCTCAAGCTGTAATGAAATTTTCTCGATAGTTGCTTCATTGGCGTGCGTCAGATATAATCCTACCTGTTCTTTAATATTCCGGGGTAGCTCAGCGGTAGAGCGGGTGGCTGTACGAAACACTAAATCTGGTAAATTCTTTACGAATCCCAGATCGTCAAATTTATACAACCGTATTGAAATCTAAAAGTTATCTAAGCAAAATCACAATGTGTATTTGCCGAGCAACTCATAGATCATAAATGCTGTTGACGTATGATTTGCGGTTACAATCAATGCATACATGCACGAGGTGGATAAGCCCGTGCAGGGAGCAAAGTTTTGGCAGAAGCAAACAAGTGTTTTCTTGTTTGTGCTAATTGTCATCGTAAAATACATGCAGGTATAACGAAAAGTGCAGCCTGATTGAGTAATCAATTAGTGATAAACAGGGTGAATTGCGGGAAGTCTAATACCTTACAAAGGTTACGATAATCCGCAGCCAAGCCAAGTTAGAGGTTAAGAATACTTGGAAGGTTCAGAGACTAGGAGGTGAGTCCTTAACAATAATCCTCCATTAGCGCCCTGCATCCTATAATAGGATGATGAGATAGTCCACGCCATTATGAAAGTAATGGGATAAGTGTAACCACTAGGTCGCTGGTTCGAATCCAGTCCCCGGAGCCATACTGAACGACAGGGTTCAGATAGCCCCATATTACTGGGGTCAGAAGACGGTTCGAGATAATTCTCGAGCCTTTTTGTTTTTTCGACTGCATTTCGAACCAATTCCGTCTCCGGGCGCCATATAACAGACGTATGCTTGCCATTAAGCGTTATGTTCGAGAATATATCGCCCAAGAGCACACGCTGGGCTTCTACCGGCTTTGCCCTGAATATCTCCGCAGCCCGCTGGGTAAGCTCCAGTATGTCTATGCCTTTCTCTATGTAATCAGTATTGTTCTCAGAAAGCTTTGTAAGGTTCTTAGCAACCTCCTCTCGCTCAGCCGACTTCTCCTTAAACTTCTGGTCATATAGCTCAGGTGGAATACGGCCATCTAGCCGGTCTTCATACAAGACCTTAAGCTGCTCATCAATACGCCTGTGTCTGTTAGTAAGCTGTCCGATTGCGGCATTATATTGTTCAGTCTCGTGAGCATGTGATTGCCGTAGCTCTTTTTTGACCCAAGCAATAATGGCAGGCGAGGGCGCTATGAGTTCATTAAAGTATTCGGCCAATTCTTCTTCGATTAAGTCCTGGCGAGCACACCCTTGGTCGTTGGTGTGTTTTCTAGACTTGCATTCACCGTACCAACGACCCTTCTGCTTGTACCACGATACTATGCCTCCACACTGGCCACAGCGCGCTTTCTTATGCATGAGAGTGAGTTCTTTCTCCACCTTCGGTGTGGTTCCACTACCCAATCGTGCTTGTACGCGCTCGAATAAGTCTTCATCTATAAGCGCTTCGAACTTTCCAGGATATTCAACTCCACACCAAGTCATTATGCCTACGTAAAACTTATCCCTTAACATCATATGTACATAGCTTTTAGACAGGGGCTTGCCAACGACGCTTGTTAGTCCCTGGTTATCAAGTTCCTTTGACAATGAAAGGATAGAATAGTTACCACTGTCGTAGAGCTCAAAGGCCAGTTTAACAAGAGGAGCCTTTTCAACATCAATAATCTGTTCCTTATGACCCTTTTCGCCCGTATGCTTATAACCTATAGGTGGACGAGTGGCTGGATACCAGCCTTGTTCAAGTTTTTCCTTCACACCTTTAGCCACTTCTTCTCGTAGGTTGTCTATGTAGTTCTTGGCGAAAAGTACTTTCACGCCCCAGTTAAGTTTTTCCTGTGAGCGAGCATTTTTATGTAGCACAAGCCCGTCCTTAACTAGGTGTATTTGTCGCTCTTCGTCCTCCTCGAGCCATTCATCAATCATCACCATGTCCTTAAAAGACCTGGTGAGCCTATCCACCTTTTCGACAATCAGGACTTTGATATTGCTCTCATTAACAAAGACCATCATCTCGTTGAAGATTTTTCTTTGCTTAGTCTTTGATGCCGACTCAGCTATAGAGAAGGGCTTAACAACATCTAGATTCAGGTCACTACGCTTGGCGTAGTCCTTCATTATCTTTTCCTGAGCAGGTAATGAAAAACCATCTTCCTCCTGCTCTTTAGTAGACACTCTTGCGAGTATCACGGCTTTACGTCTACTTTCCATAGTTTATCCTTTCTGCTGATACCCAAAAGGGGACAGCCCGCTGCACACAACCCCAAACGGAATTGTACGGACTGCCCCCTTTTGGACAGAAAAATACCGTTTGGTTAGTTGTGTGCTCCTTAATTATACCACTATTTACCTCTGTAGAAACAAGCTTATGGTTTAGGCTTCGCCAGTTCTCCATAAAACTTCAAGAGCCATAAACCCATACTCGCCGCCTCCTCAAGCGAGATTGGTCTTTTTAATTCTGCTTCAAGGATTTTTTGCAGCTCAGCCGCACTAGTACTACTGAGCTGCATCTTGTTCCTCTTGGCCTTGTTGGTTTGATAGTCTTGCCATAAGGCCTCCTGCTTAATAAGGTGCATGAATAGCTTAACCGGCGTACTACTTTTTTCGGACGCAGTGGTCGCATGACGATTTATGGTATCTCTAGGGATACCGCTATAACCGACAGCAAGGAGCGGAAGCTTATTGCCAGTGCGCAGCTTAGTAAGCAGCTCCGCGGCAAGTGCCTCGTTCTCGGCATCACTACGCCTTTCCGTTCGTGGTCGACTTATTAAACCGCCATCAACGTCATTGAAAGGTTTATTTATAAACCTTTCGTTGGCAATGTCATTGATGCTTTTCATAGCATAATAATGCCCCAGTCAAGGACATTCGAAAGCCACCATTTAAAGCACCTAGTTATCTGGCTGGTTTGTATTTGTTGTAGTATCTTTCAAGACTATCCTCAGATGAAAACTGATTTCTCGGTTTATCTTCATAGCTACCAAGAACACCTTCTTGGTACTCCTCTAAATATTTTTTTAAAAGTCTGTCCTTTATGTCTAGCTTTAAAAATGGCATATATAAGCTGTGGGTCGTCTGGTGATTTTCGCTTACTTATAATCGTCTTGTTTTTTGGGTTAGACTTGAATAATTCCTGTATGTATTTCCAGGCACCGTTATAGTCGTCGAGCTTTATATTGCGAGGGATTATAACCGTAAGGCCATGTTCGTCAGAATCTAAAATTTTAAAGGGGAAATCCAGCGGAACTTGCAGGTGCATACCGGTAATGATAATATCCAAATCTTCCTCTGTTAATGCGTACTTTTCCATTAACTCATCTACCTTTTGCGCGTAAGGTTCTGCGTTATTGCCTTGGGCGTATGGCCAATTATGAAGCTGGTCAAGTTCTTGTCTAAATTCTTTGTCCTCACAGAGCCAATACAAGTACCAGTCGTCACGAGATTTGTAACGAATGTGGTTGAATGGGTTCTCGTCATTGCGAGGCTTTTCATCTGTCATAACGCTAGGTGTATACTCATTCTAGCGCTAGGTGCGCAATTGACCTAAACCACTCATCATGGCATGGTCTCAAATCTACGTGAATAACAATCCGGCCATCGGGTATCTATTCACGTAGTCATAGTTGGAAACTTCTATGGGGCGCAAGCTCACTCGGTGACCGGTTTTTTAATTGGTCACCACTAATCATTGGAGACCAATATGACTAAGAAGCAAAAGCTACTAAGGAGGCTTAGACGCCTACCTAAAAGAACTTTAATTATAGGAGCGACAGCGATAGTAGTCGGTTCAGTAGCGGCCACCATATACGCCCTACAAGCTCCTAGTAAAACACCCGTAAAGCAGGCTCTTAATGTAAGCAATTCATCAGGCAATAGTAGTGTCCCTATATGTGTAGAGGGCAGCGCAGGTTGCCCTACCTTCGGCTCATCTAGTAATCAGTCAATTAGCACCTCTACACCTAGTACCTCCTCGTCTAGTAGTTCTAGCCCTACAACAGATACAAAACCTGCTACAAGCTCTACTAGTGCCTCTAGCGGGCCGTCTGATGCTGAAATCGCGGCTCTTTACTGTAGTGGGGAGTTTGCAACTATACAGACCAATGACCAGACCAACCTAGATAACAGTAGAATATCGGCCATAAGCAACGCTCAGGGCGAGATAAATACCTATAACGAATACGGCTCAGAGCCTAACCCTACAGTAACCGTAGCGTCAGTCAATCAATTTATAGACCAAGAGAATAGCGGTATGGCTAGTAGCTATCAGCAATATGTTAGCGGTCTAACACCAAGCGCCAACGCTTATGGTTGTACCATAACCCTGAGACAAGAAGCGCCACTGCCTAGCTTTAATCCACTGGAACCCTGGAACACGTAGGTGATATGAGCATTATTGACTGGGTGATATTAGTACCTTTGGTTGGCTTTGTGGCATACGTCAACGGTGCTTTCTTTATAACGCTACTATGGGAAGTTATTAAACTAATCCGTAGCCTCTTTACTAATAAGTGGGACGATTGATTTTAGCTCAATCTGCAAGACATAGAGACACCAGCATCGTATTAACTGTATATGTACATACCGGTCAATAACTAGCGCGACATGCACAGGGGGGGGTGTGTCTATGCCAAACAAAAAGGTACTGCTAAACTGATGTCGTTTCTTTAATATATTCTTTTGGGGCTAAGTCCATCATCTCAGCCGGTGGTTGCTCACCTGACCCTGTTAAATCAATGCAGATTTTTACCACCTGAGACTTTATGTCTATTGGTGTTGTCGGCCTACCCCAGGCTCTGTCCATGAGTACAGTAGCTGCCTGAACTCTAGCTGTCTCACTATTACCGCTTACGGCTATTTCCATTAGTGTCTCTAGTCCTTGTTGTCCCACTTCCTCCAACCTCTGTCGTAAGGCATCATTTGTTAGCAAACGGTGCCCGGTTACTCTAGCTGACTTAGCAGAATAACCAGCTCTAATAGCTGCTTTAGTGGCATTGCCGTCTTTTACATATTCTGAGACGAACTTTTCTCGCCTGTTGTTTGGTCTTTTCATCCTATAACTATTATACCTCTGGTATTATAAGACCATGAAATTACAGAAACTTTTATGTCTAGGTTTTACGGGTATACGAACTAGATGATAGCTATTGGAAAGAGATTGATAGCATTGCAGAAAACCGTGTACTTATTGCCAATAGCATTGAGGTTGGCGACAACAAGGATGCTGATGCTTTGCTGGTCAAGCTTGGTGCTAAGGTCGGCAAAGAAACAATAGACATGTTCCCGAACCTAAAGTACATCGGCATGCTAGGCACTGGCTATGGCGGCATTGATACAGCCTATGCAGCTAGCAAGGGAGTTACGGTTACAAACATAGCTGACTACGCCACTGAGGCTGTAGCTGAGTTTACCTTTGGCATCCTAATTGAATGGTGTCGTGGTGTTTATCGTGCCTTGGACATGGCTAGGGATGGTATTTATGAAGATGACGACCATCCTGGCATGGAGATTAAGGGCAAGAAATTTGGTGTTATCGGTCTTGGGCATATTGGTAAACGAACAGTTGAATTAGCCGAGGCCTTTGGTTGCGATGTTAGCTATTGGTCACGGACTCGAAAGCCAGACGCTGAAGCTAAGGGTATTAAGTACCAAGAACTAGACGAGCTGCTCGCAAGCTCAGATATTATTACCCTAAATCTTGCACTCAATCCTGAAACCGAAGGCATCATCACTACCGACAGAATTAACAAAATTAAAACTAACGCCATTTTCATTAACCCAAGCCCAATGGAGCTAATTGACTTTGAGGCCTTAGTGACACGACTCAAGCCAAACGATATGGAGTTTATGCTCGACCATAGCGACGAAATGACAGAGGAACAACTGAAAGAACTAAAACAACTACCTAGCTGCAAGATTTACCCAGCAATAGCTTATCTTACCCGTGAAGCCAGTCAACTCAAGAAGCGTATTTACGTTGATAACATCAAGAATTACTTGAACGGAAAGCCGACAAATAAGGTTAGTTGAGTATGAAACTTTATCTCGCATCATTTGGTATTCAAAAGCAGTTAGACCAAGAATTCTTGCGGCTAGTTGGAAAGCAAGCCGAAGATATCGGGTTTGCCTATATCACTAACGCTGCTGACCCATATCCTATTAAGAAGCGTGAGTCGATGAAAGATGTAGAAGCCATGTTTACCGACTTAGGCCTAAAGCCTGAAGAGATTGATTTAAGGCAATACAAGGACGCTGCAACACTTAAAGCAAAGCTAAGCCAATATGATGTAGTTTGGTGTGGTGGTGGCAATACCTGGTATTTACGATACGTTATGAAGACTTCTGGTTTTGACCAAATTATCAGAGAGTTGGTCGATGGTGGCACTGTATACGGTGGCGATAGTGCTGGGGCAATAGTTGCGACACCAACACTAAAATATGTTGACCTACTAGATAAACCAGAAGACGCACCTGAACAAATAGAAAAAGGGCTTAGCTTAGTTGAGTTTGCAATAGTACCGCATTGGGGTAATGAAAAGTATGAAGAACCACTTACGCAAATGAAGGATGGCTTGGCTAATGAAGGTTACGATGTAAAGGTTCTGACTGATAAGCAGGCAATAATTGTTAATGGAAATTCAATCAGAGAGGTATAGAAATGGGTAAACCCAATAATGTTTTTATATTTCACGGCACAGAAGGACACCCGAAAGAGAATTGGTTCCCTTGGTTAAAGCAAGAGCTTGAGGCCAAAGGTTATAACGTCATAGTGCCACAATTCCCCTCGCCGCCAATTGTACCTGCTAAGGTTTCTGAATGGTTTGACGTACTAAAAGAGTTTCACAAGTACATACAAGATGAAAATACAGTTATTGTAGGTCACAGCCTAGGCGGTGTCTTTGCTTTACGTGTACTGGAGAACCTATATAATCCTATAAAAGCCGCTATTTTCGTTGGTACACCGATTGGTGTTAAACCAATACTTAACTATGACCGAGACAACAGTTTTAGTGGCTTTGACTTTGAGTGGAATAACATTAAGGGCAAGGCTAAAAACTTTGTAGTGTATCAATCAGATGACGACCCTTATGTGGGGCTGGATAATGGCAAAGAACTAGCACAGCACCTCGACATTGAACTTTCCTTTATACCTAATGCCGGCCATTTCAATGCGAGGGCAGGATACACTAAGTTTGAAGACTTACGAGATAGGTTATTTAAAGTTCTAGGAGAGTAAGAAGTGAGTGACCACCATAACCAACGAGCAGCCGAGATTGTTAAAGAAATACTCTATATAACCATTGCCTCCATATCGGCCGAAGGCAAACCATGGAATACACCGGTCTATTCTGCATTTGATAAGGATTTAAATTTCTACTGGGCATCGGACAAAAATTCGCATCACTCCCAAAACATCCGTGCCAGCAAAGATGTGTTTCTTGTAGTCTACAACTCTACCGTACCCGAAAGTACTGGTGAAGGTGTATATTTCCAGGCTACTGCCCAAGAGCTTAATAATGAGGAGGAGGCTTTGGCTGCATTAAAGGTCTTGGATGGACGCGTAGGCAAAACTAAGGAACGAGATTTTGCCAATTATTCTGGTGATGCAGTATTACGAGTTTACAAAGCTACACCACAATTAGTTTGGATGAACGATGACGACAAGGACAAGAACGGCAACTATGTTAGAGACATCCGAGTTGAGTTACCGCTTGATACTTTAAGAGAACAATTCAAATGAGCCTATATTATGAAGTCAAAATCAGCGCCGAAAATCAGGAACAAGCTGACAAGATATTGAACTCACTACTCGAAAAGAAACTTGTTACAGGTGGCCAGTTCGTTAAGCATCCGGCTCGTTTCTTATGGAAAGGCCAGGTACAAGACATGGACTATATAACCATAACGTCCTATACGACAGATAAACACAAAGACGCTGTTATGGACGACATTCGTAAGACCTCAGCCGAGGAAGTGCCGATGATAACATTTGTCTCTCCTGATGACCTAAATAAAGAGCTTAGAGACTGGATAGAAGAGACGCTGAAATGAAGATTAAGTTAGATGAGGTAACCAATAAAATGAAGTCCGTCTTAAGCGCAAAAGGCTTCAGCGATGCCGATACTGACTTCTTGGTTGATATGTACCTGGGTGGTGAGCTAAGGGGCCATACTAGTCACGGCCTTGCCAGTTTCCCTGGGTTTGTTAAACAGGACTTTTCTAACTTGCCGAAGCCAGAAGTAGTCAAAGAAACCAGCTCTGTGTTTATTATTGACGCCAAGTCTAATCCAGGTGCTATCGTTGGCAAACGTGCAGCAGATGAGGCTATTAAGAGGGCTGAGCGAGAAAATATCGGAACTGCCCTTATAAAGAACATGGATAGCTGGCTAAGGCCAGGTGCTATTGCTCAATATATAGCTGACCAAGGCTACCTGGCCATTGTTGTTAATGATGGAGGTGGTACGTCGATAGCCCCTCCTGGCGGCTACGACCCTGTTCTAGCAACAAACCCTATAGCTTATGGCATACCGACGGCTAAAGCTCCACTAGTAGTAGATATGGCAACCTCTAAGCGAGCATGGGGGCAAGTACGACTAGCTAATAAGTACGGCACCGACTTACCGCCGGACACTTTCTACAATGACAAGGGCGAACTAACGCTTAACCCCAAAGAGGCTCATTCTGTATTGCCATTCGGCGATTATAAGGGTTTTGCGTTAGCACTTCTTGTTGAGGTAATTTGCGGCTCTCTAGTTGGCATGGATAACATGATGCTAGAGACCAATCAGGCGGGTAGTAATTTTGGTGTACCTCTTCAAGAGCGCGGCGGCTTTATTCTTGTTATTGACCCTGGCCAAACGTCAGACTTAAGTACCTTTAAGGCAGCTAACTCTGAGCTAATCGAGAAGATAAAAGCTACAAGTAAACTTCCAGGTCAGGAAATTAGAATACCTGGTGAGCAGGCAAGTGAATTGCATGGTGAAACTGTTAGTGAAGGTATCATAGATGTGCCTGATGAGCTGTGGCGAGAAATTGCTGGACTATAAATGTTTCAAAGAAATTTGCCAGTCACACACCATGTATCTGAACTTCATAGAATAACAAACTGGCTTACAGTTCATGTTGACCGTGCATTTTTGCAGGGTATAACTCTTGGTGTCATCGCCTTTGCTATACCTGTGCTCTGGAACACGGTAAGTGAAATTAACGGTCGAATATCAAAACACCCGAAACGTCACCCAATCACCATTCTCCAAAACATAAACTACACTAAAATCCAAAACAGCTTCATCAAATTGATTATGGTTCCGTCGGTTGCTTTAGCATTCTTGGGACTAGCAATATTCCCCATACTTCCAGAGCCGTTTAGCCTAGTCCTAGAATGCCTAGTTGCGGTATGGTTCTTGCTACTACTTTGGTCTGTAAAGGCCATTTACAATTCTAATGATGCCGACTTACTTAAGTACGTAAAGACTGGCGACCTGGCTGACAACGATTATCAGACTATACTCTCACTAGTCTGGGAGAGCACTGACGTTGCAGTTCAAGATGAATACTTTACAAGTATTGATGAGGTCTACTTAGCTTTATATGAACGTCTCGACAGTGAAGTGCAGGCTAAAAATTATGAAGTAGTAAACGCGTTATACCGCCCATTTATCGATAGCTTCGACAAACGAACAGTACTTTTTAGTTTAAAGATTAGAAACCTTGCATCTAAAGTCTTGGACTTTAATTTAAAGGTATGGAGTTCTAGAACTAAGACAAGCAATCTTGAGGTTACCGCTCTCGTCTACACCTTAGAGGTTGCGCTGAGAAATATGCTTGATTTTTATATAAAGTTTAACGAAAGTGACGACTTCTTTTACGCACTCGAGAAACACATATCGTCATTGATTGAAGATGACAAAAACGATGACTACTTAGACAGACTTTTCCGCCTATATGGTGATTTGATACTAGACAAGTTAGCCGAACAAGACCAAGCCAAAGCGCTTGAATTACGTGCCTTCCCGCAGAATTGGCGAATTACAAACGAAAATCTAGAAGAATCTAAGCCAATTGGGAAAATAACACGTACCTGGAATAGCATTTTTATAAATTGGGCAAAGGGTAGAGTTTATGACGGCTGGAAAGAAAATGATTATGCATTAGATAAAGTCTTTAACTATCTTTATCCAGCCATAGACCCGCCTACTTTTTCAAAAACTCTAACTTACTTGTTAAATCCTTATGAAAAATCTACTGAACGAGTAAACCATCTACTGACCACAAGAATCTCGTTTGGTTTTAGCTCACACATGGTAGGTGGTTCTTTTGGGATGGGTAAGGACGCATTTAGGAATCTCGAGGATAAATTGATAACGGACAGAGCTATCCATACTGAGAATGCCTATAAATACTTTTTCGATTACTATAGAATTCAACGCTCTCTCAAGCTTAAAACCATCGAAAATGACATCAAAGTACTTGAAGCACAGTTAGTTGAAAAGGGCGCTGATGAAGATGCAGTGTTCCATATAAATTTTTGGCTTAAACATCTAAATGAGCTTAAGGAGCGTTATCCTAAGAAGGCTAAGAAATAGCCGATAAGCCGTAATTAGGAGTTCGTAGTGCGTTCACAACCGTGAGCCAAGTGTTTTTATTTTTGCTGTTTAATAGAGCCTTGAATGGCTCTTTTAGGTTAAATACTAGCTTTTCTCCGTCAAAAGTAGTGGTCGCAACAATAAAGTTTAGAAGATAGCGTTTTTGCTCGAGTTTCGTCCGTTCATCTGTAAATAGCTCAACTGCATTACTAGCAAGCTCTAAAATGTACTGAGCGCCGATAACAAAGGCTCTGTTACCGTTACCATGGTCTTCTAATTCCTGTAGAATTGCTTTCTGTT
Source organism: uncultured bacterium (assembly GCA_963794235.1). Lineage (GTDB taxonomy): Bacteria > Patescibacteriota > Saccharimonadia > Saccharimonadales > UBA4665 > CAWCCP01. The sequence continues at coordinate 25,537 of CAWCCP010000011.1, forward strand.
TTACTTCAGTGTCTTTGACTAGCTCCTCGAACAGTTCGGGGCGTAAATTGAACTTACTACGTTCTTTGAATAGTCGCTTTACTTCATCGTCCTGAACTTTTAATTCATTCAGTAGTCGTGCTTTATTGTCCTTGTAGGATTCTTGCTCGTTATCAAAGCGTCGTTCAACTTCAGCTTGAAGCTGAGGTAGGAGCTTCTTCGGCACTTGGATTGATTTAAGTAATTCTATGACTTGGTTTATTAATACTCGCTCATCTACCCATGTAGCACCATGTTTCCCACCGTACTCGGTACACTTTCCGTAAACCTGTCCGTTGTGTTTAGGTCCGTCAAAGGATATTGAAAAACCACACTTACTACATTTCAGATTCCTGAATAGAAACGGCTTGTTGTTGTACTGAGTTCTGGCGGTGCTTCTCATTTTCTTTACCTGTTGGCATTTCTCCCATAACCATACTGGCACAATCGGCTCGTATTTGTGAGGATAGAGTTTGTTAACATAGCGCATTTCACCATAGTAGAACGGATTTTGTAGCATTTCTTCCCACTGACCCTTCGTAATGGGCTTTTTGAGTTTAGTATTGCTTACAAGTCCTGCTTCTTTACGGTCTTTGGCGATTGCTCCGTAACTCATACCATTGGAGCGCATTTTGAAACCTTCAAATATATGTTCTGAACGCTCAGGGTCGGGCATTATGTCTTTGATAGGTTCGCCTTTACTGTCTTCACCCTTAACGTAGTTCAAATACCCAATTGGACTTTTTCCAGGCCACTCTCGGTCATGTAGTTTTTGGTCAATCCTACGTTTTACATTGTCCCGAATAGCACTTGAATAGTAACCAGCTAAGGCTACACCAATATCTAGCCTAAATAAGTCGGCTGCTGGTGAATCTTTATGGATAAACAGGTTATCACTTGGAAAATGCAGTTCTATTTTTCCAGCACGGAATAATTTAGTCAGGGTAGCCTTTTCTTCAGACGAGGAATCTCTACTAAAGCGGTCAATCTTATCGAAAACTATTATTGATAAGTCTTTAGCAGCCAATAAGGGCTTCATGACGTTTTCGTTGAATTTCTTTCTAGTATTTTTAAAAGCAGTTTCATCGAACTCGGTATATAGGAAGTCTTTTTTCTCAATCCAGTTCCGTTTCTCGGCATAATCAAATAGCTTTTGCTTTTGAGCTGGAAGTGCGTCTAATTGTTTTGGGTCAGATACTCGTGCGATTAGGTAATTCATACCTATAATTCTCACGGTTTTTATCTAAAAACTCACGGCTATAACCATAAACTATATTGGATAAGAGGCTAGGCTTACTATCGTGTGGTGCAAGTCATATCGAGGTTAGCATATGGATAATATTGAGTTACTAAATCAGTATTTATGTTGCCTGAACAGGAGAGGTCGTTTGTACTACCATTAGAAGGCGTACAAAGTGCATTAATATCACCACCCAGACTCATATCTACAGAGTCAGTACATAACCATGATTGAGAAGCGGCTACGGTTGGTGCTGGAGTAGTAACTGTTGGTGCTTGAGTAGTTGACGAACTATTACTTGATGATTGGTCGCTAGTCTGAGCAGAACTTAATTGACCATTCAGATACTTTATCTTATCCGACTTCTGATAGTTAGTAGTTACTGTTACAGCCAATAAGAGTAGTAGTATAAAGAAACCTATTATCCAACCTTCACCATGTTTCTTTGCGCTCATATTGATACTGCCTTAGCTATACTCACTATATTTTTTATTTAATTCTTTCTGCTGTTTTTCTTCCGCCTCTATCTCATCTTGCATATTCTCAAAGTCAGCCTTTAACATTCTTTTTAACATCTTCTCGTATTTCTCGTCGTTAGCGTCCCAGGCTTCTTGACTCCATTCCTTACCATTAAGCGTGTTATGCTCTATCATTGCTAATTGGCTTGAGAATTGTTCAGGAAGGTTATGGTCTTTATAGATTTTCTTCAAAAGTTCTGTCGTGTAACCTGTATTGTTAACATTTGCTATGTATATTGAAGCGGCTTGAGCAGTAACGCTAGTTTCGTTATAGGATTTCTTGAAAGCGTCTAGTTCTTTTTTATTTTTAGCATTAGCCATTTTGTTTACTGTCTCATTCATGCCTCTAACCACATTGAGCAAGGTTCTCCTTAATATGAAGACTTCAGTTTCGAGAGTGTTGATATTGTTATCTATTTCTTTTGCTGCCTCAGGCAATTTGCGCAAATGCGATTTAACCTGCTCAAGCTGATAGTAAAGGGAGACAATCCAGACTGCGGCGATAATAAGTGCTATTACAAGTAACGTCATATCTTAATCATACCACCCAGAGAGCTAGCCCTCTTATTAATGAATCTACACTTCATATAGGCGATATACTGCGACTTCTCCCGTTTGACGCAGAAGTCTGTATCTTTCATGGTATTCAGCGATTCTACGCGCGTTATGTGCTTCAATGTGTATTCCTATTTCTTTTAGTTTATAGCTGGGCTAAATCAGCCTTTGCTTTAGTTAAGTCTGTTTGGTAGGTTTGCATAGCTGTAGTTGCAGTCTGCTGGTCAGTAGATAATGAAGAACTACCAGTTACGTCATCATCTGCCACAACTTCTTCTGCATTAGCCCATTCCGTTATATCACCTGGTAAGTTACCAGCGTCAGTATCCCAATTATTTAGTGCGTCTGGTGCTGTTTGATGTGCGTTGTAATAGGCATTGTCTGCTTTATTGTAAGCGTCAACTTGCTCTGTGTTATTAGAGACATTCTCTTTATCTTGTTCTGCTGTTTCCCATGTATGGAAATCACTACTAACATCACCAGCATTTGATTCAGCAGCATACGACTGACCCTGCGACATTTGCTGTTCAAAATCAGCTAATACAGGAGTTAGTGTGGTTACTGATTGTGCGTTAAGGGTGGCGAGCGGGACAGTGGATGCTTGAACTGCGGACTTAGTAGTAGATTTGATACTTACAGTTTTCGTTTTCTTAGAGCTGCCACTAAATAAGCTAACAATGACTACTATAACGACAATGATAATTCCAAAGACTACTAAGTAGCCAAAAGTCATAGCTACTTTGCCTGGTGGTTTTTTACCTGCTTTGATTGGGTGTTTAGCTGATATTGGTTCGTTCACGGGTTTTCTCCTATTAGAGTTAATAAAACATAAAGCTCACCGCTAGGTGGAATCTTGCGACCCCTACACACCTTTCGATGTGTAACCCGTGAAGATACCTAAACGATGAGCTTAGTATTCTTCACGGGATTTATAACCATGCCTTTCGCTAAATTAGCTACTCAGGTTAGGTCATACCAAATTGTTTTAAAACCTGTTGGTTTGATTGAATTATACATTATTAAGACTATCAGAGGTGAGGGGTTGGCCAACTATACGCCAACTCATAGCCGATTTTAACGATTTGGTGGTGTGCAACTACTCGGTAACTCATCGGCGATTTTACAATAATATAGTGCTACAAGTGATACATGATTATAAAAATTACTCACCTCTGTTAAGGGTGGGGTAAAAGGTGGGCAACTCTTGGGTGAAATTACGCTTATTCTGTTGTTCTAAATAATACAGCGAAAAATAGTTGCAAAGCGCTACGAACGTGAGGACAATAATAGATAGCGAAGTAACTCTTTCTTAATTACTGATTTTGCGGAAGCTATATCAGTATTAATAACAAATAAAAAAGTATACAAGTAAGCTGTCTGCGTTATAACAGACTGTTTGCTTGGGGAGATAATATTGTGGGAAATGATAGGTTAAACGCTACGTTCGCAGCCAAATGGACTGAAGAGGTAGCTCAACGAGGGTTCGTGCCAATACATAAGTGTTTAGTTACCTGTATGGGTGATTTAGGTCTTAAACCGCAGGAAGTGGGTGTACTTGGGAACATCATCGAGAAGTGCTGGTTCGTAGGTGAAAAGTCATGGAAAAAGGTCGATACCATGGCAACCGATATAGGACGGTGCAATAGTACCATAAGAGCTATTACCAAAAGCTTAGAAGAAAAACGATTTATCGTCAAAGAACATCGGTTCAACACCAGTAACTTATACGACCCAACTCCTACTGGTCAGCGCATACAAGAGCATTTACCAAGCTGTAGGTACTACTCCGCCGAAAAACTGAAGGCTGGTGGTCAGAATACTAGCGTTCAGGTTAGTCAGAATACTAGCGACTATATAGAACCAGAATTACTTAGAACCAATAATATACAACTTAATAAGGTACAAGATACTTTTTCTAATTTGCCTAATATAGGTAATGAATTAAGATTTTTAGAGCTCATTAATAAGTATACTAATAGTAATTATCGCTACTTACCAAAAGAGGCTAAAGAAACCCTAAAGTTATTTAGTCTAGAAGAAATTGACAAAGCTCTACAAGTTGCTACCGTCGACTCTTGGCATAAAGATAAACTTCAAGAACTCAGCGTTAATTATCTATGTCGTGCAAGTACCATTGATAATTTACTAAGTCGAAGCGACAGTAAGGAAATAAAAAGAACACTAAAACTTAAGCAACTACATGAAGCCAATTTGGACAATCAGGCAAAATTAGTCGAAAAGGAAGCAGTGGGAGTTTATTAAGACTGGGTAAATAGAGCTTTGGTATACTAATAAAATAACTTAGGAGAACAATATGAATGATAATGAAGCAAATGAATATCTTGAAACACAAGTAAGAAAAGAGTGGGAAAAAGAATCAGGCGTTGACGACCTAGGTGATTTAATGATGTTGGATACAACAGATGTAAATGGTCATAAGGCTTGGTCATTCTTTTTTGATAAATTACCAGACGAGTTAGCTAGAGTTGACTTGTGGTTACTCGATAACAAAGTACAAGCGCAAACAGATAAAGACATTAGTAAGGAAGAACTTCATAAGGAACTTGCCGATAGATTAAACTGGCCTCCTGGAAGCGGTGTGAAGTAACGAAACTAGAACAAAAACGCTATCTTCTAAACTTTATTGTTGCGACCACTACTTTTGACGGAGAAAAGCTAGTATTTAACCTAAAAGAGCCATTCAAGGCTCTATTAAACAGCAAAAATAAAAACACTTGGCTCGACGTACCAGCAATGTTGCGGACTAAGTACTACCGATACGTTGTTGAGCTATCTAGAGAGATTGAAATAGCTCGGAGTTACTTACAGAGTCCGTTAGGGCTGTTTAATGGTGAGCTTGGGGTTGCTTAAAAAGCGTATCCTAATTGCAACTTCTTCTTAACAATGTAGACTTGAAGCCTTACTTACTAAATATAAGCGAATTTAAGGGTTCAGGCTGTAGTACTTTTCGCAAGAATGGTTTTGGGTTTTCTTGGGAACTTAATTAAGAAAACCAAAGTAGCGCAACATAAAGCAATATACAGAGGAAACCCATACTGAGCAAAAGACCATTGTTTAATAGTAAGTAGTGTTATAACAGCACTTATTGTGCCAAATAGGAATACTCCGTAATGTTCAGTTTCGGGTTCCCTGTAAGCTTTAATCATTGTGGGAGTTGCAGCCAGTAAATCAGAGGCGATACTAAATGCAATAGCTATGTTACCTTTACCCGTAACACCCCAAGCTATTAAAGCCAGTACTGACAAAACACCACAGATTATATCAAGTCTAGTAATCTTCCAAACAGATTTACGATTAATGAACGAAGCAATCAATACCATAGCTGGTCCGAAACCAACCATGAATGTCATTATTGAGCGTAAACCAACGTGTTGACCGAGTTCAGCACTAAAAGCTATTAACGGAGCTACCGCCCATAAAAACCATGTAACCCGATTTGGTCTAGTCTTACCTTTTAGCGTTTGAAAAACATAGCTGAGAACTACCAAATAAGTTTAAGGCCGCCCCAACTAAAACAAAGTTTTCGTTTATCATACCAAGCAGCTTTTGAGTTTAGCAGCTATTTCATCAATCACTTCATCATTAACAATTCTTTCGGCTTTATCGTCATAGAACTCGCCATAAAGCGGGTCTTCATACGTCGTATCGCCAATGACGGTAGCTTGTTTATATCGAGGAATGATATGCCAGTGAACGTGTGGATTACCTGGCAAAGCTCTGAAAGCATTATTCATATTGCAACCCCAATTAAGTGGTTCTGCTCCAAAAGCAACTTTATATGCTTTCTCAAGTTTCCTAACGATTTCTTTGAATTCCTGCCACTCTGATTGATTAAGCTCACTAAGACTTGATTTGTGGGTGCGTAATGTAGCATAGGCTCTACCTAAGTATGCTTGGTTGTTACCAAGACCAATATTCCAGCTATTCGTTACTAGAATCTGGTGTTTGGGGTCAGCGAGGAACTTGCAAGCGTCGCAGTCTTTATCCATACTGATTATCATAACATCAGAGAGCCTACAGCCTGAACCCTTAAATTCGCTTATATTTAGTAAGTAAGGCTTCAAGTCTACATTGTTAAGAAGAAGTTGCAATTAGGATACGCTTTTTAAGCAACCCCAAGCTCACCATTAAACAGCCCTAACGGACTCTGTAAGTAACTCCGAGCTATTTCAATCTCTCTAGATAGCTCAACAACGTATCGGTAGTACTTAGTCCGCAACATTGCTGGTACGTCGAGCCAGACCAAGCACCAACAGAGGTAGACCGGGTTCCAAGACCGGTCTTCCTTTATTTTTGACAGTAACTTCTTAATTTTCCACCTCTGTTAGAGGTTCGAATCCAGTTCCTGTTATTACCACAATGGGTTGGAACTGCTAAATATGCGAGTTTACAAGATTTACCTCTGTAAGTTGGTTCCAGAAGCGACCAGTCACCACTATGGCAACCAAGCAGCATGAAAGCCGACCAGGTTCCATGACCAATTCCAGCCCCACTTGACTCCTCAGTAGGCCAAAATGTAACGTTAGCAATACTCAGACTTCAAACTGTAATGCGTACCAATATAAAAAGCCCCTCTAAAGGAGCTCTCTGGTCTGCAAGTCATTAGGCTGACGCTTTACGTGCTTGAGACGCTTGCGGCGACGGTTGGCTTCGGTGATAGCAGCCTGCTGGCCGTACTTCACCTTGCGTCTCGCTGCCTGTATTGGACCGCAATGGCGGTGTTGATTATGCGCCATCAGGTCAACCTGCGTTGATTTCCACTACCTAGAATTAGCTCGGTCAGGCTAATACATAATGGGTAAGTTAAAGTGCCCTTAAATTATATCATGAATTTGTCATGGGGAGACCCGCATCCGCAATTCTTATTATGGCGCTAAGCAGCTTCTATAACGGTTAGATGTCTCAATTATGCGCTCGTGCGCACCGAACCATGTTTATCAAATACTAAGACCTTAGAATTTCGTTTAGCGGCTCGGGTTCGGGCTGCGCTTATAGCTTCCGACTCCGTAGGAAATAAAGTGCCAGGACTAGTACGAACACTCGCTTTTCGTACGTACCAACCTTTACCATTTTGAACCACAAAGTAACTATTGCGTCCTTTTTCGACAGCATTAACGTACTCTTGAATTTGCTTATTGGATTTAGCTGGTGGTTTCAGTGTCTTAAAAGTCATATAGTCCTTGCGCTCGTTTTATCTCATCTTCATTATACTGGTTTTTCTTTATGAATTCAACGAGATCATTCCTATTCTTATCTGTTAAAACTTGAAACTCCATTTTTTTGGCCCTGTCTTTTATGGTCGTAGTTACTCACGATAATAGTTATAGGAATATCGGGATATGCTTGAGAGATCTTCAAAAGAGTGGCTCGAGAATCACTATGCGTTCGATAGAAATGCTTTGGTGAAAATTGTCTATCCCGACTAAAGAAAGCTTCAAAGGCAGTTACAAAATCGGCTGGCCAGACTGCATGCACCTCTACATTCTTTTTAAATTGTAAGGCTTTTTCTATCTTGGTGGTTGCTCGTCTAAGACTTGAAGATGTTCCATCATAGACAATGACAGGCGCACGCTCTAAATATGCTGATACATATTCAGACTTACCTGAAGCACTACCGCCAGACATGACAATGACCGTTTTCTCAGACCTGGTCTTTAGTGCATCTTCAAAAGCCTTATCAGCAAGCCGGGTGGATGCTTCATGGAACTCTTCAGCTCTACTCGGATCATAACCCGGCAAGCTCTCTTTCATATCGTCGGCAGAAATAATGAAGGCCATATAGAAATTGTAACCTAATACACCCTAGTCTAACAGCGTGATCGATCCATGGGCCATGTTTAACTCATGAGCGATGGTGAGCCAGACCAAGCACCAAATTAGGTGACCGGGTTCCATGACCAGCCCTCGATTGATGACTCATCTACACGATCGCACCATGACACTTCTTATACTTCTTACCACTTCCACACGGACAAGGTTCATTACGCCCAATCTTCTCCCCGGTTTGCAGAGAAAAAGCTGTTAATTTATCATTAGTGGGTTCCCGCGTGCTAAAATCTAGTCCAAGCGACAATACGAAATTTTCATAAGCAAAAAGCTCGTGATATTTGTTCTCTTGTCTGAGTAAATCTTCGGTAGGCTTCTGACCGGCTTTCCGCCGCTCTTTTGCTTCACTCAGTCGTCTTGACTCAAGTGAACGATCAATTTGTTCCGCCTCTTTCTGCGTCTGTTTATAACCATGTTTATCGCCGAGGTTCTCGTAAGCTGCTAGCAGGTAATCCTCTAGGCACTGCAGCGGCCATTCATCTGGCTCAAGTTCGCCAGCAAGCACCCTGTCCCAGACTGTATGACTTACCCCGATTGTCTTGTGGTCTTCGCCAGTCTCCAGCAAGCCGCGGGCAATTCCCATAGCCATCATTTGACTGTGCTCTGGATAACGCTTGAGTAACTGCTCTAATTGATACTGCCAATTCGTATCTGCAGCAATTCGCCTAATCACATCAGCTACCGCAAAGTCTGGGAAAAAGCCGCTGGCCAGACCGGCTTCAGCAATAGTGAGCATGTGTTCCGCAACACCCGATTGCCGAAGCACCTCATACGCTAACAAATCATGAATAGTAGCCCGCAAATTTGCAACCTCATGAGGATATTTCTGATATGTTTCAAAGACCGCTTTGTCAGCTTGCTCAAAAGCCCAGGCTAAGCGCTCTATGGTAGAGAAATAGAGGCTGCTGTCGGGCTCAACATCTTCCAGATCTAAAACGATTGACATAAAAGTCTCTATGAGCGGCCGGGTAATCAAGCGATCCCACAGCACCTCGCAGGCGGCATAGAGATAATCATCATCAACTTCTTTAATGCCAGATGCTCGTGCTTTAACTTTGTCAACGACAGCTTCGATAGTATCTTTAACCGGACGGCCGATGGTTTTGAACTCTATCTCACCAAGCTTAATACCCATTTTGGCCAACTTTTTTAGAATATGCTCGGTCGATGTGGTCTCTAGATCTTTAGACGATACAAAATCAAAACGCGGGTTGTCTGCAAGCTTGCGCAGGCTATATTGCAAAAAGTCACCCCGTAGAGCCTGTTCTTGTAGCTTTTGTCCGAAACTATATTGCGGATTTAAACGCAGCGCGATGTTTAGCGCTGCTTCGCCCAGTAGCAAATTACCATTAAGATATGCCGTTGATGCAACATTACCAAACAAACGATAGGGTTCGGCGAGGATCATGCGTTCATCCAGAGCCATCTGCAACGTCTGCAGCCAGAGTGTCTCGCTTTCTTCCGCGTTACCGCGGCGTAGCGCAGCATCGGCTGCCATCGACATTTCAACGATGAATGTCGGATCTATGGTATGTAACATAGCTCCGCTCAAGGCCGATCTATCTGTTGCGACTGGCTTAGCGGCTTGAAGGATATTGTCAATCTCTGACGGTTTAATATTGAGACTGGCTGCCATGCTAATCAAAACCGATAACCAAAGAGGTGCCTTGTCGGCACTGGCCGTATCCATTTGACGCCACCGCTCCAAATCCTCAGCCGTCAATATGCTTTCAAGCTGTGTACCACGAATTGCGTCGTTGATTGCTTTAGTATTCATTAACGAATCCTCCATATTATTCCAGATATAGCTTAAAGGATTTCTTGCCATCAATAACTTGTAGCACCGATCCATCGCCAAAAGGGCTGCCGTCAGGCATGGTAGAGAACGTATCGATGCACCACACTCCATGTTTAACTTCATAACAGGTATCGGAAGGGGTGTGCCCGAATACTTGAGGTATATTTTTGTATGTAATACTGCCGCCAGGTCGTGCCCAAAGAGGGCTTGTATCATTCCACAGGCCACTCACGTCTTCTGCACCAGACCACTCGTTAGCTATGCCAGCGTGAGAATAAGTAACGCCATCAATTTCGATAATAACAGGCAAGCTAGTAAGCCATTCTTTCAGGTTTTTATTTTCTGGGGCGTCAATTAAAACGTGTGTAATCGGGTTGTAGCCAGATTGCAATGAAGGTGTATCATTGACATATATGTAGTCGTGATTACCTGTAACGAGCTCAACTTTGCCTTGGTTTTTAGTCTGCAGATCTTTTAGAGTGTTCCAGGTGTTCAGGGTATCTTGCGGACTAGCGCTAAAGTCGTCTGCATAATCACCACAGAAAATAACTCTATCGTAGTCGCCGATGACTTTAGCGACTTTCTCAATAATCCAGATCTTCGTGTGAACGTCACCAATTGCTAGTACTTTTGCCATGCCAACAGTATATAGCTAGTCGTGCTGACTGTGCAGTTTTCGTATGCGCTGCCGTACTGACTCTTGATACTGCGCAGGGTTCTGCATCTGGTGATAGGCACGAACAGCAATCACCTCAAAATGATTGTCATCCACAAGATACACAATCGCTACTTTATGATTTTCCATCTGAACTTTGCGCACATCCGGATCGTCTTTGAATACGGCATTGGTTCGTGGCAAGTTTTCCAAGTTCGCTACGGTTTCCATAGCTTCATCAAAAAACTTCACCGCTGATTCAGCATCCACCAGCTCTTCGTAAAATGCCATTAGCTCGGCAATATCGTTCTCGGCATCTTCTGTAAGATTGACGCTATACTTTTGCACCAGTAAGTTCCTGATATTTCTTTAGAATATCTTTCTTGGCCTGGCTGAGCGGTATACGGTTTTTAGGATTTTTAGCAAGTTTAATGCGTCGTTCCAACTCAATTAAGAATTCTGGGCTGTTTTCATCTACATTAATAACTCTGCTATTTTTCATACTTTTATTTTACCACATATCATGCATAAAATATACGCAAAAATTTGACAAATAACAGGTGTAAGCTAAGGTAAAGCGAGCCCAATATTTAGGCGGTAATTGAGTTTGGTGCGAATCCAGTTTGGGGAGCCATAAGCACTATACAAATATCACTTTTTGTGGTATTATTTAGTTTTATGCCTGATTTTGAAATTGTTGGAGTGCCAGACCATAGCTATGCTCATTGGTTTCTAGACGCTAGTGCTAAGCGCGGCATGACTGAAGTACGAGTAGTTACTGCCTGGGGTCCAAAACTTGCTCAAATTGACAACTACAGACTAGCCCAGGAAACTACTCCAGACGATGTTGAATATATTTTTGGGGGCACTCTAGGTAGATTCGCAGTAACTGGAATGGCACATAGTTTGGATCAGAGCGGCAGTTTGCATATTGAGGTTGATGAAACGGATGAGCCTGAACTACTCCTACTTCTCAAGAAAGATGCTCCTTTGACGCCTGATGAATGGTTTTTTGGATGGGATGCTCAGCAGCCACATCAGGACTAATTTTAAGGCTGCGAAGTACTTCCACTACGTAAGACATGAGTAGTGATATAATTAAGAACATGCAAAGTCTTAGTGATGACGAACGAAAACAAGTGCTAGGGGAAGTTTTAGCTGATGAGCTAAAAGCAATTCATGAGCTAGTTAAAGATGTGCCTTCTATTAAGCAAGATGTTCAAGTTCTCAAAGAGGATGTAAGTGAGCTTAAATCAGATGTGAAAATCATAAAGGCTGCTGTCACTGATTTAAGCAAACAAGTAAACGATCATGAACAACGCATAACTCACCTTGAAGCAGCATAACCGCCTAAATATACTGTAACCCAATTAAATCCTGCTTTATTACGGTTATAACTTCCTCTATTGTGGGGAGCCAAGATTAGAGCTGATATTAACAGAGGTAATTGCCTCTGTTTTTCATTTTGGGATACCAGGGTGGCACTTGTTAGAACTTTTGCTATGATTAGTCACATGAAACGGGTTGCTATTATCGGCTCACCTGGCACCGGCAAATCAACATTTGCGAAACGGCTTGCACAACAAGTTGGATTACCACTCATACATCTCGATTACTTGTATATTACCCAGTAGCCTTAACAGATTGCTAAGGCTACAATGAGCGTGTACGGAGGACAACCAGTTTCGATTATTGAGGGACCTTTATATAGGTTATTTCCTGTCGTAGTTTGTTGCTTCCGAAACACTTGGTGGTAACCAGCAATAATGAGGTTATTGAGAAAAACCTTGGCATTTTATCCCTGTTCCGAACGTTGAGATCGATCTAAGAACAAAGGGTACCAAGGCTTTTCTACAGTCAATAACGAACAAGTCTATGGTATCACCGAGGCACCTTCATTGGAAGCGATGCCACCGTACCCAATACTAAGCTTTTGACCATGGTTCTGTTCAGTAGAGCCAGAGGGGGTGTTTGTTATGACCAAAAATACGTATGTGCTTGGCTGCGACGTATCCAAGCTAAGAATTGATGTCGCTCTGCTTGATGGGTACGGTAAAGTGCAGTGGCACGACATTGTGCCGAATGAAGTTACTGAGTTCACGGCTTATTTGTTGACGCTTCAAGGCAACTATCCCGAGACCGAGATAGAATGCGCCGTTGAAGCCACCGGACCCTATCACTATGCATTACTCGATGCTTGCCAGCATGCAGGCATACCCTGCCGGGCATTCAACCCCATTATGACCAAAGACCAGTCGAGCGTTCGAGGGAAGAAGACAGACAAGATTGACGCCATTAAGATCGCTCGCGTTGGTATGAATGGAGAGGTACCAATTTGGCGTCCTGAGCCGTATCTGACAGCAAAGACTCTGGCCCGTTCCATGCAAAAGTTGCGGAAGCTAAGCCTCTCATTAAACGCTCACTGTAATTACCTTACGGAAACAGCCGCATTGGCTATACCGGACAGTGCCACGAAAGTAATTGAAGACATTAGGGTGTCAATTACTACTGCACATGAGCAGCTTTTTGCCGAACTTATACAAAGCACGCAAGGCAAGACCTACCAGCTATTACAGACTATTCCCGGTGTCGGTCCAATTACCGCGACCAGCGTTATTGCCGAGATTCAGGACATGAAACGCTTCACAAAAGCCTGTCGGTTGGTCGCCTATGCCGGTCTTGACTTTCCAGTTAAACAGAGTGGCGAAACATCGAGACGTGGCAAACATCTGACCAAGCGTGGCTCAAGTCACTTAAGGCGAAGCCTGTTCGTAGCCGCCAGCGTAGCTCGGCAACACGACCCATATTTCCGGTCGGTCTACGAAAAGAAACTGAGGCGAGGGCAAGACATACAAGGCTGCGGTCATTGCCGTGGAGCGGAAACTGTTACTGGTAATACGGGCAGTGTGGCTGAGTGGTAAGGCGTATAACGGAGATTTGTTGCTCAAGGAAGCACCTTAATGAGCTTCAGATGGCTCGATTAGGAACTAGGAGTTGGCGATGGCTGACTAGACATAGCAATTTGTGCCAGTGTGAGAATCTCGATCCCTGAAGCGGTAACTTCTGCGCCATTTTTAGTACGCTCCATCTGTATCTGTTGCCCACCAGGATTAGAGTCATCTGTATTGTACGTGTAGCCAATTTCGTAATACTTCTTGTCCATCGGCTGCTTTCGGGGCTTTTCCTGAACCCAGAAGCTCGATGCTAGACGGCGAATTGTAGGTGTTTGAGGAGCCCCTACAGTCAACATCTACCGTTCCCATGTCTCCTTCTGGAGATACGCCATTGATTAAATCTATATCTAGGCGCGTACCTGTTGGACATGTAACGCCGACATTCCATTCTCCGCTAACATTGTGTCCAACAACACTGCTACAGCCCGCAGCGCCAAGCGCCATCGCTGTCAAAGAAGCTACGGCTACTGGCCCTCTCCATCCTTCAAGTTTATTCATCTCGCTACCTCAGTTATTTATGGACATTACATTAACATGTTGCCAGTCCTAGGTCAAGTTTGACTCTGGACGACGTGCCAGTGACAGTAAATTCTAATAACTATTTGACATTGATATATGAGGCTATGACCTTAACATCACACTGATCAAAGGCTTCACCACCTCTGTCTCTTTTAAACATACTAATACTATAGCATATTAGAGTTATTCTATCAACAATCCCGTATTTTCGACCCCATTTGGCGTGTGCTTGTCTACTTGACATAGATATATGAGGCTACTACCATGATAAGCAACAGGACTATTACACAAACAAAGAAGGCTGGCGTACTAAAGCGGATGGCTTCACAAATGCCGATAGCTGGATTATAGACGGTAATTTTGGTGCAACTATGGCAAAACGTTTTGAACAGGCAGACACTACCTTCTATTTCAATATGCCAACATGCATTGCTCTTAAGGGTGTGGTGAGGCGTTGGCTGACAGCCAATCATTCTGACCGACCAGAAATGCCCGATGACTGGCAAGAGAAACCAAGCTTCTCATTCTTTTGGAGAGTACTTTGGTTCCGCCACCACTACGCTTCTGGCACACAACAATTACTTGCAGATAATAAAGATAAGACAATCATTATCTTTAGAAGTCGTAAACAAATTGCTACATATCTGAGTACGGGTACTAATTAACGCGCTCATACAGTCATTATCTCGCAAATCGCAGTTCTAACATCCATCACTACAACGAGCCATAAGCAGTACTTGACTTACTAACCAAAGTGTATACAATAGTTAGTATGAGTACAGTACTAAATGTAAAGATTGATCCCGATCTAAAGAAGAGGGCTCAGAGCGTCGCAAAAGAGCTTGGCTTGCCTATGAGCATTGTTATAGCCGCCGGGCTACGGGAATTCGTCAATACCCGCAGTATCACCATTTCTGATTCGCCAAGACTAACTCCAGAAATTGAAACCGAACTTCTGGAGTTATCGAAGAAAGCGAGAGCGGGTAAGCTCGACGACTTCTCTCCAGCCTTCAAGAGTATAGAAGAAAGCTTTACTTGGCTTGATTCAAAATGATCATCAGATACAGCAAAAAATTTAAGAAACAATACGAAAAGCTTTCTCCCAAATTACAGCAAAAAACGAAGAATGTTATCAGCCTATGGTCAACCAACCCCGCTGATGAATCGCTAAGATTACATCAGCTTAGTGGTAAGTTAAAGCGATTTTATAGCATAGACATTACTGGTGACGTTAGAGCACTATATGAGGTCATTGACGATGAAGTATACCTTTATCAGATGATCGGTACTCATTCTCAGCTTTACGGTTAGCGACGTAAGGCATTAATTCTGCTAGCGCACTTCTCGTTAGTTAGCCTAGCGTTATTTCGAGCCACACTTGTCTTCGTCGCTAGATTCAAACAGCTGGCGGATTTGTTGAGCTTCCACCTCCTTATTCTTAACGCTATCCAACTCTTCGAAAGTTTGGAATAAAAACCATTTGCCGAGCCATAAGCATTTTGGCCTCTGTTAATCAGAGGTCTTTTTGATTCAATGACACAAATATGAAATGACGTAAACATGTTAAAATAGATCTATGAGTCAAGATGAATTTACCAAGCTATTCAATTACATGGAAAAACGATTTGATAGCATTGACCAAGCACTTGAAAATAAAGCAGACAAACAAGATGTTCAAAAACTGATTGACGCTATCGATGCGTTTGCGAAACGACAAGAAATTGACGATGAGGAAAGGCTCGTTATGGCTCACCAGCTCGAAAGGCTCGATAAGTGGGTGCATGAGCTTGCAGATAAAATCGGCGTTTCGCTTTCCGTGTAGTTGCGGAGCTCGTCCACTAGGGGGAGCCAGACTTGTTATGGTACAAACTTGAGTAAAGATCCAGTAGGCATTAATACTGCTGGATTTTGTTATGATAGCTATATGCGAAAAGTATTTCTGTTTATGATGACCACTCTTGATGGCTACTTTGAAGGCAAAAACCATGATATCTCGTGGCACAACGTTGATGCCGAGTTTAACACATTTGCCAATGCTCAGCTCGATGAAGCAGATACACTTATTTTCGGCCATAGAACCTATGAGCTTATGGCGAATTTCTGGCCAACAACTCAAGGCATAGAAGCAGCGCCCGAGACCACTAGCCGGATGAATTCACTGCCAAAGATTGTATTTTCTCATCAACCATTTACCCCAGTCTGGAAATCAACAGTGGCGTATACGGATATACGGAAGCTAGCTGATATTAAACAGCAGCCAGGTAAAGCTATAGCCGTTTTAGGCAGCTCTAATTTATGTGTCTCTTTGCTAGAAGCAGGTTTACTAGAAGAAGTTCGAATCATGGTTAACCCGGTAGTCATAGGCAAGGGAACTCCTTTGTTGGCTGGCATTAATACTTCGCATAAGTTCAGCTTCATCGATTCTCGCACCTTTACGAATGGCAATACCTTACTACGATACAACGTCAACGACTGATTTGTTCAAGACCGTTAGGCTGAGCCATAAGCATTTTAACCTCAGTAAGTAGAGGCCATTTTTATAGGTTTTGTTATCATTAAGTGAATGAAGAAAATCCTCAACATAGCACATCGCGGAGCTTCTGCGTATGAGCTCGAAAATACGTTCGCAGCTTTCATCAAAGCCATAGAAATGGGCGCAGATATGATAGAGATGGATTTGCATCTAACAAAAGATGGCGAAATAGTAATCATGCATGATTTTCAGTTACGCCATACCACTGATGGCGCAGGTCGGATCGAAGACTTAACATATGAAGAAGTACGGCAATTTCACGAGCGAAATAACGAGCAAATACCTATGCTCAAAGAAGTTATCCGTAAAACTTATGGAGAAATTGGATTATATTGCGAGCTCAAAACTTTCGGCATAGAAGATGTATTTATCAAAACTATTCGTGATTTAAAATATGAGCAATATGTAATTGCTGGAGGCTTCCTACACCCTGTAGTGAAAGCTGTAAAAGAAAAAGCTCCTCATATTAAAACATCTATTATGGTTGCCGACGTACCTATAAATCCTATAGAAATGGCTAAAGAAGCCCAGGCTGATTACATTCATCTGTGTTGGGAAGGTCGAGCGGCTCATCCATATGAACTGGTAACGACTGAATACGTTAGCAAAATTCAAGAAGCAGGATTTGGTGTTATTATCTGGCACGAAGAACATCTAGTACCAATGCGTCATCTCTTTGCAATAGGAATAGATGGTATATGCTCTAACAAGCCTGATGTTATAGCTCGTGAGTTAGCGAGGGAGCCTTTCCATTAAAATCTGCTTCAAAGTTGTGAAGTATACCCACCGGAGGAAGCCCTAAAAGGTTGACTTTTATAATATAAAGTAATAACATTGAAGATATGAAAACCATAACAGCAAAAGACTTTCAACTTCACCATTCTTCTATCGTTAAAGACGTTGCAAATGGACATGAATATGAAGTCACGTTTCACCGCAAGCCTCTTATTAAATTGGTTCCCGTTACGAAGATGCCCACAAAAAACCTTGAACCGGGCAGTCGCGATGCGTTGATTAAAGCTTTGCAATATACGGCTTCTTCGAAAGGCGATCTTTATGATCTGCCATACAAGCAATTAAGAAGCCGCATGCTAAAGCAAAGATATGGCAGCTAAGCTAGTTTTTGTAGACACAAACATATTGATGGAGCTCTTCTTTCGTCGCTCCAAATATGATTTGGCCATGACAGGATTAACGGCAATATCCGAAGTAGATATAGTTTGCACATCAATATTATCTCTCGCTACGCTACTCTACTATGTAGAAGCCGAAAAATTTGACAAAAAAACAGCTCATAATTTTGTGAAGGGCTTTAAGGTTTTGGATATGAATGAAGCCGACTATAAGTGGGCGGAAGCTAACGACCAAGGAGATTTTGAAGATGCGCTACAAGTAGCCTGTGCTCGACGCCATGATTGCTCATATTTATTCACTTTAGATAAAAAGCTCGGCACAATGTATGGAAAATATTTATCGGTTCACACAATTACAAAAAAGAGCTAACAAACATACTTTACTAGCTAGGATGAATTATCTTCAAACAGTTGATAAATTTGCCGGAAATCAGACTCATTATCCTTAACACTATCCAGCTCTTCAAAAGTTTGGAATAAAAACCATTTGCCGAGCCAAGCCAGACTAGAAAAACACACCTCTTTAACGAGGTATGTTTTGTTTGATCGGCAGGGCTACCGTTTACTTTATACTTAATCCTCTCTTGCCCTCGGCAAAATCGTGGAGTACCGCTCCAAGTAAAGTCTGATAGGGTATATTATTCTGCTTAGCCTTTGCTTTAATTTTTATAAGGTCTAGTTGATTAATGCGCAGCGTAACAGGCTTAGATGCATGAAGCTGCTTATAGTTGTGTGCCGCTTCTTGCAACATCTTCGTGGTATCGCCAAGATCTGAAGACACCTCAAAATCACCTCTCTCAATAGCGTCCTCTATAGCCCGTTCTTCATCATCCAGCACTAGATCACTGAACGGATCTTTGGTGTTACTCATCTCGTCGCTCCTTTCTTATATATAACTTTGTAAGCGCCCTGCTAGGATAAATCGTTTTTAAAAAGATCTCACTCAACTCTGTATTCATAACATAGGGGACGGCATAGGCATATTCGTTGATACGGATGACATATATTCGCTGATGAGCGCGTTTTACGCTCGGATGAGCCAAGTCGGCCAGAACGTCATTCTTCTCTATTGCGTCTATGATTTCTTCAAAGCTAATATTCCGCGTGACTTTTAGCAGTTGGTTCTTCTCCTCGTTAAACCTAATGCTAAAATCCATATGTCTATATTACTTAAATGTACATCAATTGTCAATACATAACCATGCTGGCAACTTGGTAGATACATAGACGACCTTACAACTTGTCGAGGGTCTCATCGACAAGCAAGCGTATCTGCCGAATTTCCAAATCCTTGTCTTTAACACTATCCAGTTCTTGGAAAGTTTGGAATAAAAACCATTTGCCGAGCCAAGCCCAAGCTAAGATTTACAGATGTAATGTTTTATGTTATTGCTTGTTTTACAAGAAATTCTTTATGCTCATTGAGGTATACTAACTGCATGAATCTCAACGATAAAACAGCCGTAGTCGTTGGCGGAAGTCAAGGAATTGGCCGAAGCAGAGCGCATAGAGAAGCTAGCAGCTGGACAGGCTGAAATTCTTCAGACAATGGAGACTTTGGCGAGCGGTGGTTACACCTGGGTAGGTATCATGGAAGTCAGGCTAAATAGCCCTATGGATTCTGTAGAAAAAATTAAGGGTTTCTACTCTGAGAAGTATGGGGTAGATCCCGAGGATATACATATTGTGGAAGATGCAGCGATATATGGAGGCACAACGCCTACTACAGCTCCAGGCAATGTGACCGTATATATTCGTAGAAATATGGATTCCGACTCTTAAGAGGATGGGCAATACTCTATTTTTTTCTGATAAACAGGGTATGCTAGAGGTGATATGTCAGATGCAAGATCAACTAAGTTAAATATTCGCGAAGACCAGCCAACTGCAATAAGCAGCAGCATACACGGAGCAAACATTAACGTTACGTCATTCAATCGGCTGGAGCCCCTGAACGCATAGAGCTACGCTCGAGAGAAGCATAATTTTCATCCAGAGTAGCATGGTTGCGAAGCTCGGCCACTAGGGGGCATAAGCATTACGAAAGAGGCTTCACTGCCTCTTTTTTATTTCAGAACATTTAGATCTGATTATTTTACTGCGACAAGCCGTCGAAAAGTTTTACAAGCAAAGCCATCAACTGAGTGTGCTCATCGCTACTTAATACTTGATTACCTTTTTCAATTACATCGGCCAAAACAGCATCAGCGTTTTTAAGCATGCCCACTCCTTGATTAGTAATTGATGCATCCAAGGATTTGTTATTGCCTTTCACGGCACTTCGTTTAATAAGGTTACGATCCGCCATGCTTATAAGTAGGGTATGCATAGTTTGTGGTGTCACAAATGATTCCTTCGCTAATTTTGCGCCCGTTATAGGCCCATGATCTTCAAGAACTTTTAATACGGAATACTGCGGTAACGTCAGAGATATAGTAAGCAGTAATGCCAGCAACATTTTTGCGGCAAGTATATTGTTGTTTACTGTACTCTAGACCCAAATAGTTTTTACTACTCACTACATTGCAGATCGCCTTCAGAAAACCAAACTCCAAATTAGCACTATTCCTCGCCATGTACATATTTTTTCCCACGAAACCAGGATGCCGCAGCCGCAATTAAGCACGCAATTACAGCAAACGCAAAGGCTTCGTGTAGACCCGATGAGAATGGTTGGCTGATAAGACCTGGGAAAAATTCGTGGCCAGTGAGTATAGCTTTATTATGAGCTGATAGCTTATTTAATACTTGTGGTCTGATTAAGGTTTGTACGGGGTTATACCCAAGAAAAGCAGCAAATAGTACCGATACAGGTGGTAGATGGGCGACACTTGCTGCGGTTGCGGAAGGCACTCCAAACTTAGTTAAACCTGCAAAAAGTTTTGTTGATAAAGCCGACGATAAGCCAGCTATCATAAGCGTAAAGAAAATGCCGATTGAGAGTACTTGGGCCGAGTTTTGAAATGTTGAGTTCATGCCGCCACCCGCTCCTCGATCTTCAGCCGGCAGGCTATTCATAACTCCAACACGGTTAGGTGCTGCGAAAGCACCCATTGAAAGGCCCATAAGCAATAGGATGAGAGCAAATATTACATAACTAAAATTAATTGGCAGGAAGTCCAGTAGTATAAATGTTAACGCTGAACCTATCATACCTGCAGTAGCAAATGGGCGAGAGCCAATTCTATCCGTTAAAATACCTGAGATAGGTCCTGCAATGAGGAAACCCGCAGTTAGAGGAAGCATAAAAATTCCAGCCCATAAAGGGGTCCTCGCGAAGCTATATCCATGTAAAGGTAGCCATATCCCTTGGAGCCATATTATTAACATGAACATGAGACCACCTCTCGCTATGGCTGAGAGAAAGCTTGAAAGTACACCAGCCGTAAAAGCCCTGATCTTAAATAGGTGTAGCTGAAACATCGGATTTTTAACAGTTTTTTCTATGAAGATAAAAGCCGCTAAGAAAACTAGCCCGGAAATTAGTTCCGCCATAACAGCCGGGCTAGTCCAACCCATAACGTTTGATTTATAAGGCTCAATACCATAAGTTATTCCGACCATTATTAAAATCAGACCGAGTGCGAAAGTAATGTTGCCAAGCCAATCTATTTTGCCACCCGACTTAGTATCTTTACTATCATGCAGCATAAAATAGGCCCAAAGCGTGCCGGCTATACCGAACGGGACAGACACCAGAAAGATTAAACGCCAATCGATTGGCCCAAGCAGCCCGCCCAATATCAAACCTAGAAACGTCCCGCTAATAGCAGCAACATTGTTAATACCAAGTGCCAGGCCCCTTTGGTTTGAAGGGAAGGCATCAGTTAAAATAGCGGCCGAGTTAGCGATAATAAAGGCTGCTCCTACCCCTTGAAAAACGCGCATACCAACCAAGTAGAGTGCCGCTGATGTGCCACTCATCCACGTAATAGTCAGTAGTATTGAGGATATCGTGTATATCAAAAAACCGAGATTATACATCTTAACCCTGCCATACATGTCTCCAAGCCTACCAAAACTAACAACTAGAACACTGCTGACTATCAAAAAACTTAATATCATCCAAAGTAAATAAAAGCTGTTTCCTGGAAGTAAAGGATTTAACTTGATAGCGCGGAAAATATCAGGCAAAGCAATAAGCATAATTGAGGAATCGATAGTTGCCATGACAACCCCGAGTGTTGTATTGGCCAGGGCTACCCATTTATAGTTCTGTGATTTTCTAATGGTACTGCTTAGAATTGGCATGTTTTAACTTTTCTCCTTTTCCACTTCACTTATCCATTGTTTGCTTGTCATAACCTCCGCTTGCTTGGGGAATACTTTTTCTAGAAGTATCGAGTGTACCTCTGCGTCGAAATCGGCACACAGATCGGATAATACAGTCAACCTAAAATCCCTGTCAGCTGCTTCGCGAAGGGTAGATAGCACCACCCCACTTGTCGCAATACCCGTAAGCACAAGTTGCTCAATGCCGCGAGCGCGCAAAAGTACCTCCAGATCACTCCCGCTAAAGGCACTGACCCGCCGCTTAATCACCACAACATCTTCTTTTGTAGGCACGAAGGTTGGCTCAGGCACTACTAGGCTAGCTGATGAAGTTTTTTTTATCGAGCTGAATGATTTATTACGGGAGCTAATCTCGGGGAAACCAGAGCGAAATCCCACCACAACGTATATGACAGGTATAAGCTTTTGATGTGCCGAATCTACAATAGACTTCAACCGCGCTAGGTATGTATCCTTATCATCTAACATATCAACAATCCCTGGCTGCACATCCATAACCAAAAGAGCTTTTTTTTCGACTTCTTGTGCCATATAAACCCCCTAAATTTGCATCTTAGATATAATAAAGGTCAATCAGCTTTTTCTATGTTGTGAAGTTTTTCCTGCAATTTTTTAGACTTTTCATTAATATGATCAGCTTTCTCACTCATATGTAGTGCGAGCTGTCTTATATTCTCTTCTTTCATTAGTAAGACTCCATTGCCATGCCTACTTGGCAGCACTATTAGTTTATCACCGGCAGATAAGCCCAATGCTTTTCTAGCCTCCTTCGGTATAACCACTTGGCCTCGTTCACCTATTGTAGTAATGCTAAAAAAATCCGGTCTATTTTCATCATAATGCTTCATAGTTAATCCTCCATCGAATTAGTGTCCTTACTAATCATACTATTCCTACTAATATGATGTAAACATGTGTAGGTGTTAACTAAAATCTGAGGTCATATGGGTCATAAATTAGCGCTAAACTTCAACTACAATACATATTTTAGTCATGCCTGCGATAACGTTAAGCCTAATCTACTCAACCTATAGGTAACCTAGTTAAACATGCTCATTATAGTTGTAACTGCCTCTACCATGGAGACTGACATATACGGCACAAGCCTGTACATTCACTGAGGATGCACATAGTAACTAAAAATTATTTCTCAGTTATTTGCTTTTTATCTTTTATGTAGCAAAAGTGAATACCGTCTTTTGGTGATCGATACGAGCCGATAAAAACAACCCAGAGAACAACTGTTGCTGCTAATAACGCCAAGGCAATGATAATAAGTATCGTACTCGGCTCATTATTCATAGCTTAATACTAGCACCCCGTCTTTAGCTAAGGCCAATTACGAGTTGTTGAGCGGGAGCTTGCTCAAAAGAAACGTCTAAACCTGCTTGATACTCTACTAATAATCTACCGATTTCCCCGGCATCAGCCTCAAATCGATGTGTTGGATCGGCAGATATTTCATTGAGTGACGTTGTTTTTACGGCTTCAGCCAATGTGTTATCTGTTTCGACAAGAGATACAAGTATACGACGGGATGCGACTTCTGCCTGATTATATAGTGCTTCATGTTCAGTGCCTAGGTCGGTCACTTCTTCTAAGTTGGTAGTCAGCTGATCAGCTTGAGCCAGCTCCTCTTCTACAAACGCATCAAACGATACACTGGGTTGAGCTGCTTCTGAGAATGGTTGCAGGACAACTTCATCTCCAAGTATCGGTGAAAACCGCGTAGGTTCGCTCTTTTCAACTTCAGCACCATTTGGAAAGGTCTCGCTGTTTGCATCGGCAGACTCTTCCAGAGAGCCATCCCTTACCCCATCCATCCAGCTCTCAGGGATATAGTCATTATCCTGTAAGTCAGCAACGACATCGGGCGCAAATTCATCAATTGGATCTGGTCGATCATCATCGTATACTGCACGACCGATTTCATTAATTGTACGGACTAAATCGCCATCAACTATCGGATTGCCGATGTTTCCTCGACGGATAAAAGTTTCCTCTATTTCGGAAACGACTTTCGGACCTGAAAATGCATTTGGGATACGAAACCGCTGGGCAAATGCATCAACTATCTCTCCTGAACCCAGTGTGACCACCATAGCAATCTCCGGAGTTTCTTGTGGACGCTCAGCCTCTATTGCAAGTGGATTAGTATTATATCTAGGTAATTGCTCCCTGGCCATGATAGTTTATATTATACAATTTACTGTCAACCTATTCAAATATTATCTCTGTTAGCATAACAATAAACGCTGGCTACAATGGCTCTAACAATGCCCCGTGAATCCTGTCGAGATTAAGTTGTTAAGCTGTTTTAACAAGGCAGAACATAAGCAACTCTATTTAACACTAATGAGCCGAAGCCAGTACTCATTTAAAGTAATAATTTAATAATACCCACCTAACTGTGAGCCGAATCACAGTATCTAATATGATCTATAGATACTATATGTACTATCAATTAATTCAGGAAAAATAACTATATAAAAAACGCAAAATCAGACAGAAAGACAATTGATAAAGTATTCGTACTGCTCGGGCTAGCAATAATGGGAGTACTGCTAGTTGTAGGTGCATTAGCATACTATGCAGATGGCTTTGCTAAAAACACCGTTACGAGTGAGTTGAGCTCTCAAAAGATATACTTCCCATCAAAAGGGAGCTCAGCAATAGCCGCGCTACCGAAGGCCGATCAAACCGAAATGAATAAATACGCCGGGGAACAGCTGGTGAACGGTGCACAGGCAAAGGTATGGGCAGATAATTTCA
This sequence comes from uncultured bacterium, assembly GCA_963794235.1. Taxonomy (GTDB): domain Bacteria; phylum Patescibacteriota; class Saccharimonadia; order Saccharimonadales; family UBA4665; genus CAWCCP01. The sequence continues at coordinate 50,372 of CAWCCP010000011.1, forward strand.
TAGCGTATCATTTGTCCGAGATAGCAGGCGGTGAAACATATGCCCAAGTCAGCGCTGCTTCATTAGCGAACCCAACCAATACACAGTTAAAGGAAGAAGCACAGACGTTATTCCAGGGTGAGACACTGCGTGGCTTACTCTTAGGCGATGGATACGCTTACTGGACGTTTGGCCAAATTGCTCAATACGCCGCTATCACCGCTTTTTTATTGGTGCTGTACTTATGGGGATGCTAGTATTGCTTGGATTAAGACATCTATATAGCCTTAAATGAGCTAGATAGGGTAGAGCTAAAAAGTGATTGATAGCGAAGACTTGCTTAACCAATCATAGGAGCTAACAATGCTAAAACTAAAATACATGGTCTATCTGAGCGTCAACAGCGAGTATTTGATTTTATCGATGCAAACCCTACGAGAGTTTTAGCAAGTGTTGATCCTAATGGTGAACCTCATGCCACTGTCATATATCATTCAATTAGCAACAAAGATTTTAGCGTATGCTTTATAACTAAGAAGGAAACGAAGAAATACGATGACCTCATTCGTAATAACTTCGTCATGCTAGTCACCTACGAGCCACTAAGTCAAACCGTGGCACAGATTATTGGAAAAGCAAAAGAAATAACTGAAGCAAACTCTATTAATGCCGTAGCCAATACAGTTTTTAGAACAAGCATGAAAATGAGCAGGGGTGGCATCGTTCCTATTCCCAAACTAGAAGACGGCGATTACGTAGCATTCAAAATTATACCAGTTCAGATTCGTCTGGCATCTTATGAGCGACCAGATTCAGGTGAGTATTCAGACATATTTGAATCTCTCGAGTCATTCGAATTGAAGCCAAATAGTTAATAGTCTAGGGCTGCTTCATGCTCTAAAGTAGCCAGATCTTTAATTAAAATACCCTTGGCTACAAGCTCCAAAAGTCCACTCTCCTTGAAGTGTTTCATTTCTCGACTGACTGTCTCACGAGTCATTCCCGCACGAGCGGCTAAGTCTATTTCAGTAATGTTTAGCTTGTATGTACCGTCGGCGTCCTGATGTCCAAAACGGCGGCACTCTATAAGTAATTCATAGAGCAGGCGAGACCTAGCTGATCCAGACATTAAATGAACTAATCGTCCAAGTAAGCCATCGACACCACGATAGATTCGACTCAGTAAATCGAGCATCACGTCAGGATTATCTTTTAGAAATTGAACAGCAACATCCATTGGTACAATATGTAACTCTGTAAACACTTCTGTTTTATAGAAATATGCATTCTGAGAATGATTAATCGCTTCAGACATAGGGAAGAAAGCTGGTGGCTTAAATATATTGACAATGATCTCGTCACCACGGGAAGAGAGATCATATTTTCGTACCCGCCCTTTAGTGATATAGAAGATATATTCCGGCGTCTCATCTGCAAATATTAATATCTGGCCTTTTTGATACGACCTCTGAGGATATTTTGAAAATGCATTATCAATCTTTTCAGCTATTAAGTCATTCATGATTTTTTCCTATCCTTAACTATAGTCTAGAAACAGCACCGCCTAAAATGACGGTGCTGTTTGCTGGCGGAAGTATTACTTCCAGCCAAAGGCCTGGCTCAGAATCCAGAGCGTTACCGCAATGGAAATGAAGAACAGACCGAGACCAACTGGGCTACCCCAGCTGAACCACGAACCCCACGAGCGCCAGTGTTTCAGGTATTCTCGTGGCTGTAGCCGTAGTCCTTTTCGTAGGTCTTGGAGACTTTTGCCTTGGTGTTGCATAAGTGTCCCTTTATTAATTGATGAGAGCCTGTCGCCACGTGGGTTCGACGATGCCCTTGAGCGGCGCAGGCCTACTCATTCATCTTCAGTGGTCCTGGTGTCCGTCCATGTCGTTCGCCGAATGAGCAGCGCATGGTTGCAGTGGGACGACCACGTTATCGGTATTTAAGCACAAAATAACAGATACAGCAATTAGATTAAAGTTATCAAGAGCAGTTAATTAGTAGAAAGCATAATTAGATTGAAACGTAACTCTAATTTTGTCCAATAAGAAAAGCTTAAAAATAGTGTACTTACATTACGCGTGAAACATAAGAACATCTTCAAGCTGTAAGTCTAATTTTTTGCATGCATTTCCTCGCACCAAAGCAAGATCAACCATATCAGGTAAGGAAGTACTCGGATAAATAACGAATGAATTGGTTGTATGGCTCATCATTCTGTCATCAATATATTCTGCTTCGGCAATTTTTTGATCATCTCTGAAGATATTTAGCTTTGTGCCAGGAGAAAATGGTAATGATCCATAAATTTTTGCATTCCCGTAATTATCAATGTGGACGACCTCGCCGTTACTAATTTCCAACGGTATTATAAAATCCATATCTCGATCTTCGCCAAATTTTCTATAGTCGATATCATAAGCTAGTGCTACGGCAATGGATCCATAAATAACATGTGCGCTAAAAGTAAGGTAATCACTCTTCTTCGCAAATGTCGCATCATATTTTTCAGGAGGATTAGAGCCAGGTGTATATATTAATTTACCGTCAACAACATATGGCCGCCTGACAGTTATTTCGGCCAGATATTCAAAACCAAAATCTTTAGCGAGCCAGTCAAAAGTCCCGTTATTTGATCCGATAACAAGAATGTCTCTACCTTTTAACTTGCCTATAACATCCGATGTATAAGTGGGGTGCGGAGCAACATTAGTAAAGAGTACTGCAGGCGATATATACGATTTAGCAAGCAATCTTGTTAGGAAGGCTCCATGTATTATAGAAAGTTCCTTAACAGCTGCTAGGGGGGCAAAGATAGGCGGCTCTTCGGATATTGCTTTTGCAACGCCGCTCATAATACCGAACATCTCGTTATAACTTACATCAGATATGTCGGAAATTACTTGGATTGTTCTGGTGGCTGTTGACATGTTTATAAAGTTAGCAAAGCAAGGGCAGAATGTCAGTGAAATTAGTCATAGTTATCAAACTCACCATCAGAAATAGTCAAACATACCCTCTATAAAGAAGTGCTTGTTTTTAGAGAAACCAAGCCTCAATATATATACGGCTTAAAAAGTATCTGAGAGTTATGTCAGTCAATTATTGGCAGGGCCTCAACCGGCACCGCAAGCACTCTGGCTAAACGTTCAATCTGCTGAAATTTACAGTACTTAATTGGCTCACCACTGCTGCTATAAATACGATAGTAGTATGCGTAATTAATCACATCGCCTTTAAAATTTTTCGCATGTGTTGGTTCATTGATTCGCTTAATTACCCATCCATCAGATTGCTGTTCTAAGATACGTTTTATTTTTGCGTAATGATTAAACGACATATGATAAGCATAGCAAAACTCTACTCTCAACTATCAAATTCAAAATTGGCATACTGAATCATCTTTGACGGTATATGATTAGAGTAGTATTTTTATGTCAAAGCTACTTCATAGAGCATACCTTCTTCATCTACCGGTTATGGGTAAACGTTTTGCTGATCTGCTGACTTTGAGAACGCAAGAAGTCGCTTTAGCCACAAAAGATCTACCGGATCCAAACATTAGCGTCGTTATCCGCTCCCAGAACAAAGCTCATGAATTAGAAATGCTATTTAAAGATATCCTTGAACAAAAATATAACGGAAAAGTGGAACTAATATTAGTAGATACGGAATCATATGACCGGACAGTTGAAATAGCAAAAAAATACGGCGCAAAAATTGTTTACATTAAGCAATCAGAATTTAGCTACCCTAAAGCGCTCAATTTAGGTTTTAAATCTGCAAGTCATAAATGGGTTTTTACATTCACGGACCATGGACTGCTGTCAAACAATCAAATTTTTCGCATAGCTACTCGTTCAGAAAACGAGAAATTAATTGGCGGAGTGTCTGGTTTAACATTTCCGAATGCCAATGCTTCTTGGACTGAGCGTATTGGCACGGTGCTTGTTTTTTCGGGAAGACTGCGAAAAAGTGCCAAACCTGCAACTAAAATGTTTATTGGCATACTTCCAGCTAATGCTTCGCTAATCAACCGGCTGGCTTGGCTTAAGATAGGTGGATTTGACGAAAGCTTTGGCGCGGGAGGTGAAGATAGTGCTTTAGCGGCAATTTTAATTAAATCTGGTTATACGATAGTAATTGACCCGGCTATGTCAGTCCATCACTCACATGGCTTAAGTTTTATCGACTCTCTACGTCAGTTTCACTACTGGTTGAGATTAGATAAGCCTCGCGCTTTTGACTTGGCTAAGTTGAGACAATTTCGCAAAGAATATCGGCGCGCAAAAGATTAATAAAGACCTCATGAAGACATGTTTTGCGAGGCATACATCTTGTGAGAATTTTCGCCTCACATTTCCACGAGCCATGGTAGAGTTCACTATATAATTAAGGAGTACGACATGAGTGATATCCAGCAGACAGTTACGCGCAAAGATGTTACGGCTACAGACGATTCAGGACAATTAGCTCAGCAAACAGTTCGAAAGGTCCATACTGAATCTTCAGTCAATACGAGATCAACGCTAATAAATCTAACTTGGTTCGTGTATGGAGTAATCGCAGTACTCTTAGGATTACGTTTTGTTCTCCTTGCTCTGGGCGCAAATTCCTCCAATGGCTTCGTTTCGTTTATATACAGCGTAAGTAGGGTATTCAGTATGCCCTTTGACACGATATTTAACACTAAGACTGTTCAGACCACCAATACGCAATCTGTTATAGAACCATCCATCCTTGTAGCCATAGTAATTTACACCTTGATTGCCTGGGGGATAGTAAAACTATTGACCATTCGAACGCCCCATCAGGTAAATGAGTAATTCAATACTTCCGCGAACTAGTCATATCTTTTAAATTTGCAACGTATTTTTTTATTAATTCTTCATCGTCCGTTAAAAGTGCTACAGCTAGACTAATCCATCTTATAAGAGTTGCAAGGTCTTGTTTACATAACTGCTCCGGGCTTTTGTGCAAATGATTGTGTATTTGACGAGTTACAAATCGTTCTGCTGCAATACCAAAATATTCATTAGTAACGTCTACGACTGCTTCAAACAGCTGAGGTTGCTCCGCCACAATCTTGTTTTAAACTTCTTCCATTCGTTGCAACTTCCGGCAGCCGGCTGCAATCAGTACGAATCCGACTGACAGTATCAATAATAAGGAATAAATAATACCCAATATCCAATAAATTGAAAGCTGATCCAGACGACTGGCTACCGTCGTCAGATATTGAAAACCGATTGACACAATTATAAGCCACCACAGGCCAAGGGCGAGAAAACGCCAACAATCACGATAGACTATGCCTGGAGCCTTTAAGCGATAACTAAAGATTTCATAAGCAGCCAGCAAGCCAATGAACCACATACAGATATATGGAGCGACAAGGGTAGTCGTAATCAGCCAGAACGACATATGATAAATGTCTGCTCGACCAGGAGTTGAGGCCACGAGATGATAGTCAGCGAGACCAATATATATTAAAAAGATCGCAAGCAAGTTAGCAGCACGCTGGGAAGGACGTTGCTTAACTAATTCACTTAGACCTCTTGCCCCGTTACTTATATAAGCAAATCCGATGAGCGGGAAAAGAAGGTTAACGTAATTATTAACAATTACTACCCCGTCACGTACCCCTGGATGCTTAACGACAAAGTAGTTTAAAATAGCAGAGCTAACTGATGTCACAGGTAACCAGAGCACTAAGAATAACAGGCCTGTTACAAGTTTAGCGATCTGTTTGCCGTCTTTAGTTTTCCGAATTAACTCGCTATACGCCCGAAGCTTGGCGTAGCCATAGAAACCAACGAACCAAATAGCTGCCAAAATCAAAATAATCGTAATGTCGAGGATGCGCAATCTGTCGGCGCTGATGTGGTATCGTATTAACGTAGCTGGTAAGGGAGGTGGTAAAAGCGTAACAGCACTGTAAATAAGCACGAAGGCGACATAACAATAAAAAAGTTTAGACTGTAATTTCACGCCCAACGCTTCCTCACTTTTAATACCCTCACTATACATGAATTAGCAACGTTTTACAGTAAAACATAATCCGTATAAGTTACTCAGTACGTTCACTAAGAGAAACTATAAGCATTTTTACGCTTATAGTTGAAGGCTATACTAATTATATGGCAACATTAAAATTTACTGCTTTAATAAAAAACGTGGAGTCAATCCATATGTTGACGTCACCAAAAATCAAGCAGCACTTCTAAAGTTGGCTTGGCGTAAACCAATGCCAGTTCTTATCAGAATTAACGGTCAACCAAAATCATCCTGGCATATTAATATGATGCCAACAGGGAAGGGCGATTTCTTTCTTTACCTTCATGGTGATGTACGAAAGGCTTCGGGGACAAAAGTTGGCGATACAGTGCTCGTAGAAATAGATTTTGATCAAGACTACAGAAATGGTCCAATGCATGCCATGCCGGAACAATTCGCTACGGCGCTTAAACAAAACCCTATCACCCTAAAAAATTGGGATGAGCTTCCACCAAGTCGACAAAAAGAATTACTTCGATATTTTGCCAACTTGAAATCATTAGAAGCCAGAGCAATAAACATAAAACGAGCACTGGATGTTCTATCCGGAAAACCAGAACAATTTATGGGCCGTTCTTGGCATCATGGCTCATGACAACATACCAGTTTGGTGACATATTGCAGGAAATGAAGGAACTTAATTGATATTTTTATTCGTTGAAGTTTTGGGCAAGCTGGGGCCTGTATGAGAATGTAGGAATGTCCAAGTCGTAATTATTCTTTACCTGAATCTCGAAACCTACCACCCCAGCTGTAACAACTGGTAGCCAAGCAGTACCCGCAGGTAATGCAGGGCGTAGCCCTGCAGACTCCTCGGGAAACTGGTCTGGAGGTGCAGGTGTTCTTTCAGGTAGTCGAAGACGGTTTCAATCTTTGGTCTACGCTTCAGGAGCTTCCACTGGCTTTTGGTGATGACCTGTTTCTGCTGTTTGTAGTGTAGTGGTGTCAGAATGTAGGTACCAAAAGCTTTACGGACCTTACGGTGTAGTGGTGCACTACGGTAGCCACTGTCACCAACAGCTAGCTTGGTGTACTCATTCACGAGCTTTGGTATAGCTCGGCTGTCATGGACTGTCGCTGTGGTAAAGACGTAGGCACAGAGCTTACCATCGTTGTCCACGGATGCATGCAACTTAAAGCCATAGTGCTCACCTTGCCAATTGTGCCCGGTGTGAGCATAGCCACGAGCGGTTTTGTGGAACTTTCTCCGTACCAGTCGACAAACTTCCAGCATGGTACTGTCTATGAAGCGAAGCTGCGCTTCGCTCATGAGTAAGTCGTCTAGGATAGTAGTAATCTGCGGAATGACCCGGTGACAATGCTTCAGGAAGTTCTGGTAGTTGGGTAGGGCTGGAAAGTCTGTTTGGTGATACTGGATAACCCAGTCGTAGATCTGGCGAATAGTGTGCTGTTGAGCAGTAAACAGACTGAAGACAAGTATGGTAATGACCTCACTGTCACGCAGGACACTTGGTCGTCCGCCTTTGCTCTTTACTAGAGTAGGTGTCGCTAAGGCGTCGTCTATCCAGACGAATAACGGTAGTATATGATGTTGGTGCAGCACTGCCATCTTTGTTTTCTCCTTTTTGTTTAGACACTAAAAGAGTAACAGACTATGGAGTGCTGCTATTTAGTTTCGAGATTCAGGTTATTCTTTCACTTGACAACAAAATCAGTCTACTGTATCGTTCAACCATATGGTTGAACAATCTTTCAGTTTAGACGCTATCTTCGGATCGTTAAGCGATCCTACCAGGAGAGATATTATAAAACGTATTAGCGAACGTAGTATGAGTGTCAGTGCTATCGCAAAACATTATAAATTTTCTTTTGCTGGAGTAGCGAAGCACCTTGAGGTACTAGAGCGTGCAGGTCTAATACGTAAAGCCAGAAAAGGGAAAGAACAAATAGTTACAATTGATCCAGCGGCATTAGCCGCTGCGAATGGTTATTTAGAAGACTACAAACAACTCTGGGAGCAACGACTCGATTCATTGGATCAATTTTTAAAAACAATAAAGTAGAGAGGAACGAGTTATGACTGAAGATAAACTAGCAAAGAAAAACGCAAAGAAAGCTGAAGATGAAAAAGCAGTTCGCGAGGCGATCACTGCAATGCCCGACAAAGATCGTGCCGTGGGTGAAAAACTCGATGCTATTATCAAAGCTAGCGCACCTGATCTTTTACCGAGAACCTGGTACGGAATGCCCGCATACAGTGACGGTAACAAGATAGTCTGCTTTTTTCGAAGTCGGCAAAAATTTGGTGAGAGATTCATGACACTAGGCTTTAACGATGTAGCAAAACTTGATGACGGTTCTATGTGGCCCATCTACTATGCCCTAACAGAGTTAACCGCTAGCGACGAGGCAAAGATCGCAGCACTCGTTAAAAAAGCAGTGAGTTGAACATAAAACTTTAATTTTTAACAGAACTAAAAAGGAGAAAACGATGGCACCAATTAAAGAAATCGAGTTTGAACGAATAGTTAATTCCTCGCCTGAGACAGTTTGGCAGGCATGGACCGATCCAGAGATGCTAAAGCAATGGTGGGGACCAGAAAACGTTAGCATTCCAGAATGCGAAGTAGACCTACGAATAGGCGGAAAATTTTATCTCGTCATGGAAGCTGGCGAAGGAATGGGACCATACAAAGGGACAAGATGGCCAATGGAAGCCAAATATACAATTATTGAACAGAATCTAAGGCTATCCTACGCAGCAAAAGCGTGGACTGAAGGCCAAGAAGATACGACTGAAATTGATCAAGTAACTGATCTCATCCTGTCTAATGAAAATGGAAAGACAAAAATGAAAGTGAAAGCCGCGATTAACAAGACTGGATCGAATGCCGGTATGGCAGTCCAGGGGATGGAACATGGTTTTAATCAACAGTTCGATAAACTCAATATATTTTTGGAAAAAAATTAGAATTAAGCCTAAATTTGCCAAATACATGCTAAAGTACTAGTGAATTATGAAAAACATACTTACTAACGACGACTTATTTAATCCTAAAGCACTCTTGCTTGAAAAAATTAAAGTACGAGGCGGCTGGGTTAACACGCATGCGCATATCGATCGAGCCTACATTTTAAACGAAGAGAACTTCAAATTAACCTACGCGCCATTGCAGGAAAAATGGAATTTTCCAGACGAATATAAAAGGAAAGCAACGGTTGATGATATTTATACCAATATGGCCCGTGCTATTGAGAGAATGTGCGAACAGGGAGTCCAAGCAATCGGGACATTTATAGACGTTGATCCAGTTATTGAAGACAAAGCAATTAAAGCAGCCCAAAAATTACGTGACACATTTAAGACCGATATTAAGATTAAATATATCAATCAGGTAGTAAAAGGCGTACTGGAGCCCGATGCCCGCCGTTGGTTCGATATTGGTGCTGAATTTGTCGACATAATTGGTGGTCTTCCAGAAAAAGATGCCGGTCATGAAGCCGAACATTTGGATGTGCTGTTTGAGGCAGCCAAAAAAAATGGCAACAAAATGCTACACGTTCATGTTGATCAATTTGATTTGCCAAGTCAGCGTGATACCGAACTTTTAGTTGATAAAACAATAGAGCACGGCTACCAGGAGAAGGTTGTCGCGATACACTGTATATCAGTTGCCGCGCACCCTAAAGCGTATCGAGAGAAATTATATGTAAAAATGAAAGATGCCGGTGTAATGGTTGTCACGTGCCCTGACGGATGGATCGACTGGCGACGCAGGGAAGAGCTTGCTCCCTTGCACAATTCCATTGCCCCCGTTGACGAAATGGTGCCTGCTGGTTTAACCGTCTCCCTTGGTACTGATAATATTCAAGATATCTATAAACCTTTCGTTGATGGAGATATGTGGACCGAGTTGCGCTTTCTACTTGAAACATGTCACTTTTATGATCTTGACGCACTTGCAGATATCGCGTCGGTTAACGGATTGAAAACACTTGGTATAGAAAATTAAAGAAGTTGTTACATCTATAGTAAAGTGGATATCTCCTAAGACTATATTTTGTATTTTTTAAATAATATGCTATAAATATACTTATATTATGCCTCACGGACCAATATCCCCAGATGGAGTGTTGTCGCACTATCCAGATGCGACTCCACACAGTACTAACTTATCAATATCATTTCGCGCAGCTGATTTAGGTGAAGAATTTGTACAGAGAGTTTTAACAAGAGATGAAAAATTAAGGCTTTACGGCAGAAGCGTGCTTGCACAGGCCGGAATCGATATTGCGCAGCCTACAGACGTAATGCCGATCGTCGATGATAGTATTCTGTATGTACCGATTTCAATACAATCACATTCAACACTTGGTCATCAAATTGCAAATGACATCGGTGCAATACAGTGTGAAACTGGGCAAGGTAAGCAACTCAAGCGTCGAGATGAAGGCATTCGTTTTGGGAGATTTGTCGATTATAGCCAACTAGTACGAGTAGAAGCTGCCGAGGCAATGGACGCAACAAGAGGTTTATTGGTAGGTTTTAATGATACGATTAATGGCAACGCAAGTTCGGCCGAAAAAAGGAGGATTAATCCTGACGGATCCGTAAGTATAGGGATAAGTCCAGTCGAATTTGTTATCAACACGACAATTATGGGCTCCGATAATCGTTTTGATGCTTTACGACATGGTCGTGCAGGCCTGATACCCTTTATGGACAGCATTAATCATGAACCGGGCGATCCAATACCCGAATATTTAATAGGAGGAGTAATTCTGTCCTCTGGCCCTTATCATATGAACATCCGATCCGAGGGGGGTAAGGGTCGGCAAGTACCGAGTGGCAGTTTTATTGACGGAGGACGCCTGATGGGCATTGGCGAACAATTGGGAAGCTATGAAGGACACCGTCAGGTTGAGCTGGTTAGCCCGCAAGATGACAAACCTCCACTAACTTTTGACGAAACATCCGTTACGTTAGATTTATATCGTAACCGTGAACCGCAAGTCGGCCCACATCGCACATTCATTGATTGGCGAAGCAGCCCTGAGACCCGACGCAGGTTACATAAAACCGGTATTAGTGCTCTTGAGGTAGTGCAGGCCGCAGACCCCTCAACTCAGGAGGCATTGCTTTCATTCGTGGCAAACGATGAAGTAGCCGGTATCGTACTATCTCGTCATGGTGCAACAATTGCACCAGCAGGTGTTACATCCAAATTTAATGCCCAGAATATACGTAAGGCCGCACAAAGCGTTGGAGCAAACAGATCAATTCCACCAGAATTGAGCAGCCTGACTGGTTTCGTGACTGCTCTCGAAAATGCCGGCGATCGATCACGTATCCTTGTAGCGGATCAACTTGAAGTTAAGTATTTCCGGGGGATTGTGGATTCCGGTGACATTAGGGCAATCCTGGTACGAAACTTCGGTAATACGGCTCTGAGCAAAGAAGATCACAGTGCTTTAGTGGGTATAGTAGAGAATGGGGTATCCGTTGGTTGGTCACCTGAAGGAGACGCATACCGCGAGATGCATCGTAGCGGCTTATGGATTAAGCCCGAATTTGAAGATAGGATGGAAGATCTCGATTTAGTGGTAGCCATGTACGGTGGAAATAAAGACTTGGTGGGAGATGCGCTCCAACCCCAAATCGACAAATTCTTTGATGGCTTAACCGCTATTGTTCCCGCTCAAAATCTGGCTGTTGCTCACGGTAGCGGCCCAGGTGTCATGAGGGTAGCCGATGAAACAGCACGCAGTAAAAATATTATGAGTCTAGGCGTGGGTATATCTGTAGAAAAGATTGGTCAGGAAGAGAATACCCGCCCAGACGGTGTCGTTAGATTTGCTACAAGCGATCGGCTTTACCGTCAACAAATGCTTGATACCTTCAATACTATTTCAATTTTTAATGCAGGAGGCTATGGAACTTTAGAAGAAATGGCTATTTCCGTTTGCACACATAAATTACTTTCATGCCTGCCTACACCAAAAATAGCAATTGATCCCGATGGTTATTACAGGAATGCTGATCGAATGATTAGCGAAGTGGCACAACGAACAAATATACAAGCCGGTGGCGGCACCATTGATATTGCTGAGCATCCATTTGGAGATGCTTGGGTACCGAATACATTTCATCGTGTTAAAGATTATGACCAAGCCCTCGAAATTATAAAAAAATTCACTAATGATCCTGCCGCATATTGGCGTGAAGCTGGTATACCAGCAGAAAAAATACAAATCGCTTATGCAAGCCACCAACGTCGCTTAGCAGAAGTAGGCATGAATATTCCCACATATATGAGACGCGCAGCAGAGAGTTATATACAAGCAGCGTAAAATATTTATTACTATTTTATAAAATGCACAGTGGGTTTAGTAGATAAAATATTCGGACACTATAGTTAATTATGTTAACTATTACCTAAAGAACGGGTATACTTATAAATAGTAATGGGTATACATAATCATGCACGTGCATTCAATCTCTAAGCTAAAGATAACAAAACGAGGCATCCAGATTGCATTAGGCTTATTATGGCTCTTAGATGGAGCGCTACAACTTCAACATCAAATGTTTAGCAGTGCGTTCGCAACACAAGTGATCGCGCCGGCTGGTCAGGGTCAACCGATTCCAGTGTATGGACCAATCAATTTCGAAATTCATATGCTGCTTTTACACCCCGCTCTCTATGACATGTTATTCGCGCTTGTTCAGCTCGCACTCGGAGTACTTATCTTACATAAAAAGACATCACAACTTGGGTTACGGACATCAGTTATTTGGGGATTTGCAGTCTGGTACTTAGGAGAGGGTATGGGAGGCTTGCTAAGTGGCCAGACTTCTGTTCTCATGGGCGCGCCGGGCGCGGCATTGATATATGCACTACTTGCTCTTGCTGTATTGCCAAGTAAAGAAAGAAAAGAATCAGATAGCAAAGATAAACCAGCTAGTTGGCTCCCAATAGTTTGGGCTGTTTTATGGTTCGTTGGGGCAATCTACCAGTTATTACCAGGCCAAAATTCGATTTCAGACCTATCCTCATCGATCGCAGCCAATGCTGGCAATGGCGCTCCTGGATGGCTAAGTTCAGTAGATATTCACGTGTCAAATATCATAGCAGGCTTCGGGAAAAACGCTGCGATGAATACCAAGATGAAAGGCATGACTATGTCAAATGGCCAAATGGGACAATTTGCACTTCAGACTCATCACAGTTCCGGGCTCTGGTTTATTATCTTGCTCGCTGCGATACAAGCCGCTATCGGTTTAATGGTGTTCTTACCACGCATATACAAAATAACCGTAATATATATAGGTATAGCGCTATCACTCTTGTTCTGGTTGATTGGCCAAAGTCTTGGTGCGTACTTTTCCGGACTTGCGACCGATCCGAATACGGCACCACTTATTATATTGCTCGGGGTGGCAGTTTTAGGGACAGATCGACTAAACTTCAAACGACTAAAAAACGGAATTAAAAATGCGGTGCAGTGGATTGATAACGAGCTCGGTAATCGTCCAGTTATAAAAGCTCAGTAAATGCATGCACTTTCATTAAAGCTAGCGTAAGAATGTATGCTCTTAATTATTATGCTGTAAGCATGATTTTTTACGCTCAATCAGATGGGTTATATTTCATTGTAAGCAGCTCGATTATGTAGTAGCTTTAATTCATAAACACTTAACGTAATACGACGGGGAGAAGAATGGTTCACCAAAAACAACAACTCAAACCGCTCGCTAAAGCACCTACCGGCATTGCTGGGTTGGATGAGATTACTATCGGTGGTTTTCCCAAAGGCAGGCCAACGTTAGTTGCAGGTAATGCAGGATGTGGCAAGACTTTGCTCGCGATGGAGTTTCTTGTTAATGGAGTGACAGAATATAATGAACCGGGCGTATTTATGTCTTTTGAAGAGTCAAAGTTCGACTTATCACAAAATGTCGCCTCACTCGGCTATGATCTTGAAAAGCTTATTAAACAAAAGAAACTTGCAATTGATCATGTTGAAATCGAGCGCCACGAAATCGAGGAAACAGGAGCCTATGATCTTGAAGGTTTATTTATACGAATGGGCCATGCCATCGATTCAATCAAAGCAAACCGCCTGGTACTTGACACCATCGAGTCGCTTTTTGGTGGTTTTCAAGATGATACTATTTTACGCGCCGAGCTACGTCGACTCTTTCGGTGGTTAAAGACCAAAGGCATAACAACGCTAATTACAGGAGAACGAGGGGAAAAGACGCTTACGAGGCAAGGGCTCGAGGAATATGTTTCGGATTGCGTAATCCTGCTTGATCATCGTGTTGAAGACCAAAATTCTACAAGAAGACTACGAGTCGTAAAGTATCGCGGCTCAAGCCACGGTACAAATGAATACCCATTCTTAATAGATGAAGATGGCATTACAATTATGCCAATCACCTCGCTTAAGCTCGACAAAGTCGTTTCCACAAAACGAATCTCCTCAGGTATCCCCGAACTCGATAGTATGACAGGTGGTGGTTTCTATAAAGGCTCGAATATTTTACTATCCGGTACGGCCGGTACAGGTAAAACAAGTGTTGCCGTATATCTTGCCGATTCAGCCTGTAAACGAGGAGAGCGAGTGTTATTTATTGCATTTGAAGAATCCCCGGCTCAAATAGTACGAAACGCTCGATCGATCGGTATCGAATTACAGAAACACATTGATAGAGGCCTATTAAGATTTGAAGCATCTCGTTCAACTTCTCTGGGGCTAGAGATGCAACTCGCTACAATTTATAAGCATGTAGAGCAATTCGACCCACAAGTAGTTATTGTTGATCCCATTACAAATCTAATAACAACTGGCAACGTGATTGAAGTTCGATCAATGCTCGGCCGATTAATGGACATGCTTAAGGAGAAAAAAGCCACCGCACTTTTTACTTCACTTACGCAAGGCGGTGCTAACCTTGAGCAAACAGAGTATGGTGTTTCTTCATTTGTAGATACATGGTTATTGCTACGTGATATCGAATCCAATGGCGAGCGCAACAGGGTAATACATGTCTTAAAGTCGAGGGGGACAAACCATTCGAATCAAGTCCGAGAATTTATTATTAGTGATAACGGCATACAACTAGTTGATGTATACATCGGAGCTGCTGGCACGCTAACTGGATCTGCTCGAGTCGTGCAAATTGCCCGGGATGAATCCGATGCAGCCCTGCAGCGCGACAATTTAGCAAGTAAACGACACAAAATTGAAAATAGACAACGCATATTAAAGGCAAAGATCGCTAATCTAACTGAGGAATTAACCAGCGAGGCTGAGGAGCTTGAAGAACTAGAATACCTTGAGAACGAACGAAACGTCGCAATTGAAAATGAGCGTTCAGTCCTAAAAACATCACGCAGTAGGGGAACGAATGAATAAAGCAGACTACCAATTACGTCTATATGTCGCAGGTCAAACACCTAAATCAATGCTCGCGCTCAGAAACCTAAAGCGCTACTGTGAAGAACACCTTAAAGATCAGTACACCATTGAAGTTATAGATCTCCTTAAAAATCCTCAATTAGCTGCTGGGGATCAAATTATTGCTGTTCCAACACTCGTGAGAAAAGTACCCCAACCAATTCGAAAAATCATTGGTGATTTATCAAATGAGCAAAAAGTTCTCGTTGGATTAGATTTAAGAGAGTTAAAGCCTTGAAAAACACTAAGAAATTTATACTAAAACTCTACGTGTCGGGAGCAACGCCTCATTCGACGAGAGCCGTAAAAAGCGTTACATCAATTTGTGAAGAACATATTAAAGATGATTACTCTTTGGAAATTATCGATATCTATCAAAGGCCCGAATTTGCCAAGCAAGATGATATTATTGCCGTTCCAACGCTCCTAAAATGCAAGCCAGAACCTATGCGTCGTTTGATTGGTGATATGTCACGAGAAGAAAAAGTTTTAACAGGACTCGACCTTAAAGGTTTTACAGATTAAGCGATGGTTCATAAATCTCACACCATGACCGAGGAAGATATAGCTGAACTTCAGGCTCGACTTCGAGAAGCCGAAGACACACTCGAAGCAATTCGTTCAGGCGCTATTGATGCCATCGTGGTAGAGGGAAAAAATCAGCAGCAAATCTTTACACTTAAATCGGCGGATTATACCTATCGAATGCTTATTGAGTCAATGAATCAAGGGGCGATAACAATCAGCGAAGACGGTACTATACTTTACAGTAATCGGCAATTTGGTAACATGATAGGCGTTCCGCTCGAACAGATTATTGGGACACAAATCCAAGATTACATAATTGCAAGTAATCGCCCGCAACTTATGAATCTCATTAATAAACCAAGCCTGCGTGATCAAGAGTTAACGCTGCAAATTGATCGATCGCCATTTATGGCCGTTATGATCTCAGCCACTAAATTACCACATGAGGACTCAACTGCTTACATGTACATGGTCATTACAGACGTCACAGAACGAAAGAAAGCTGAAGATGCAAAGGATGAGTTTATTTCGCTCGCTTCTCACCAGTTACGCACCCCAGCAACCGGTGTTAAGCAATATCTTGGAATGCTGCTTGAAGGCTATGCAGGAGAACTTTCCGAAAAGAATAGGCTTTTCATCAAGACCGCCTATGATAGTAATGAAAGACAACTCACAATAATTAACGACATACTGAAAACTGCGCAAATAGACTCAGGTATGTATGAGTTGAGCAAAGCACCAGAAAATATCGCAAGTATTATCGACAAAGTCATTGAGGAATATTCCCCGATTTTTAATAGTCGCGAACAAAAAATTCATTTTGATTCCGATAGGGATTTAATTAGCAATGTCGATAGAGATGAACTAAGTTTAGCAATCTCTAATATCGTAGAAAACGCAAGCAAATACTCTCCGAAAGGTAGCATAATTTCTGTTATGGTATATCGAAAAGATGGGCTTGTGTGCATAGACATTAAAGATCAGGGAGTAGGTATAGCCGAAGCTGATAAGGGACATATTTTTGATAAATTTACACGGATAGACAATGCATTATCTGATACCGTAAGTGGAAGTGGACTTGGGTTATACTGGGTGAAGCGAATAATTAAAATGCATGACGGTGAGATAATTATAAAATCTTCACCAAATCACGGATCAATCTTTACGATTTGTTTACCAGCATGAATACGTTAAAAACAATATTTGTAGTCGAAGATGAAACGATCCTAAGAGATGCCTATAAAATTATTCTTACAAGCAAAGGTTATCGGGTTGAGACTGCAGCAAATGGGCTGAGCGCTCTCCAACTTTTAAATCATATCGAGCCTGATTTAATTCTCTTAGATTTACTGATGCCAGTCATGGGCGGCAAGGATTTTTTAATTGAAGCTAACATGGCAGTCCGCCATCCAAAAGTAAAAGTTATAGTCTATAGTAATTTGTCCGACTCAGACACGATCAACCAGGTGATTGAGCTTGGAGTTGACCAGCATGTGCTTAAATCGAGTATGTCTCCTAATAACCTTGTCGAGTATGTTGATAGCTTATTATCGCGAAAATAAACTTCTTAAAATTAACCAATTAGATTTCTGCGGATGAGCTTAGATCTTATCCTGGAGGGTCTTCAAATCTTTTATAATATCACTAGCATGCGTTTGCGGATCGGCATGTATATATTTTTTCACGATATGACTTTCAGGATCAATTATAAACGTATTTCGTTCAACACCCATAAACTCCTTACCGTTATAATTCTTCGATTTCCACGAATCATATGCCTCAATTACAGCATGTTCGGGGTCGCTCAGGAGCGTGAAGTTAAGCTGGTATTTATCAACGAAAGACTTGTGCGAATCAACTGAATCCTGACTTACGCCCACTACTTCCGCCCCACCTAGTTCAGTAATAACTTCTCGAGCATCTCTAAAATTACACGCCTCCGTTGTGCATCCAGCTGTATCATCTTTAGGATAAAAATAAAGTACTAGCCATTTTCCCTTATACTCATTAAGTGTATGAAAAATGCCATTCTGGTCGGCTAGATTAAAATCATAAGCTTGTTCCATGTATGTTCTCCTTAAAAATATTTGTTAAATATTAACAATTCGTTTCGCTAATTAATCGGTTGTCTAATCTTAGGCGGAGCGCTTACATGATGAGCGTGAATAGGTTGCCGGGGAGGCAAGGGATTATCGGGATGATGAGGCGGTTCAATATGGTTCCGTTTCGGGCGATGCCCGGGCCACCATATTGCGTATCCAATGAGAGCTGACAAACTTGGAATAAGGAACGGAGCAATTACAAACGCTGCAAGGATAACCCCGATTGCTATTGCGCTCCCCATTTGTGAAAGAAAGCTTATGCCTGCAAGAAGCAATGAACCAAACGTCGCTGCAAGAATAAGTCCCGCGGATGCAACCGTAGCACTGCTATGTTCTACTGCAAGGTCAGCTGCTTTGCGCGGCGAATGTCCCTCTTGAATCTCTTCTCTTAAACGAGTAATAGTTAGAATATTATAGTCAGTTCCGATCGCGACAACGAAAATATACATAAATAATGGAATGAAAAATATCAGTCCTGGAGCATTTCCGATGCGTAAAAAGATTAAGGTAGTTGCTCCAAGTGTTGCAATATATCCAAGGCCTACACAAAGTAACAAGAAGACAGGTGCTACTAAACTTCTAAGAAGGAGTGCCAAAATTATAAAGATAAATACCCCTGCAATAGGGAATATAACCTTAAGATCACGATTTGTGACAGCCTTTATATCCGCCAAGACTGCCGTACTACCACCAACATAGACCCGTGCATTTGGAATTGGAACCGAATGTGCTGCCTCATGTATCGGCCCTGCGACATTACTTATTGCTAAAGCACTCGATGGGTCACTAGCCAGAATTACTGATACGATAGCAATCTTGCCACCTGGAGCAATAACGACCGGTTGCACACTAGCGATTCCGGTCGTATGTACAAGTCGTTGTCGCAAAGGTGTAATTTCCTTCCGGTTAAGCTTGCTTGTACTTGTTATATAAATTTGCGTGGGTTCAAGAACACCTGCTGGAAATGCACTAACAAGTTCGTTGTAGCCTGTTGCTGATTCGGTATTCTTTGGAGGTTGAGAAAATGAGCTAAAATCAGGTTTATATCCAAGAGCAGAAACCCCTAAAGCTATCAACAATACTAAAACAGCACCGACCATCCTGGCAGGATGACGAGCAATCATGCCACCAATTTTTTTCGAAAATGTAGGATTAAGAGACTTACTCTTCCATGCTTTACTGGGCCAGAATACTTTTTCTTGTACGACGGCAACTAGTGCCGGAATAAGCGTTAAGGCAGCCAACATCATTACAAAAACACAAATGACCAAACTTGGCGCCATAGACGAAAAAATACCGAACTTAGCAAAGAACAGTGCAGAGAATGAAGTCAGGACAACAAGGGCAGCAGATAAAATTGCAAGTCCTGCGCGACTTAGTGCAAACGTCACAGCTTCACGGCTGTGATCACCGCTTCGCAAACGCTCGCGGTACCGAAAGAGTAGGAAAAGTATATAATCAGTACCGATACCGAATAAGACAACGGTAAATATAACACTTAACTGCTGACTGACGACAAAATTAAAGGTTTTAGCAGCGTCTGCAATTAATGCGTTAGCTATTAAGCTAACGACTCCAACGGATACAATTGGCAAGAGCCCTGCAAAAGGACTTCGAAAAATTAGGGCCGGCAATATTAATACTAGGAGTAATGTTCCGATACCGACGATTTTTAGCGCCTTTTCTGATTCCCCTTGAGTATCATAACTAATTGCTTCTTCTCCCGTGACTGCAACTTTAAGGTTGGTTCCATCTGTCTGTTCACTGAAGCTATCGCGTACAGTCTTAACGGCATCAATAGTAGCCGTGTCCTGAGCATTGCCAGAATATGTTATTTGTGCAAGCTGTACTTTTCGATTTGGAGCAAGTTGTCGGCTACTCGTTGTAACTGAAAGTATGTGGGATAGGTGTTCAGCTGATATGGTATCAACAACTTTGCTTATAAGTTGAGAATCGGCTTTTGTAAGTACCGTGCCAGATGTATTCGTAAATACAGCTGAATCGATGGCATCTTGGCTATTTGGTGATACCTTTTTCGCAATATTAATTGCTTCGACCGATTCGTAGCCTTTAGGAAGAAAACTACTCTGATTATTACTTTCGACACTGCTTAAACTCGGCGAGAGAGAAACAATGACGATTGCAGCAACTATCCATATTGCAATAACCCGCTTTCTTCTTTTAACGATTAATCGGCTAAATTTCTCCATATTTTTCCTTTCGAACTGTTACGTATTTTTGGCTTACTTTTTCGACAAGTTGAACAAGAGTGTCCAATTCCAGATCACTTAGCTCAGTAAATATCTCGTTAAGAATCTTTGTTTTTGCATGTCTTAATTCTCTATAAATATCCCACCCTTTTTCGGTCATTTTTAATATAACCTCACGACGATTCTGAAGATTCATTTCTCGAATCAGTAAACCTGCTTTTTCCAACGCATCTACGTGCTGCGTGGCGGCACCGGACGTGACACAGAGAATCCTTGCAAGTTGCTTGATTCCCACGTCACCAGTCTGCATGCCAACAACAATCAACGCATGATTTTGAGCAGGCGAGCAGCCAGAATAGTGTAAGGTATCGTCGTGCATGCCTTTACTAATCGCAAACATACTATCTTCAAGCCGGTTGAGTAAAGCTTCTCGATTCATATTAGATACTAAATAGTTTAGCTGCTAATAAATTAAAGTCAAACATAGGTTCTTATTTGTTATGATTTAATGCCTAGGAAAGTACTCGTATATTTTGTTAAAATATCTATATCAAACAAGATCCTAAATTACCGATATCCAATACAAGCGACTCTCGAAAACTAACGCGAAAAGAATTAGCAATTTTAATCCTCGCGATTCTTATTCTGCTCGGTTTAGGCTTCGTAAACCACTGGTCTATACTCCAGCACACCGCATTAAAAGCACTATCTACTGAACGGCTGACCACAACGAAAACTAATCCAAACAAAGTATACACAATACCAAAATCTAAAGTTACCAATAACCAGATCTACGTTATAATACCGCAGCTTTCCATATCATTTTATCTGCCAAGCACTTTTCAAAATCTGGTATATATAACCAAAGACCTCCCTGGAGAGAATAGCAAACCAAATCCTGCTGCCTATTTCTCGACCAGCTCACTTGCTCAAATTGATAGTGGATGTAATGCTCAATCAGCACCGCTCGGAGCGCTAGTAAAGATGAATGGTACCTATCCTGTTAATAATCCGAATGCGGTTCAAAATTATGGCATTCTCATAAAACAATTTAATTCATTTTATATATCGGCTGCGTATCAACAAAAAGGTTGCGCTCACAACAGTCTTGATAGTGCGGACTCACTTGCTGAAACTGAGGCTCCTATTTTCTTGAATGCCGTTCACACGACTATACGTACCACCGACTAAATCTCGTATGTTTACATGCATTATTGAATGGTAGATTTGATCATACGTTCCGCATTTCTACGTGCTGTATTTTTTGCCCAGGTTCCTGTCGTCAAGACTCCGAGAACTAAAATAATAAACCCCGATGCTGCAACAAGATCCCAGCTCACTCGATATGCCGCATTAAATCCGCTACCAGCCCTTAAGCTGGTTACGTGTGATGCGATTACCGTTCCGATAATAGCCACCCCAAGCGTTTGACCTAATTGTCTCATTGTCGATGTGATACCAGCAGCTACGCCAGCTTGATCACGCGGCATACCCGATAGAGCTGTATTACTTATGGCCGTGTTAATAAAACCGATGCCGATGCCAATTAATGCATATATACAATAGAGCAATATGCCTGTGGCATTTTTATGCAGTAAGGCCGCGACCAAACCGGCACAGATAATACTCGTTCCACCAAGTAATAACGAGGGCCTTGGACCAAATTTACCAACAATTCTTCCCGAAAGAGGACCTATAATCGCCATCATTGCTGGCATAGGTAAAATTGCAAGTCCGGCCTGAAGAGGTGAAAAATGTCGAATATCTTGGAGGTAAAATGTGTTAAGCAATAAGAAGCCGCCTTGAGCAATAAATGTACAGACCGCAATAGCAGTAGCACCGCTAAATGGTGCTGATCGGAAAAATCGCATATCAAGCAACGGTTGTCTATGCTGTAATTCGTACAAAATCAAACCAAAAAGACTTATTGCTGAGCCAACCAAACAGGACAATATATGAAAAGATAACCACCCATGGGTCGGGGCTTCAATTATGCCATAAATGAGCAAGCCTAAAGTACTGATTATAAGCACCTGACCTATAGGATCAATATGTCGAGGTTTGGCAGCTTTTGATTCAGGCACAAATTTACGAGCAAGTAAAAATGCAACGAGGCCAATCGGAACATTTATCCAAAAGATAGCCCGCCATCCGATCGACTCTACCAGAGCTCCTCCGAGCAAAGGCCCTACCGCAATGCTAATTCCAATCACACCGCCCCAAATACCGATTGCCCGAGCTCTCATTTTGGGATCAATAAAAGTGTTGGTTATAATTGAAAGTGCAACTGGGTTCAACATGCTACCTCCAACTGCTTGAAACATCCGAAAAAATATTAAAAACGACAGATTCGGAGCTAGGCTGCAGAGTAGGGAGCCTAGAGAAAATACACTAAGTCCAATTTGAAATACTTTCCGACGTCCAATACGATCAGCAGTCGATGCTGAAACCATCAATAAACAAGAGAGAACCAGTGTATATGCATCAAGTGTCCATTGAGCTCCGGAGATTGAAGCCTTGAGCTCGTGCTGTATTGAAGGAAGTGCGACATTGAGTACGCTCGCATCCATACCCACAATAAAAATGCTCGTGCAGCAAATTGCAAGTATTAAGCCACGTCTAACAGGTTGAACTGAAACGTTTTGAGACATTTCGGCATGATTTAATGTAGAAGCCAAAAATCTACCTCCGGAATATACTTACTTTTTGTGTATTAAGCTCCGTATCATTATAAATACAATTTCATTTTTATACAGCGCTGACGAATCGTAATGTTGCTTGCGCATACTTACTGAAATGCTACCATGTAATTATCCTAATGAACGTAATACTCATATATGCATAAACACACTTGGCGTCACGCAAATGCCCGCCTAATACCTTGTGGCATACTTTTGGTAGGCGGGGCTGCGCTAAGTGGGGTATACGGTAATGTACGCCAAGGTGATTTTGACCATAAACTTATCGCATTATCAGGCGTTTTAATTTTCGTAATCTTCGCAGTCGCATTTCTTAATGTTCTTTGTAATGCAGTACGCGAAATTATCACATTTTACGATCTATCTTCAGGACGCGCGGCTTCAATCCCATTTATTCTTCGGCTAGTTGGATATATTACCATTCTTTTAAGCAGCCTCGAATTACTCGGCATTTCAGTTGAAAGACTGCTGCTAGGCGGAGCCGTACTCGGGATTATTCTCGGTGTTGCAGCTCAGCAGGCTCTAGCAAATTTCTTTGCAAGTATCGTTCTTGTCATTTCACATCCTTTTTCCGTTGGTGAAAATATAACATTAACGTCTGGCTCTCTCGGAGGCCAGTATACCGGCAAAGTAATGTACATTGGCCTTACCCATACTCGACTCAAAGACGAAGAGGGCAATATAGTGTACCTCCCGAATGCAACTATCTTGTCTAGTGCGACAATCATGGCTCAACATCGTAAAAAAGTGACCACTACTGACGAACACCGTACTTAAGAGCCATGCAAAAGCTATTTATTCCTGTACTTATTGGTACCACGCGAACACAACGCAAAAGCATTTATGCAGCCAAGTTCATTAAAAATATAGGCGATTCATTTGATGAAATTGAATCTGTGCTTATTGACCCCTTAGATTTTAATTTTCCAGGTGATGGAAACGATAGCGAGGCAAAAGATCCTAGATATAGCGCACTTACCAAAAAGGCAGATGGATTTTTTATTGTTTCCCCGGAATATAACCATAGTTTTCCAGGTAGTCTAAAGCGCATGCTAGATAGTGAGCTCGAAAACTATATACATAAGGCTGTCTCATTTGCAGGAGCTTCAAGTGGCCCCTGGGGCGGTGTCCGCGCAATAGAGGCACTCGTACTTACTACGCGAGAAATGGGTATGGTCTCAACTTTTACAGATGTACATTTTCCTCGGTTACAAGACTTGTTCGATGATCAAGGAAATATATTAGACCAAAAATACGTAGAGCGCGTTAAATCGTCTTGGACAGAGCTTATATGGATGGCTCAGGTCTTAAAACAGGGGACAGAATCGGTACCAAACAAATACGACAATTAAAAATTACGGTATAGGCGCGAACACCGCTGTCACTACTACGATAGTTCCTAAAATGAGAAAGGCTACACCCAGTTTAACTTGATCCACAAGTATACAGCCGATGCTTAGGATTACCAAAACAGTACCGATAGCAACAAGAAGGATAACTTTTCGATCAGATGTTTCACTAATATCTTCTGTAGCAACAGGCTTCGGGGGCTTAAACGGAGCTTCGAGTATATCAGATAACTTATAACCACCTATAAACGGTAAACTTTGACCTGAGCTATATGTAACATCCGTTGCATTATTGCTCGCTGGAGCGGAGCCGGAATCTGTTGTTGTTTCTTGCTCACTAGAATCGGAATCTGTAGTCCCATCAACTTTTGATGAGCTCGCTATCGTTTGATTTTCCGGTGTAGCTCTTGGCTTGTCAAGTGGTATCGACTTCACGCCTGAGCGTAATGTATCTTTGATCTCTTTAGCTTTTGCCTGCAGAAGTACGTCGTTTTCCATAATTATTAAACATAGTTAAATGTTCCCCTGTAAGCCGTAGAGGTCGAGCTTAGAAAAAGCCGTTCGAAGACAAATAGTAAACAGACTAATTTCTAATGCCCGACTCATACGGTCCTAAAACATGCCTTAATTCCGCGAATTTATATATTTTTACAAAGCACTATGGTGCGAACGGTGTTGAAATGCATTTAAGAGCGCAGAGAATATGACTGCGCCAATTAACGACCATACCACACCAGACCAGGAGAACATGAAGTAGCTCTGGCTACCACTTCCGACTAACCTTGCTAACGCACTACCAATAATCGCTCCTACGATTCCTATTAATACACTAGGAATAATCCCTTCGTCCCTTCCCATTATATGGGCACCTAACCAACCTATAATTGCCCCTAGGACTAACACTACGATCAAATTCATATATTCTCCTTTCAGATTTACATCGGTTTTCAAATACTATTAATTGTTCAGTACAGTACGGAAAATTTATCATTTTCTAACTTCTTTCGTAAAATTCAACCAATTCAGCCATACAAACTCTTTGGAGTAACAATTTGTCTCTGTGCTACGTGCTTACCTTTCATGCGCTCTCCTTTCATGAACTTACATTCCTGTAACATATGCAATTCTATAGATTATGCCGTAACGAGGCAGTAACAATAATCGCACAGTAGCTAAGATAACGTTCACATTTTATGTGTCAGATATTTTACTAACGGTTAGAGCCAACTCGTTCCTCTGGTTCGATATTACTCAGACGTAATTCATCAGGATCCGTTTCGTCATCACCAGATAAAATTTCTATCTCGTCTTCGTCATTTATTTGATCTCGTATTTTATCGTATCCCATCGATCGTAGTCTCGAATCTTCCTCAGTTTGAAATTCAGTCCTTCCAGCAATTGTGTCGTTTCCCGTCTGTAATTCACCTGGTTCGCGTTGACTAAGCATTTTAATGATAGCCTTATTAAAAGCAGGCAAGTCATCTGGGTCACGGCTTGTGATGAGGTTTCCATCGACCACCACTTCTTTATCGACCCAGTCACCGCCCGCATTGACTACGTCATCCTTAATTGTATAATAGCTAGTTAATCTTTTACCCTCTACTAGGTCTGCCGATACGAGTAACCACGGAGCATGACAAATGGCAGCCATAGGTTTATTATCTTCGAAAAACTCTAAAACAAGACGTTGTGCAGCTTCATTGACACGTAAGCTGTCAGCATTGAGCGCACCTCCAGGCAACACGATCGCATCATAATCCTCGCTTGAAACTTGATCTAGTAAAAGATCAGCCTTAAATGAGTCAGCTAACTTAACATGATTCATGCCTTGTAGTTCAAGTTGTTTAGATGCAATGATAGTTACTTCAGCGCCGGCATCTTTAAGGGCGCTTATAGGCTCTTCAAACTCTGCTTGTTCAAAATAATTATCCACTAATATTGCCACGTACTTCCCTGAAATATCCATAAATAATCTCCTTTCTACGTTAGATCTCTATAGTAACGCTGGCCCGTCATAAGCGCAGTGACGTTTTTTATACATATACTGTGAATTATCTGGCATTGATGAAGTACAAAAAATTATACAATAGAAGTAATGCACTCCTTACCCGATCACCTCGATACTGTCTTTGGAAGTGAAATTACCAGACGCTACCCTAAAGGACAGGCCATACTATTTCAAAATGATCCAGTACTCGACGTCGTATATCTCAGAAGGGGATTGATAAAAATCTTTGACACAGACAATAACGGCATAGATAAAATTCTTCACTTATTGAAACCGCCCGCAATTTTACCATTCGTATTTTTCTCGGGTGATGCTACGATTACGCAGTGGAACTATTCTGCACTCACGGATTGTGATGTGTCAGTCATGCCATCGGAAAGACTTATGGCTCTTATGGGCACTAACGCCCCACTAACTTTAACCTTACTAAAATGGTTTTCAGTTGAGGCGAATGAACTCATGGTGCGTCTTAGTAGTATGAGTAAGACGAATACACGCGATAAGTTTATCGCAGCGTTAAAGTTTCTAGTTATGCATCACGCTGTTGAACGCAGAAACGGATGGTGGAGAGTGACATTTTCTGTCAACCAGCAACTACTCGCAGATATGACAGGGATGACAAGAGAAAGTGGCGCAATGATTATGAAGCTTTTCAAAAATGAAAAAATTATCCGTCAACCCCGTCTGACAATTCTTGAGATCAATCGAGTAAATCTCTTGCACGAAGATCATATCCTAAAAATATAATCTTTATACTATTCCTGCTCAGCTAACACGCCTGAAAGTCCTGTAAAATTATTAAGGAGATTAATACATAAAGGAGATCCTATTAAATTTAAAGATTTTATCACTCGGCAACGAGTAGGTATTTTGGTTATTGGGACACTGAGCTTTATTGTTTCATTAATGATAGCGCGAAAGACAGGCTATTCAAGCATTTCAGGAGATTTATTTATCGACCTAGCTGCGTCTGCTACGACAGTCGTTTTTACTGCTCTAATTATTGATTACTTAGGCTTGAAAGAACAGGTAAATAAAACTAAAAATGCCGCTGGCCTTGCAGAAGATGAAATTCGAGCAACTTGTTTTCGTGTTAAGTGGCGCATGGCAAGGCTATTCGGCCTACAACGAAATCGTATTATAGAAAGAGAAAATATTAGTAATCGACAAGAGGCAAGAGAGTATCTCGATAAAGCAGAGCAAGAAGTTAACAGCTATTTGAACTCATATCAACTTACAAATCCTAAGACCCCCTTAGAATCCTCAAGATTTTCTAAATATTTAGAGCGCCTGGTAGCTGCACGTGCCGAACTAGAGCAAACCCTTGTTCTCTATGAATATGCTATGAACTATAGTTTACGTGAACGAGTTTTAAGTTTAAGAACGGAACTACAAATTGCAGATAACATACTCGGTTTTATTGACAACTCTGATGACTTGAACGACGCGAACATATCTTTAATACGTGTGCTCTCGCAATCTATATATGAAGCCATAGAAAAAGTACTCGAACATGATTCGCAAATTACATCGGGAACACCACTTCATGCAAAAGACAGTAGTCTTGTATGATAATTCAATCACTGATAATGTTGATCACTAAAGATTAATCTTTTAGATCATATAATTTCGCAAAAGCTTGAGCTTTAATGGTACAATATTGACGTTGCATATAAAAAACTAACAGGGCAAAAATGATAAAAAAACACTCTGACGACCCAAACGTAGAGCTTGCCGCTACCCAAGCGTTGTCTATCATAAAAACAGTTCTTGAAAGTCTACCACCAGCTAGTTCATTCGACTATGGAGGTCATACGCTCAGTATTGGCGAGTACGACGTTTGCGCCACATGTACAAAGCCAATAGCCGAGGCTCAACAAGCCAGTAATGCTTTATTGAAACGAGCAAAAGAAATTGATGATGAGATTATTGAAGAACATCTCGAAGTAGCCGCACAGCTTTTCCACACAGAAGCGGAAGCTGCAGTCATACGCGCTGAATTACACAATGGGTTCGGAACGGAAAAAATACTGAATTTTATACTCGGTTTTCAATACGAACATGATATTCATGATGATTATCACCACAGTCATAAGAATGGAAATTAATCTATGAACCAAGAAGAAACAGTTAAACGACACCTCGATAATCTAAGAAAATTAATAACTCCACGCGGTCTTTTTCTCGCATCTTCCAAAAATGTAGAAACAGGTTATGACAAAGCCTGGTTACGAGACAATGTCTACGAGGCATTGGCCTTTGAATATGCAGATGATTGGAAAGTAGTCGAAAAAGATTATCACACACTCCTAGATATATTTGACAAACATATCGATAAAATAAATTGGGCCACCACAAACAAGCCCTTCGAAACATGGCAATTTATCCACGCACGTTATAATCCTGATACACTTGAAGAATTTTGGGAATCTTGGGGCAATAAGCAACATGATGCCGTTGGGGCCGTTTTATTTAAGCTAGCCGATTTCGAAGCTAAGGGTAAAAGTGTCTTACGAAATCAAAAAGACCGACGAACTGTCCAGACACTTATATATTACATCTGTAATGTTGAGTACTGGCATGACACGGATTCAGGCATGTGGGAAGAAAATGAAGAAGTTCATGCAAGCTCGATTGGTGCAGTCGTAGCAGGCTTGAAAAAATGGCAAGACGTGGGTGGTATGGATGTTGATCCAGATGCAATTGCTCGTGGCGAAGCAGCCCTACACGCACTATTGCCCAGGGAGTCCGAGTCAAAGTTTACTGACCTAGCATTATTGTCTTTAATTTATCCATACAACATTGTCGACCACGAGATGGCACAATTAATTGTCGATAATCTTGTCTATCATCTTACAAAAGACAAGGGGGTGATGCGCTACAAATTTGATCATTACTACAATAAAAATAGTGACGGCTACTCAGAAGAAGCCGAGTGGTGTTTCGGCTTATCTTGGCTTGCTATAGCATATGAAAAATTGGGCGATCATATAAAAGCAAAAGAATACCTGAATAAAGCTACCGCAACAGTGACTATAGACGGCAAAATTCCTGAGTTATATTTTTCGCATTCAAACCGAGCTAATGAAAACACACCATTGGGCTGGTCAGAAAGTATGTATGTCGCGGCGATCTATGAAGTCACACTGCAAAAATAATTTATTTCTCATCTCTAAAATAATGACTTTTGCAATCTATTACTATGCATAAAGATGACGTTCTTAAACTTGACGAAAATCAAGTCGTAGATGCATTACAAACCTCCGTTGACGGTCTTGCTAGTAACGAAGCTCAGCACAGACTTGACCGATTCGGCCCAAATATATTACGTAATGAAAGTAAAACAAAGACTGTCGATCTACTTATAAAACAGTTCAAAAGTCCTTTAATCTATCTTTTAATATTAGCCGGTGTCTTATCATTTATTTTGAAAGATATTAGTGACGGTGCAGTGATAACTTTCATTTTACTTATTAATACGGGCCTCGGTTTTTATCAAGAACTTAAATCAAAAAATGCAATTGAAAGTCTTCAGAAATTAGTTAGTAAAGAGATACTAGTAAAAAGAGATGGCAAACAAAATTTAATTAATGAGAACCAGCTCGTAGTCGGGGATTTAGTGATACTCAGAGAAGGTGATATTGTCCCCGCAGATATTAAGCTGTACCGTGTTAATAATCTTTCTGTGAATGAGTCACAACTGACTGGGGAATCACTTCCCGTAAGCAAAACGACGTCTGGTAATGAATCGTTAGTTTTTGCTGGTAGTACAATCGAAAAGGGAGAAGCAGAGGGCTTTATATATGCAACTGCTGCCGATACAGAACTTGGCAAAATTGCACACCTTTCAACCGCAACAAAAAGAGTTACACAGTATGAACAATCACTTTCCTCATTTAGTACCTTTCTCGTAAAACTAACTTTAGTAACGCTTTTGATACTTTTCATCTTTAAATTAGTCCTAACCCACGATGTCTCACACATATCCGCATTACTGCTGTTTATTATTGCACTTTCAATCGCAGTCGTTCCCGAAGCTATGCCGGTTATTGCAACCGTAACGCTATCGAATGGAGCGCTTAAACTCGCGAAGCGTCACGTGATCGCTAAAACCCTATCTGCCGTAGAAGACTTGGGCAACATATCGATTCTTTGTAGTGACAAAACAGGTACCCTTACTATGAACGATCAGACAGTGAAGAAGTTAATCGCTGACGATCCTGAGCTCTTTCAGAAACTAGCGATAGCAAGCCTTGAACTTGTTGATGAAAAACGTAAAAAGTCACAAAGCTCATTCGATCGAGCTTTTTTAAAATTTGTACCCGAAGCAATACAAGCCCAAACCCATAATTATGTCAGGCTCGCAGACGCGCCATTTGATCCTGCAGCGCGACGACGAAGAGTCGTCTATAAAGATGGCCAAAAAACATACCTTGTGGAAGTAGGCTCCGTAGAGACACTGCTAAAACTCACACGGGACCCTAAAGCCGAAGAGTATTTGGCTGTTATAAAAGAAGACGGACGCATAGGTTTGCGGCACCTTGGAATCGCTTACCGAGAAGTGACATATACGACCAATGAAGACTTCGACATACTGAAGCATGAGGAAAACTTGCAGTTTGTCGGTTTTGTGGCGCTCGAAGATCCTCTTCGTCCATCCGCCAACCGCACTGTCCGACTTGCTAAAAGTCTCGGTGTTACGATTAAAATACTATCTGGTGATAGTCGGGAAGTTACCCAATATGTGGCAAGTGAAGTCGGACTAATGACCGATAAACAATTTGTATATACCGGTGATGAGATTGATAAAATGTCGGATACAAAGTTAAGCGAGGTTTTAAAAACAAACAATGCTTTTGCGCGCTTAAATCCTGAGCAAAAATATCGAATTATTAAACTTCTTAAGCTTCACGATAATGTCGTCGGCTACCAAGGAGATGGAATAAATGATGCTCCAGCACTCAAGCTTGCTGATGTCGCAATAGCAGTAAATAATGCCACTGATGTAGCCCAAGATAGTGCCGATATTTTACTTTTGCGAAATGATATTGCCGTAATCATACAAGGCATAGAATATGGACGAGGAATATTTTCAAATATCAACAAATATATTCGCTATACAATGATTGGTAATTTCGGTAACTTTTTTGCCCTAGGAGCGTTATATCTATTATCGGCAAGCTTACCTCTATTGACTATCCAACTGCTACTCACTAACCTACTTGGTGACGTGCCGCTCGTAGCTATATCTACCGATAATGTAGAACTTTTGGAACTTAAACACCCTAGTCATTACGATATTAAGTCACTGATGTATGTATCGATGATACTCGGATCTTTTACGGCACTTTTTGAGCTTATCTTTTTTGCCCTGATCAAAGATCAGCCGCTCGCAGTATCACGTACTAGCTTATATCTCTATCTAACACTGCTCGGATTTGCAGTTATTTTCTGCGTGCGGAATAAGGACCATTTTTGGAGAGCACCTAAACTATCAGTACCTCTCTGTTTATCATTTGCGATCGTAGTTGTTATATCGACCGTCATAATCTATATCAAACCGACGCAAGAGCTTTTCTCATTCAGAGCGCTATCTCCCGGTCTAATTTGCTTGATTTTGGGCATGACTGTGTTTTATCTATTGTTTTTAGACACGATCAAGATATGGTTTTACAAAACGCGAGTATCGTCGACTAA
Organism: uncultured bacterium; assembly: GCA_963794235.1. GTDB lineage: Bacteria > Patescibacteriota > Saccharimonadia > Saccharimonadales > UBA4665 > CAWCCP01. The sequence goes on from CAWCCP010000011.1 coordinate 82,436, forward strand.
CTAACAGAATACTAGGCAATAGCTATCTGATTATTTGAGAGTACTTCTTCGGCGTCTTCCTGAGCTTTTTTTATGATTAGAGGAAGCTCTGGGTCACCATGCTTATCGGCTTCCTGAGTAACAGGGCCATTCAGGAAGTCACCTAATTGCTTTACAAAATCTAAGGTGCTTCGTGCAAATATGGTTTGCTGAGCACTGTAAGCGGCAAGTGCGCTCTCGAGATCATCTGGATGCTGCAGTAAATGATAAACCAGCGTTGCCGAGCTAAACATAGCTGAGTTAGCACCGAAACCTGCCCAAGGAGGAACTACACAGCCAGCATCCCCACTAAGTACCGCTCGTTCACCAACTCTATAGGATGATGCTGCCTTGTAGTGAAACTTGTAACGACGTCTCTCGGGAAGAAAATGAATCATCTGTGGATTGTATTTTAAGATTTCAGGAAAATCACGTGCAAGTCTCACAGCCGCAAGCTCTGGAGTTGCAAACGGATGTTCTTCCTGACCAATGTCGTCATAGCTAGAAATAAGAAGAACCGCAATGCTCCCATCGCTATTTGGTATGCCAATAGCACATGCCTCAGCTTCTAGAACATGCCAGAAGTGTATATGGTTAAGTGACAAACCATGCTTGTTTTCCGGATATATCATGCCCGAGACGCAACTACGAGATTCAGGTTTTAAATAATAATCAGCAAGGCGATTTTTGATTGGAAGTTTATCGCTCATACTGTGCAATCCATCACCCATGACCACAAGATCTGCCGTAATTTTATGGGCCGTTAGGGAAGGGTCCGTATACCATACAATGGCGTTGTCAGGGTCAACCTCAGTAACCTTTGCGTGAAAAAGAATTTCTGCACCTTCAGCAACTGCTAAGTCGACCATTTTTTGTCTCAAAATAGGGCGAGGAATACTAACAAGCGCAGCTTCAGGCACCGTACCGTACGTCGAATGATACGGTTTCCCTGTACCTTTATAATTATGTACCGCACGGCCAATTATGTCCGTACCAGCTTCCCAAATACTACTATCGCCCAAAATGTATCTTCCTACATTATCAAGAGTAATATTAAACGACCGATCGGTATAACCTGGATCTTCGGTTCTCGGATCTCCTGCTTGTTCAAGTACGATCACATGAGCCCCTTGCGCACATGCAGCGCGCGCGAATGTCAGCCCAGCAGGGCCAGCGCCAACAACAATTACATCAAGATCTTGTAATTTTGTACTTCGAGTTTCTTTTTTAATGGGGATAACGTTAAGGAAAGAAAGGTCGCCTGTATTAAGCGGATCATCCTTTGACTTTGACCTAGACACGATCTTGGCCGAACTATCTGTCAAATCTGTTGTAATATCCCTAATTAACATGGTTTCTACAATAACACATTTTGAATTATATAACAATACCTTTTATGCTATAATCCAAAAAAATATACCATTTTTTTGAATACATCCCTATTTGGCAGTTCTATAGTACTAGCGGCAGTAGAATTTACACCTTCTGAGCGCTTAATTACTAAGCAAAGATTGTATTACCGACTGAATTTGGCTGTAATTGGCATATCCTGCAGCCGGAATCAAAGCATCTTCACCATCGGGAGTATAGTATGATGTCAGTAAATCCTGCCCATTGATGTTATTAAGTGTTACAGACTTAATGTTTTGGCTTTGTATAGACTTACTATCTCGATAGAGAGTTGCCATAACGCCAAGAGACATATCTGTTTTTAGATTGTCGCCTATTGAATCTGAAAGCTCTGCTACCTTGAGCGGATTGCTAATCACGCTGGCACTTGAAGCTTTATTTTTAAGTGCCACAAGTAATTGCTGCTGGTGCTGTGTCCGATTAAAATCACCTTGGGGAAATCCATATGATCCAATGCCATCACCCCTCGCTCGTGCCAAATTTAATGCCTCCTGACCATTTAAAGCAACGATGCCATTAGGCAAATTAAGATCCGTGTTAGGATCATACAAACCTCGAGGATCGGGACTTTGTATATCAACAGTCACTCCTCCGACAGCATTCACTGCATCTTTAAATGCAGTGTAGTCAAGTAATCCGTAATAGCTTGTTTGAATACCAAAATATTGGCTAATGACTTCCTCGAGCAAGCCCATACCGCCATTGTCGTACCCAGCTTGGCTAAAACCTTCTTGTTGCCCATCTTCGTAAGCAGCATTAATCTTCTGGTAGCCAAATCCAGGAATGTTAACCCACATATCTCGGGGTATACTAATAAGATCAGCCGATTTGGTTTGCGGATTAATACTTACCACCATAATTGAATCCGTCAGCGAGGCTCCCTGATGGTTTGGATCATCCACTGAATACCCGGCAAGAAGAATATTGACTCGGCCATTCGTTTCATTGAGAGGAACGTTACGAAAGAGGCTAAGAAGCTGCAGTGGGTTAGTATCGCCAGTAACCTTCGCTGTATTTTCATAGAATTTCCAACCGAGCCACCCACCCCCAATAACCGCCAGTAATATGATTAACAACAACGTCCGCTTAATGAATTTTCCAATTGAAAAGCGTCGTCGTTTGACCTCTTGATTATAAGTTTGATTTTGAGGATAGGTTGCATTAAGTGGAATCGATTGAATTGTCTGCACGTGCTTTCGAGCGCTCATAAGTTTGCACCTTATAATTATTTTATCCGGCCCCTAGCATGCCATAGAAAGATGAAAGTATCTTGAAAGAATTCAAATTTCTTATAAAAATGCTTTGGCGGGCGCCGAACCTAAATTCGATGGTATACTCGAGTCATAATGCTCAAAAAAATTATGAGAAGTCTACTCTTAGGGCTGATTATACTATCAGCACTTACGGTCTATACCCATATACAATCCATCCAAATTAATGCGCCCCAAAGCGCAAGCATCTTTAGCATTACCGAAACATCAAAAGGAATACCACTTCGTTACATGAAAACGTACAGCAATACTTCCGGTATGTACGCCCCCGACATACCACAGAACAAAGGAATTCAATGGAGTGCTTTTATCTTTGATTATTTTTTCTGGACCATATTAGTATTTATCGTACTGATCTTGCCGGGCGTTCTTCTACGTAAACACAAAAAGCCAGAAAACGATTCGCTCAGTAGACATCGTCACTGAGTTATTTCAATATTGCTATTGTCGACATTATTACTTGTCGCTGAACCAGTTGAATTTGAGCCAGTAGTACTTGATCCAGTGGACTGCGACTGAGTGCTATTGTTATTAACGTTTACGCTACTGGAACCATTTTGGTTCTGGTTATTGCCGGAACAATTGACTGACGTACTTGATTCATAGGTGGTGCCGCTGGCACTTTTTACTGTTTTGGTTGTCGTTGATTTCGTACAATTACCAGCCGTTGAAACAGTTGTATGCGATGAAGGAGATGAGGTTTTTGTTTGTGTTTTTTCTGGAGCGACGGTCTTTGCATTCATGCTCATAGTTTCATGCGATTTCTTGCCGACGGCGGTCGTTTTAAGCGCACTTTCACTATCAAGTTGATTATGATGATACTCGTTCACGGCACTCACCACGCCAATAATTATCCCGATAGAGAGAAATAATAGTAATGTTCGCTTTATACGTGACATAAAATTACTCCTTTTAAAATTAATTTTTGCATATTCTAATGTATTATTTTACATGTAAACAAAAGCCTTTTATATCGAAAATTATACAATACTTTGATACTGAAAAGCTTGCGGTAAAGCTTCAATTACATCCGATGCGATTAATGATGGCTGCGACTTAGCTGCCGCGGCAAGATCGCCTGCAAAACCATGAAGATATACACCGGCTTTTGCTGCCATGAAAGGATCCGATACCTGTGCTAACATCGCCGCAATTATTCCAGTTAGCACATCACCCGTACCAGCAGTGGCAAGACCAGGGTTACCGGTAGTATTCTTGTGAGTCCATCCATCTGGTCCCGTAATAAGCGTCTTTGAACTTTTAAGTACCACTATCAGATGGTGCTCCTGCGCAAACTGAGACGCAATCACCTCGACTTCGGGTGTATCTTTTATGGTCAACGTATGATCAGTCATTTTTTTAAATTCTCCGAAGTGAGGCGTTAAGATTATGCTTCGCGTATTATCGGAGGACAAGTCATTGAGTAGCTTTTTAGCGATACTCAAACCACCACCATCGATAATGAGCGGGGTAGTGCACCCAGAGATAAGCCAGTTGACAAGTTGAGTCGAATCTTCGTTTTGCGCTAAGCCGGGGCCGACAACTATAACATTTACTCTTCTATTTATAATAAATTCTTTAAGATTCTCTATGCTTTGAGACATATCGTTTACAAAAGAAAAAGTCATAATTTCTTCAACGCGTGTTTCAAGTTTATCTATAACTGCCGGAAACGAAGCTATACTGACTAATCCTGCCCCTGAACGTAAAGCGGCTCGCGCAGATAGATATGGCGCGCCCACCATACCGGGAGATCCTCCCACTACTAATACATGACCATAATTATATTTATTGGTTTCGACATCTCTATTGAGAAACTTTGTAAAGAAATTCCTATCCATCGTAGTTCAAGCGAATGATGACGTTATCTTAATTCTGCGCTGCTCTTTGCTTGCAGCATGCCCTTCAGCTGTAATTGTGTATATCAAAATATTGTCAAAGGGCATTTCTATGCCATCAATATCATCATCATTAATTGTTTCGAGATACTTAATAAGTGAGCGAAGCGTATTGCCATGCGAAATAACAAGAACATTTTTGCCTAATATGAGTTCGGGTACAAGATAATCTCTGTAAAACGGAACCAAGCGAGCAAAAACCATTTTCAAAGTTTCTCCTCCTGGAATCGGATAGTCCCAGCTACGCCGTATTTTTTTAAAAGCCGCATCGCCAACTTGGTCCAACACTTCCCATTTATTGAGACCGGTATAGTCCCCGTAATCTCTTTCATTCAAATTTTTATTTCTCTTTATATCAATAGACTCCTTCTGAGCGGCCTTGAGGAGCACCTGCAAAGTTTCAAACGTTCGCATTTGTTCTGAGCAATACGCGACGTCAATTGGAATATTCCGCAATGCCTCTCCAATGAGGACCGCATCGTTTTGACCCTTAGCGGTTAGATGAACATCGGCTACACCTGTCCACTTTCCAAGCCGATTCCATTCCGATTCAGCATGACGAACAAGGATCAATTTTCCATAACCCACATCACCGGGCGTATAATGTGTTTCATTAGTCATCATTAATCTATTATAGACGAAAGAGGAGGAGCAATGCTTATTGAAACGATTGTAGCGCGTCAGGTATTTGATTCACGAGGTAACCCAACTGTAGAATGCGACGTTATACTGCAAGACGGTAGCCTTGGAAGAGCAATTGTTCCTTCCGGCGCTTCAACAGGAGTTGGTGAAGCACTCGAACTCCGAGATGGCGGGGACGTCTACGGAGGAAAAGGCGTCAGTAAAGCTATCAGTAACATCACGGACCGTATTGCGCCAATTGTCAAGGGCCAGAATGCATCTGACCAACGCGCAATCGATACGCTTATGCTCAATTTAGATGGAACTGAAAATAAAAGCCAGCTTGGTGCCAATGCCATGCTTGCGGTTTCGCTTGCAACTGCACGTGCTGCTGCTGTCAGCAAAAAACAGCCACTTTATGTACATCTTGGTGGACTCGTTAACAATGAAACATATACTCTCCCCATGCCAATGTTTAACATTTTAAATGGCGGAGCACACGCTGACGGCTCGACAGATATTCAGGAATTTATGATAGTACCGGTTGGCGCCAAAGATATCGCTCAAGCCCTGCGTATGGCAAGCGAAATCTATCACACACTCGGGAAACTTCTCAAAGCACTTGGTTATGCGACTACTGTCGGTGATGAAGGCGGCTTTGCGCCAAGCGTAAAGGGCGGATCGGAAGAAGCATTGGGCCTTGTTGTCCAAGCGATAACGCAAGCAGGCTACGTTGCAGGAGAGGACGTCTCTCTCGCACTCGACGTCGCAGCAAGTGAACTTACGAATGGTGCAGAATATAATTTCGCGCGCGAAGGTTCCGAATACACAGTCGACCAACTGATTGATAGATATGCTGAAATTGCAAAAAAATATCCTCTCATATCACTTGAAGACGGCCTTTCAGAAAACGACTGGCTTGGATGGCAAAAGCTAAATACTCGACTAGGTTCAAGCTTACAACTTGTCGCTGATGATCTTCTAGTCACGAATTCAATTCTTCTTAAAAAGGCAATTGAAGAAAAATCAGCAAATGCAATCCTCATCAAGCCGAATCAAATTGGTACACTTAGCGAGACGATTGATGCAATCAAACTGGCTCAAGACGCTGGATGGCGAACAGTTATATCTCATCGATCAGGCGAAACCGAAGATACATTCATAGCACACCTTGCCGTAGGCTTGAACGCAGGGCAAATTAAAACTGGTTCATTTGCTCGATCTGAAAGAATTGCAAAATACAACGAATTATTGCGTATCGCTGAGACTATGGATCATCCCAATTTGTTTCATTTCTAATATTTGAAAGTTAATATAGCAAATGTCTATAGTCAAAGCTGTAATTGCAGATGTTGACGGCGTGATGGTCGGTAAACATGCTGGAATAAACTTTCCATTGCCACACGAGCAAGAAATCACCGCGTTAATGAAGGTATCTGCGTCGGGAATACCAGTTATTCTATGTACCGCCAAGTTTAATTTTGCAATTAAAGGAATCGCTCAGCTTGCCCATCTAGATAATCCACATATTACGGATGGCGGAGGAGTGATTATAAGTTTCACGGATAACAAAGTTATAAAAAAGTTCCCAATTGAGAAAAAAATTGTCGGACAGTATGTTAAGGCCTGTCTCGAGCAATCCATCTATACTGAAATTTATGCAACAGATGCCTACTATATTGATGGTTCGCAAACGAACACATTCACTACTAAAAGGTCCCGTTTACTCCAGCAGAAACCTCAAGTTTCAAACTCGCTCTACGCGACATCTCAAGCCATTGAAACAATCAAAATAATAACATTCATCGAGACCGATGAACAACAAGCACTTCTTGATGAAATAGTTAATAACTGCGAGGCTGACATTCATTTTATTTGGTCTCACCATCCATATTTAGCGCCGTTACGTCCCGGCGTGATGACCGCTGCCGGCGTATCGAAGGCATCTGCCGCAAAGGAAATTGTCAAAATGTTGGGCATAGGTTTTGATTCTGTACTTGGCGTAGGTGACACAGCCAGTGATTGGAATTTCATGCGATTGTGTAAATATGTAGCCACCATAGGCAATGATAGTAGTGAATTGATACAAAATGCTCGCTCGAAGCCAGCAAGTGACTATTTCTTAGCTCCAGATGTTGACTCACATGGTCTGGTTGACGTTTTTAAACATTTCGAGCTTTTATAAGCAAGCAATAAAATTGTTACACATACACTATTATGTTAATATAATAGTCCGTTAACATCTCGTATATATGTTTCAAATATTTCACGGCATTGGCAAACAATCTCAGAGAGTGGGCTTGGTTTGCGCCGGGACCATTATCCTAATTAGCATGAGCGTACATTTTAGCGGACAGATCGCTCCTTTAGATTACGAGAGTACGGACTTTCGAATATCGAGTCTTCTTAAACCCACAGCTAAGAAGATCCAAAAACAAAACACGCATATACAGAAATCATCAATTGTCATTAAAAAAACATGCGGCCCGATGACGGCTCTAAATGAGACCTATCTAGAGAAATCAGCGCAAGAGCTTAAAAATACAAACAATGAAATCGATAATTTGAGGCAAACTGCTCAAAACTCGGGCGAATCATATCAAAGCTTTGATACTCAGGCAAATACAATATTTAGTGCCTACGATCAGCAAGTAACTCTGACCTATAACGCCTATACTGCTGCCCTCAATGGTTGTCAGGCAGATGAGCCACCACCAATCATATTCAGCATGTTTACACCTTAAAAATGGCGTAATCTACGTGGAACGACAGACAGCTCAGCTATACTAAAAGGTATGCTTCTCCTGCTCATTAGCTTTATAGCTGGTATTTTAACGGTGCTAGCACCCTGCGTTTTACCCTTGCTACCGATTATAATCGGGGGATCCTTAAGTGGAAATAATAAGCAACGTAGTCGACCGTATATTATTGCAGGATCTCTTGCCGGCTCAATTATAGTTTTCACGCTTATTCTAAAAGTTAGTACTCTTTTAATAAACCTATCACCTACGACACTCACCGACGCCTCCGGAGGCCTCCTTGTAGCTCTTGGTTTTGTAAGCCTATTCCCAGAACTTTGGGAGAAACTTATCATACGATTTAATTGGCAGTCGGCATCTCAAAGATTTTTAGGCTCTAGCGAACGCAGGGAAGAGGCATATGCAGGGCCCATACTGATCGGGATCGCGCTTGGTCCTGTTTTTTCAAGTTGTAGTCCAACATATGCATTTATTTTAGCTTCTATACTTCCAAAAAATTTTGTTGGAGGTCTCATATACCTCATAACATATAGCGTTGGTCTTGTTATTACACTGCTTGTTGTTTCATTACTAGGAAGAAAGTTTATTTCTAGATTCCAATGGGCAATTGATACCCATAGTCTGTTTAGGCGAATTATTGGAATTCTATTTATCGCGATTGGGCTCACTATTATAAGCGGTCAAGAACTGAAAATTGAAGTGTGGCTCGGTAACCATTTGCCATTTGATGAAACAAGAATCGAAAGAGTACTTCTTGCCGAGCAACATACACCAATCGCTAAAAGCCTTACCCAAACAATGCAAAAATCTACGGCTACATCGTATAATGTTTTGAATGTCCAGCCTACCACAGCTCCTCAATTTCAAGATCTTACAAATTGGATAAACAGTAAACCGCTGACACTTAATGCTCTGCGTGGCAAAGTGGTACTTGTAGATTTCTGGACTTACTCATGCGTTAATTGTAATCGTGCCTTACCATACGTTGAAAAATGGTATAAGACATACCAGTCAGATGGCCTAGTCGTTGTGGGTGTACATACGCCAGAATTTGCATTTGAACATAATCCCGCCAACGTACAAAATGCCGTGACTGCAGACGGCATAACGTACCCAGTTGCACTTGATAATAATTATGCGACATGGAATGCCTATGATAACGATTCCTGGCCGGCGGACTACTTAATCGACAAAAGCGGTAAAATTCGATATGTAAGCCTAGGCGAAGGAAATTACAATGTCACTGAAGAGGCTATCCAGGAGCTCCTCGGGCTTCACCAGGCGCTCCAAACTCCGGTTTCAGTCGTTCCTATCTCTGCTAACCAAACACCAGAAACATATTTCGGGACTTATCGAGATAGCGATTACAGCGGAAAACCTGTACTCAAAAATGGCGAATATACCTTTACCCCGATCCCTTCTAACAAACTCGGTCATAATATGTGGACGCTCGGAGGACAATGGCAAATTGGAACATACAATATTACTAGTAGCTCAAATACGTCTACGTTAACCTTCAATGTCTCAGCAAAGGACGTGTATGTTGTCGCAGGAAGCGCAAACAATCAGAACTCAACAATGTCTGTCACCTTACCCACAAATGTCGCTGGGGAATATGGGAATGATGCGCCTGATGGTATGGCCACAATCGATATGTCACGCCTGTACCACATCGTTTCATTGCGCTCATTCGAGACAACGACCGTCACATTGACTGTGCCGGAAGGTGTCTCATTGTATACCTTTACGTTTGGCAGTTAAGAAAAACCCTTATATTGGTTTAGATTTAAAATGAGAAAGAAAGCCGATATAACTAAATAGCAAGTGCATTAAGAACCAGATAACTAATATCCAAATATAGATAGTAAGAGGCATAACTTTTATGGTAGCAGCCGCTAAACAGCCACCGATAATGTAGTCAATTTGATCAAATGGAAACCAACTTTCACCGGGTAAAATTGTGCGTTGTCGTTTAAAAAAACTCTCGATAGCGTCTCCAGCTATGACACCAAACCCCATTAGTAAACCAAGTGTAATCGGTAGTTGATCGAACTGCATTGAAGCCAAATACACCGAGAAGCTACCTAAATCATTAGACATTTTTCGCTCTAAAAGAAAAATAACTTCTGCAAGAATAACACCGCACACCAACCCTCTCCATGTTTTATTAGCTCCAAAAACATGTTTACCTCGATACGTAAATCCACAGTCTATAGGTGTCTGCCACTTAGATAGCAGAGGAATTTTACTAACAATAATAGGCGTTACATTAGCGAAACCACCAGGTAAGAAAAACCAGACTGAAAATAAAAAGTCATTCAGCATGTTGATTTTTTTTCTTGAGACGATTTAGTTTTGGATACAGTAAACCAGGTATACCCACGGTTTGAGTAGACAAATAGCCATCATGCATTAACGGTACGATATTTTGTGGTGTCGGTTTTTCCATAATTTCAGTATAGGTCCGACACCAACCCCGAACTCCGTGCGCGTCACTGCTAGCAGCTTCAGCTATCATATGGCGATTAGCCCAAGCATGAGTTTGCTTAGTGTGATTTTGGAATATTGCTCGTCCATTATGTGTTTCGATAATATCAATATCTTTCGCAACCAAGTTTAGATTTACTAAACTAATACCACTTCGTACTATTTCAAAAGGATGGGGCACATAGACTATACCTTTTTGCTCTTTAATATCAGCAACTGTCTTTTGTAGTGTCTGATCAGGCATTATTTTTTTCGTTAAGAATAATCCAATAATTTCACCTTCTTGTGTCATAATCTCTTCGCCGACAATTATACAATCTCCAAGACGCATAAAAGCTTCGTGCGCAAATTTTATCGTATTATGGTCTGTAATTGCTACGCAATTAAGTCTGCTTTGAGCAAGCGCAGTCTGATAATTCTCAAACGTTAAGCCCCCGTCAGGTGAATCAACTGAATGAGTATGAAGGTCTACCTTAATCATTACTCATCTAAGTGCTTTCGCTATATGATTATAGCGAGGGATCACCGTCATTAGACTTGATATTGCGATAAAGACAATGGCAGGCAAAAGCTGATTAGCTAACAGTCCAATAACCAGGACTGTCATTCTGATCTCAAAAGACATCAGGCCATCCTTAAACATATAATTAAGCTTATGGTGGGCAATACCATGCGTTTGGCTTGCGATGGCCGCTTCACCCTTGGCTTTTACATAGCTTACCGACAATGATGCTCCACAAGCAATTACGCACCATGCGACTGCTGCAGTGTGTGTCTGACTTAATCTAATCGCGATACCCGTATACAGCACTACCTCTTTTAAACGATCAGTTAAGGCATCCAATAACATACCTTGAGGGCTTGCTCGTGACTGGAGTCGCGCAAGTTCACCATCTAAGGTATCGAATAATCCGAAGATTACTAGCATAACAGCTGCGAGATCAAACCTTCCCAGAACAATTACCCAAGCAATCGGAATGTGCATAAGAAAACCGAACATCGTCACACCATTAGGACTTATTTTCCCGTTCGTAAGGTGATTCAACCAGACCGCAAATCGACGAATAACGGCACGTATACGTGCCCGAACAAAGTCGATAAAGCGCATATCCATACTTTACTTGGATTTTATATAAAAATGAAGCATATGAAACATATCTATAGGACTATGCAGCGTATTGTCGACTATTCATCAGCGGCTACGAGTTCATTGTGTAATAACTTCTTTGATTGATAGAGAGCATAACAGTAGAGGCTGAAGAAGGCCATGGTATAGAAAAGATCCCCGAGTACGGTGTTTCGAAAAAACGGTATTGCCATTACATAACAATCCACTAAGCCCTTCCAGGTATGAGTGTACATCTTTGTACTAGCCCATACAGAAAAATTACTGACGATATAAAAGAACACTGACGACGCAAGGCTGAAAAGTGCTGCTTTCACAAGTGTCGGCTTGCGTAACCATATGCTGCTCGCGAGTGCAATCAGAGCAAAACATGTCCAAGTAACAAACATGGTGCTATAAAAACCAATTATTGCGTCCGAAATGATCATAGCAGTGAGCGGTACCCATACTGCTAATTTCCGAGGTAAAATCGCGCCGCCAAATAAAGCGATCGCCGCGACAGGCACAAAGTTAGGTGGATGAGGTAGTAGACGTAGAATTACACCTAAACCAATTAGACAAAGTGCAATCGTAAGTTCAATGTGTCTCCGCTTCATACTACTAATTATTGTAACTTCCAAGTTATCATATCGCTACTTTTCGTAACGTATTTACTTGGGCCAACTGATGCTTCTTTATTATTGATATAAAAAGTCCAGTATTTTGGTCCGTTACCTTTAACACCGTCAATTGAAGTAATATAATTACCGAATGAGTAGTACTTATAGGTAATGTGAGCATGCCTCTGTAAAAGCCTGAAAGCATTAACACCGCTGACTCCATGATAGCTTAGCTGAGTAATTTGATGCTGGGCGTCCGTAACTGTTACGACGCGATTCGTATCATCATGTACCCAAAAGCCCACACCAGCTCCAGCCACCATAACTAGAAAAACAACAGGCAAAAGTATTGCCTTTGATGAAAACGCCCGTCCAACTCGATTCATAAAAAATCTCCTTGCTCAAACAAGGAGATTACCAACTACAAAAGTAGTAATATTCTTGCTCGAGATTACCCTTAAAGGGTTTCGTGTTGTATCGGGCTCTTTGATTAGTATCAAGTTACCGTTGCGGCACAGCTCTGGATTTACACCAGATTCCAACAATCATAATTTGTTAATAATAGTATCGTATCATACAATGCAAGCACTATATGTAGTGAAATTTTGCTCAATAGGTGCTCAATTCTAATGCACATTAACTACATCATGTTTTCAGGATTTATCAGTATCATGCATATAATATTATAGATATTAGAAGGGAATCATTATGAAGCTGGTTATTTTTATCCCCTGTTTAAATGAGGAGGAGACGCTACCCCCCACACTCGCGACAATACCCAAATCAATTAAGGGCGTCGATTCAATTGAATTACTAATCGTTGACGATGGATCAACAGATAAAACTGTAGCTGTAGCGCGCAAACTTGGCGTTAAACATTTTATCCATCATACCCGTACCCAAGGTCTATCTCCCTCATTCAAGGACGGCTTAAATGGTGCACTGGAACTTGGAGCGGATATCATTGTACTAACAGACGGGGACAACCAATACCCGCAAGAACGTATTCCCGAACTTATCGAACCTATTCTGGCGGGCCGTGCAGACACGGTCGTTTCGGATAGACAAGTGCAGACTATTGAGCATTTTTCGCCAATGAAAAAGATGCTCCAGAAGCTAGGTACCAATGTGCTCAATGCCGCGGCTGGAACCAACTTGCCCGACGGTATTAGTGGCTTTCGAGCATACTCTAGAAGTGCAGCAATGCAGCTAAACCCAATAGCGCCGTACAGCTTTGCAACTGAAACAACTATTCAAGCAGCCCATAAAAAACTATCCGTAGAAATTATACCGATCACTACTAATCCAAAAACCAGAGAATCTCGTCAATTTAAATCCTCGTGGCAACACGTTCGAAAGTCAAGCGTTACAATCGTTCGCGCTTTTATTATGCATCGACCGTATGCAGTCTTTCTTACACTCGGTGGCATACTACTTATCGGTGGTCTCATTCCTTTCATTCATTATATCTACTTAGTTTTTACCGTAAAATCACCAAATGGAGCACATCACCTTCAGTCACTTATTATTGGCACAGTCCTTCTCAATGCCTCATTTATAGCATTTACGCTAGGAATTATTGCCGACTTAATACGAATTAATAGGCTTCTTCTCGAAGACATACTCGAGCAAACAAAACATACGCGCTACGATCAAAAGCAATAAACTAAATCCAAAAATACGATTTCAAACGTCTTAATTATAGAACCAAACATGCGTTTGGTATGTTTGTTTACCTTTTATAATGACTCGTTTGGTTATCTTCTGAGCGACATGGTTTGCCTTAACAACTGATTTATTTTTCCAATACCAGGTCGGATCACTCCGAGCTATAAATGTCAGAACACCACCGCCTTGGAGAAAGAAAATAATCACCACTAAAGTAATCAGTGACTTGCGCACCGGCATATTGCGTAACGAAATACTGAAGGCACGTCCCATTATTGCGCCAAAAAGTATAAGCACCGGTAACAAATACCGACCATTCATAGCCTGAAGAACATGCGTGTAATGATACTCCGCATAGCCATCCAACCAGAGAGCCAGCGTATAGGCAAGACTAATTACAAAAAAGAATAAAAGGTACGGATTATTCCGAAAAATTACTCGACGCCATACAATAACGACGATTGCGCCAGCAATACCTACGATCACTGCCGCCGCACTTGGCAGGGGTAGAGGAGGATAGTTTTTAAATCCGCTTGATTGACCATTGATTGCAAAGAAAAGCTGTACCACATCCAATAGAGCCAGACTCCCGTATACAATATTGGATTATAGTAGTGAACAGCCCCGGGTTTCTTAGTCAGTAATTTTTTATGCGTCACATAGTCATAGTTCCAGGGTGAATACGCAGAACAATCTTTGACATTGAGCACCTTACTGCAATCAGGAATAATTTCATGGTATTCAACGATATTAATTCCATCTCGTTGGATAAACGTCCCGAGGCTTAAAATCAAAAATAATGCTAGCAAAAGCTTTGAATACCAGGACTGCCTAAGCCAACTTTTCCATAATAATTTGCCAAACCGCCTATAATGACCGTGGAAATTCTGGTAGACAAGATATAGAACAAACAATATTACACCGAGAAATATTGGTAAAAAGACATACTTCACTAAGCTCGTCAGTAAACATACGATCAATAATATGAGCATGCTCCGCGCATCAGGTTTTTTTTGTCGAAGCTGATCAATGACACTGAACGCCAATAAACACACATATGCAACAAGAGGAAAAAGCATATTATCGTAATTGATATGAGCTGCCAATTGTGGAGTTATCGGTATCAATATAAAAATAAGTAGAATCAGATTTGAAAGTGCCACTGAAACTCGTGCCCTATCTAAGACTCGTCGAAAAAGTATTAAGCCTGATGCAAATAACGCGATATTAATAAAACGGAGCATAATAATCTGCCCGATTTGCTCAGGATCGAAAAATCTAATCACTCGATATGGAAAACTCATTAAATAGTGATAAAGGTAAGAAGGATCTCGAGCAACTGCTCCATACGCGTTAGCGTTAGGTGGTTGATGAGTTAAAAACGGTAACCAATAATGGGAATATATCTGAATAAGACCGAAGTGAAAATTTTCATCAAATGCCTGCGGATAGACTGCGGATAATGCAATCCAAGCTGCGCTCAATATAAATATCGCCAAAATAACCCAAAAAAAAACTTTTGAACTGAGGATAACATTAACTTTATTGAGGAATTTTTTCATCACAAATATGGTCTTTATTATAGCCTACTATCTAAGATTGGACTGAGAAGCGCATTTTTTGGGATATCATGTCGATGCAACTCTATTGCAAAATAGTGCGCAGTTGAAAGAAGTAAGCTAGCAAGTTACACTTATTATTACTAATGTCTACACAAACCCAACTCCTTGCAGTCTCTCCGCTCGACGGAAGATATGCGGACAAAGTGCAACCTTTGAGCAATATCACATCCGAATATGGTCTTATTAAACGGCGTCTTAAGGTTGAGGCAGAATGGTTTCTATTACTTGGCAGCGGTATTTTACCCGGGGTTGAGGTTTTTTCTGAAACACAGGTAGCGTTCGTACGTGACCTCGTCGAGTCTTTTTCTCCTGATGATGCAGTAAACGTTAAGTCGATTGAAGAAACGACAAACCATGATGTGAAGTCAGTAGAAATGTGGCTCAAGCATAAACTTGAGACGCGACCTGACTTTAGTAATAGCCTTGAGCTTATACATTTCGGAATAACTTCCGAGGATATAAATAACATAGCGTATGCTCTGCAGGTACGTGATATGAGAGATAGTGTACTTAATCCGATAATTAACGAAATCATACAAGCACTGCAGCTACAAGCACTGCAATATGCAACAATTCCAATGCTCGCTCGAACTCACGGTCAACCAGCAACACCTACAACATTAGGCAAAGAGTTAAAAAATATTGTTGTGCGAATTGAAAGAAGCGAGACACGACTTGCGAATATCTCCTTTTTTAGCCAAATTTAATGGTGCAACTGGAAACTATAACGCTCTGACAGTGGCATATCCCGATGTAGATTGGCTAGTAATAAGCCGCCAGTTAATTGAAAAATTCTCATTTGAAATAAATGAATTCACCACTCAAATAGAACCACATGACTGGCTAGCGGCATTTTGTAATGAGCTTAGTCTGAATAATACAATATTGACAGACGTTTGCCGCGATATATGGCTGTATATATCATTTGGTTACTTCAGCCAGGAACTTAAGGCGGACGAAGTAGGCTCATCGACTATGCCCCATAAAGTTAATCCGATTGACTTTGAAAATGCTGAAGCTAATTTTGGTGTTGCTAATGCATTACTGACCTTCCTTGCCGTAAAGCTACCAATATCACGTATGCAACGTGATTTAAGTGACAGCTCCGCGCTTCGATCACTGAGCGAAGCATTTGGACATACGCTTATTGCCCTACAGTCCCTGAAGAAAGGACTCTCAAAAATTCAAGCTAATCCTCAAAAAATCGCCGAAGACCTGGAAAATGAATGGTCTGTTCTAACTGAGGCTGTCCAGACAATAATGCGTCGGTATGGCAGTAAAGATGCCTACACGACCATTAAGTCTTTGACTCGAGGCAAATCACTCACGAGAGATAGTTATATTGAATTGGTTGAATCGCTGGACCTACCCGCTACCGATAAACAATTTCTACATAATCTGACACCACAAACTTACCTTGGTCAAGCAGTTAAACTTGCACAGATAAACAATGGCCATTGACGTTATAATCGGGCTTCAACGTGGAGACGAGGGCAAAGGTCGTTTCGTCGATCTTGTTGCAGGAAATTACGACATCATAGCGAGAGGCAATGGCGGCGCAAATGCAGGACATACAATCGTGCCCCAAGGAATGAAGGCGATCGCCTTACACCAAATACCCTCTGGAATCGCCTATAAAAATACGCTTAATATTATTGGTGGTGGTGTCTACCTTGACGCCGAAAAAATACATACTGAACTTCAGCAATTAGATTTGGCCGGCTTGAAAGCTACACCTTCAAATCTAATGATTAGCAATACTGCTCACCTTGTATTGCCACATCACATTGTGCTAGACGAAATGCGAGAGAAAGGACACGACGCTCAAGGCAGTACCAAATCAGGGATAGCCTATGTTGCAGCAGATAAATATTTACGAGAAGGTATCCGACTTGAGCTTGTATTTGATAACAACAAGCTCTTTCAACACGCCTATGAAGGACTTCAGAGTGTTAACTCTTACCTCTCTAAAACAGATAGTGAATTACAGATCTGGCGCACGAATGGGCCGACGCAGTCGAAGAACTTAAACCCTACGTCACTGATACGGTGCAAGTAATGAACGAGAAAATTACTGCAGGGAAAAGTGTACTTATAGAGGGGGCACAAGCCTTCGGCCTTGATATTGAACATGGTATGTACCCCTATGTAACTTCTTCATCGACCACCGTCGTAGGCTTGTTAAGTGGATTGGGTATTGCGCCGAAATATGTCAATAAAGTCACCGGCGTAGCAAAAATTATTAAATCACATGTTGGTGGTGGACCATTCGTGACTGAGATCACTGATGATGCGTTAAGCGCACGCATC
>CAWCCP010000012.1:0-15615 GCA_963794235.1 uncultured bacterium
ATATCTGTGAAGCTTGCCATTACAGTACCAACCTACAACGAAGCAGACAATCTAAAAAAGCTCATCCCATCCATATATAAAAATCTTAAATCATATCCAAACCTAACCTGTACGGTCTTTATTGTCGACGATAATTCTCCTGATGGCACGGCCGATGTAGCAGAAAAGCTTGGATTAAAATACAAAAACGACACTTTTCAGGTTAAAGTTTTGCGCCGCAAGAAAAAAGAAGGACTCGGCAAAGCATATATTTATGCTTTGCATCACATACTGAGTGAGAAGTTTGATTTTATCCTCCAGATGGATGCCGATTTATCTCACGATCCAAAATACATTCCGGCTTTCCTCGACGCAACCAAAGCTTTCGATTTCGTAGTGGGCTCGCGCTATATGAAAGGCGGCGCCACCCCTGACTGGTCGTGGAAGCGTAAATCACAGAGCCGTGGCGGCAATCTCTATGCCCGTCTCTTTTTAGGTTCACGTATTACTGACTATACCGGTGGTTACAATCTCTACTCATCCGTACTACTGCGCAAACTAGATATCAAAAATATTCAGTCGTCGGGATATGGTTTCTTAATTGAGCTGAAGTACATGGCGCTGCAGCACTGTCGTGGTGTTGTACAGATCCCAATCATATTCATGGATCGGCAAAGCGGAGCTCCAAAAATTCCACGAGGAACTTTGATTGAAAACTTACTTTTGGTGCCTAAAATTAGATTTAATCAAGCAAAATATATTCCTGACTCTCGTACTCGTATTACGAAAATTACTTGATTGTTAAACTATGCGACTTAATCGAGTAATGGCGCATCAGTCTGCTTAAAAATACGGGTTTTGTAAAGATAGAAATTCCATATAGTCGTAATACCGAGTGCTAACGTACGATTAATCACCGTCGGCCATACGTGCAGTAAGAGTTTTGTAACCAGCAATGTAAAACCAAAATTAAAAGCTACGAGCAGGGTGAATGCAATGATTTGAGGTAGCAAAACGCGTCGACTTGACCTCTTGTCGTGGAAAGAAACGTACTTTTGTAAGCCAAAAGACAAAAGGAGTCCTAGCCAGAAGCTTAATGCTACAGCCAGTACGGCATTCACGCCATAATACTGCAACACGACTATCGTGGAAAGCTCTATAACGTATACGCTCCCCCCGACTACCACGTAACGGCCGATTGGACCTTTTATGAATCTGCGAAGTCTTGCTCGTATTGCGAGTGTTGCGATATCAACCATAAATTTGTCTTTCACCGTTCGGTTAACGCTGACTGGTCTCACTAATAATGAATTCGGGGCGATGTTTTGTTTGCATGAAAGTCCGTCCCAGGTACTCGCCCATAAGACCTAGCAGCAAAAATTGGATACCTTGCATAAATACGAACAACGTTACTAAAGATAACCAGCCTGGTACTGCAGTATTTCGTACCAATGCGATCCACGCAGCATATATAACGTACACGACACTAAGAAAAAAAGCAGCACTCGATAATAGAAAAGCTAGCCGCAAAGGCTTAATACTGAACTGCGTGATGCCGTGCGTCGCGAATGAGAACATCTTTTTAAATGAGTACTTACTAGTACCGCTGTAACGCGGCGCTGGCTTATATGGAATACCTACCTGTTTAAAGCCTAACCAGTCAATGTACCCACGAAAAATAGATCCGCTTCGCGCTCTTCGTTAATAATCGTAACTATTTTTCTGTCCAAAAGACGGAAATCGGCCGCGCCGTTTTGAATATTGAGATCAGATAAGAAGTTAATTGTTTTGTAAAATAATTTGGAAGTTATCTTCTTGAGAAAGCTCTGTTCGTCGCTGTCTTCACGAATCGTGTATACCACTTGGCTGCCATGTTCCCATTCAGCGATAAGCTTTGTTAGCAATTCAGGTGGATGTTGCATATCAGCGTCCATACTTACTACAGCATCGCCTTGAGCAAACTTCAAGCCTGCCCTTAGTGCCGCTTGGTGACCAAAATTACGCGAAAATGAGACATAACTTACTCTCTTGTTTTTCGCTGATTGCGCTTTTAAAACTTTCAATGTGCCGTCACTGCTGCCATCATCGACAAATAGTATATCCCAAGAAAATTTCTTCAGTTCTCGACTAACCGCTTCAATAAGCGGTTTGATATTATCCTGCTCATTGTAGGCGGGTACGATTATACTTATGGTCCGCTGTTTTGACATACTTATTTACGCTTATCAGATTCTTTCATATTAAGATCGACGGCTCAGGCAATCGGCATTTACTGAACTCCTACGTATTTCATTAATCATAGTTCACTCAAGAGTGAAATTCAATTCTGACGCAACTATCTTACAAACAGCGGAAATAGATTATCATCGAGCGTTAGCGGAAATTACCCGAAATGTAGGCCAAGGATTGAGACCGTATTTGATCACCTAAAATGATGTCTACGGCTTTCTAAAGCCGTACACAATTAGCATAGGTAGCTGAATTGCAGCTTTAGGTATTCACGTTTGGTTGAACTAGCTGACCCGGCATGCTTAAATATGCTCAGTTAAATGAAACATGTATCTTACCTATCATCACTAAGATCTTCTAAGAGCTTAGACGCATTTAAAAACAGGCTTAAGACAACCCCCGTAATCCTCGCGGTTATCGGCTGTCTTCTTTTACTGACCACCACACTCTACGGAGCCAAACAAGCAAATTATGCCGAATCAAATAACTCCGACAACCTTGTGCTACCGTACCTATTTAAAAGTTTCAAGCGGCATGATATCGTCTTAGCCAGCCAGCACAGCAATATACTCAACTTCCCGCTATATGTCGTACAGGCATTGCTGCCGTATAACTACCTGACGCTTTCTTTAGTAAACATCGGGCTTGTTTGCATCACGGTGTTCGTTTGGGCATATTTGCTCGTTCGTATTTTCGGGAAAAAGTATATCGCACTGATTTGTATTGTTTTATCAGCCTTTTTATTGACCTCTTACATGCTACAATCACAAATCCTTGGAAATACAGCTCGAAATATAGAATACCCGATAGGGCTTGGTTTCTTACTACTTATTAATCAAATACTAAAGAAACGGCCGCTTCCCAGAAGATACTTAATTCTCGGCATAATCGATTTTCTCTTATTTTCCGTATCGATTCAGGCGATAGCCTGATTGCCTATTGTTTCGTTTTACCAGCTCTGTAGCGATACTTATATGGTGGCTACAGAGCAGGCGTTTTACACTACAAATGCAGAAAGCCACGGCTATTGTAGTAGGCTCAGTTGTCTTTTCTTTTATTGTTAAATTCTGCTTGCATGCATTTGGAATCATAACTTTTTTTACAGTTGCGGCAGTTCAACCGCAAACACTGCCTGTCAGTTCACTAAGCTTCTCACTAACGACAGCCTTCCAGCAAGTTCTCTCACTGCATGGTGCACCCATATTTGGAATAGCTGACATATCTCTTTCACAAAGCATTATTTTTCTTAATTTTTTAATTCTGATTATTGCGGTTACCGGTTTCATTACCATACTGAGGCGAGTGGGAACTCCGTATAAAACAAAAAAAATAGCTATAGAAAATGAACCGTCAAATTTCTTAATGCTCAGTATGGCACTGAGTTTTTTTATAACGTTTGTGATGTATATACTTTCGGACCAAGTGGTTCATCAATTAGCAAACGGAAGCTATGTAAGTAGTCAGCAGTATCGCTATCTAACACTTCTGCCTTTCTTGAGCGTTGCAGGTTTTATCTACATTATCGATCGATACTATGCGTCTCACAAAGCGCTCATTAATATAATTCCGGTCATAATCTTAGGGACAATAGTCATTTCGCTGTCCTATATTCATACCACGCTTAGGATTGGCGAGACAGGAGCGTCAAATTTTAGAAACACCATCAATCAGGTAATCAGCGTCGCAGACAAGAACGACGTACACGTAATGCTGACAGGCTATTGGTACGGAGCGTCGACGCGCTTCTGGTCGCATAATACTATTCAATATGCCACTGTAGCTTCCTGTAAATACCCCCAGCCTACCGATAACAACAAACGCTCGTTTTATACGCCAAGCAGCTCCGTGCATACTTCTGCGCTTTTAGTAGATACAAGCGGTCCAGACGAAAGTTATTGGATATGTTCTCATGCACAATTGACCGATATATATGGCCGGCCGACTAGAATTTTCTACATAGATGGCGTCGACAGCAACGGCAAGCCCGTTAAAAACTCGCTCCAGTTATGGGTATACCCGTATGATGTACGCAGCAAACTCGTACCCAACGTGTACGAGTGAGATACTACGGCAGCTTTGAATCATTGACATTTTGGCCTATACTGTAGAGGTAAATAGATTTAAAATAAAAATATGGCAAAAAAAAGTAATGTGCGTAAAAAACGCGGTCGTTTTGTGGCCTCCTTTATTATATGTTGCGTTCTCCTAGTCGCAATTGCGGTTGGTATCTGTTTCCATGAGCATGTATTTTCGACGAAACCAACGAATAATAAGACCGTGACAAGGTCTGTTAACTCGATTAGCTATGCCCCTTCAAAGGCCAGCGACAATACGGCCAATAACCAACGGAAGGGGACTAGTACTGACACTGCTGCTTCGCCAGGCTCAACACTGAATACTCCTTCGACAGCTCCAAACTTTAGTGCTACTATCTCTCGGGCCACGGGCAGCACAAATAGTATAACGACTGCCGCAAACATCAATGGAGTAACCTCGGGCAGCTGTACATTCAGTTTTTCTACTACAGCGAGCGGCCAGGCGACAGCAACTTCCCCACCTGAACCCGTACAAACTACCAATCAGTCTGCAGCTTGCAGCGTTACGCAAACGCTGCCAACGGGCACGTACTACATCAGCTTAAACGTAACCAATGATGGCAGTACCGCGACCGCTAACTGGGCTGGCTCTCCTGTGACAGTAGGGCCGTAATGAACTAGCTTATGCGCTACATATCTTTGCGTAATAAAAATCTTCGGGTTGTAGCCATGCTTATAGGCATGTTTTTTAGTATTGCAACTCTATCGGGGTTAGCGACTTTCTTTAATCCTTCCTCGGCCGCAGCTTTATCCGGAAGTAATTTTAATGCGGGCCACATTATTGACGATACAATCTTTACAAACAATCTAGCCATGTCAGAACAGAACATACAGACATTTCTGAATGCCAAGATCGGCACCTGCGATAATAGCGGAAGCCAAGCCTCTGACCACTACAACAGCGCCACGAGCAGCTATTATACTGATGGTCAATGGGCAGTCCTACACGGACAATCATCGACGTTCACCTGTATTAATCAATACGTAGAAAACACCTCAACCCTTCAGAACAACTATGGCAATTACACTGCTTCAGTTCCGGGTGGAATTAGCGCAGCGCAAATCATATATAATGCAGCGCAGCAATACCAGATCAATCCAGAAGTTATCCTAGTTACCTTGCAAAAAGAACAAGGCCTCGTTACCGACTATTGGCCATGGCTAGATGAGTATCAATACGCAATGGGCTATGCATGCCCTGATACAGCAGCGGGATGCAACACTTCCTATGCGGATTTCTATGAACAAGTTGATAGTGCCGCGTGGCAATTCAGACAATACTTAACAAACCCAAATAATTACAACTATGCGATAGGCCAAGATTATATCCAGTACAGCCCTACAGCTAGCTGTGGAGGTTCCATAGTAGCGATACAAAACCAGGCGACCGCCGCACTATATGATTACACCCCTTATCAGCCTGATGCAGCCGCTCTTGCTGGCGTTAGCAATAGTAGTGATGGCGGCACAGGCGATAGCTGTAGCGCATATGGTAATCGAAATTTCTGGTGGTATTTTAACAATTGGTTTGGCGCATCACTTACTTCCGCATATACCTGGCAATATGTTGGCCAAAATATTTATACTGATGCCGCGCTGACCTCCATTGTAAATCCCTTTGCAGTCGTAGCCGGCGAGCGATACTATCTTACCTTGAGCGCAGAAAATATAGGCACAGCCACCTGGAATCAGGGGCAAGTCAATCTTGGGACAGCAAACCCCGCAAACCGGACGAGCCCGTTCTATGACAGTACTTGGTTATCTGCAAATAGAGCAGCGACGCTGACGCAGACAAGCGTTGCTCCGGGAGCAACTGGCACCTTTGGATTTTGGGTGACCGCGCCATCGCAGCCAGGAAGCTACAATGAGTACTTCAACTTGGTAATGGAAGGTGTTACATGGATGAATCCTCAAGGACTCTACTACCCATTTGACGTTCAGGCCAGACAATATACTTGGCAAGACATGGGGCAACAAGTCTATACAGACCAATCTGAGACTACTGCCGCGAATTTAAATAGCGTTGATCCTGGCACGCGCTACTACGTAACTTTGCAAGCAAAAAACATGGGTAACGTGACTTGGAATCAGGGGCAAGTCAATCTCGGGACATCCAGCCCGTACAATCGGACGAGCCCGTTCTATGACAGTACTTGGTTATCTGCAAATAGAGCAGCGACGCTGACGCAGACAAGCGTTGCTCCGGGAGCAACTGGCACCTTTGGATTTTGGGTGACCGCGCCCTTAAATAGCGGAGGGACCTTTAGGGAGTACTTTAACCTCGTAGACGAAGGCGTTACCTGGTTGCAAGACCTCGGGCAGTATTATCAGTTTGACGATCTGACACCAAATTACGGCTATTCGCTCGTAAGTCAGAAACTGTATACTGATTCGACAGAATCAACCAACGCTAACGAGGCGGCTTTAGCGCCTTCGACTCGCTATTACGCGTCAATTGTTATCGAAAATACGGGGAATGCCGTATGGTATCCGAACAAGATTAACCTAGGAACCAGTAATCCAGCTGGCCGAACATCGGTTTTCTATGATAATTCTTGGCTATCGCCGAACCGTCCGGCAACGATTCAGCAATCCGCGGTGGCGCCAGGCCAGACGGCAACCTTTAATTTCTGGATTACAACGCCCGCTCAAGCTGGGAATCACAACGAGTATTTCAATTTCGTCAATGAAGGGGTGAACTGGCTGCCTGACATTGGCTTATACTACGAACTTAATGTAACCTAGACGATCTCGATACCAATTTCGACGTTGATCAAACTAGGCTTTTGTAAACAGCAGCTAATTTGCCAGCCTCTTTAACGTAGGAGTATGTTTCGGCATACTGCGTGGAGAGCTGCTCTTTCTGGGCAATATCAATACCCATTAACTCTCTCGCCAATTCATAATAATTCGGTGACTTACAGAAAGTTACCACCTCTGCATCTGAGTTTATCTCCAAAAACGAAGGAGTTTTGTAAGCGATAACCGCTTTATGGTTCGCAAATGCATTGCTCAAAGCCGCTGATGAGACATACGAATAATACTGTGCATCGTACGGGTACACGCATACATCACATTCTCGAATAAGCGCATTGAGCTTGGCGTCATCTTCAATGAATCCGCTAATATACACTCTATCCTGCAGTTTATACTGCGCTATGTAATCAGTGAGCTCGTCGAGATAGGATTGATTAGCGCCGCTTGGATGGTTGCCGCCGATGACTGCTAATTTATAAGTGGACGGTAAAAACTGTAACGCCTTGAGTGCCTGATCAACACCCTTCATTTTGGAGACAAAACCAACGGAGGCGTATATGACATCTCCCTTTTGATAGTTCAGGGCATGCCGTATGGTTTCGGACTTGAGATCAAAATCTACGGCTGGAACCGGCATTCTTATAACGATTATGCGCTCTGCATTATAGCCTTTTCGTATAAGACTCTCTCTGGTTACATTATTATGCACCATAATTAAGTCGGCATTTTTGAGTGGATTAAGGTGTACACGCTCGAACCGCTGCTGTGCCTTTTTTGTCCGCAAAAAATATATACTGCTCTTCGGGCCTATTCCGGTGAACTTTGCTTGGCTGTATTCGACATCAAAGGCAGTGTGAATGGTTACTACAACTTTTTTATCCATTTTATGTGCCAATTCGATCATTAAACGAAGTTCATCGTGTTTATAAAATGAAAGCTCATGCTGTATATGCAGTATGTCAAAATCCTTAAGCTGCGCCTCTAATTGACGTACGGCAGCCTGGTAGTCCATTTTACTCATAAAACGTGATACGTTCGGTGAAACATCAAAAAAGACATTCTCTACATCAGGATCGGCCGCCATGGAAGCAACAAACTGCTCCTGATAACGGGCAATACCACACTCTTCGTTGTGCGTACTTAGCTGTAATACTCTAACTTTTTTTGTCATAATGCTTGTCCAGTATTGCCAGTATCGATGCAAAGGTTTGATCCCAACTCGTAGTCTGGTATGTAGATAGTTTAGCAGTAGCTTCCTGTATGTTGCCAGGCTTTAACATATTCGTTATGGCTCGCAAGCATTCGTCGGTTGAAAAGGGACTGAAATAACTGAGCAGGTCGCCGGCGATTTCAGGTATGCTGCTTGTATCACTTGCAATGCAGGGAATTCCGCGTGACACACTCTCTGCTACGGGAAGCCCCCAACCTTCATACATGCTCGGATAGATACTAAACAAACAATGCTCGTAGAGCCATACGAGTTCTTCATCGGTGGTGTTATGTAACAATACCATTTGAGTACTAATGGCAGGATCCTTGGTAATTAACTCGTACGCATCTTCCGCTCTCCAACCTTTGCGTCCCACAATCACTAGTTTTGGTAATCGAATCTGTTTCTCCAGTGCCAGTTTGTATGCAAAGTAAAGCAATATATGGTTCTTGCGGGCTTCAATCGTACCAACACATACGATGTAATCTTTGCCATGCAGGTCACTTTTCCTAAATGCTTTGCTGTGCGGCGCCCTTGCCTTCCGTAGAGAAAAATCATCACCCAAGCGTATTACCTCGACGGGCGGCACCGCGACTGACTGCTGTTTCAACCATTTAACAACATCACGTTTTGTTGACCGTGAATTAGTAATAATACAATCGCAACGCGGATAAATCGCCATCGCGTAGCGCTTTAAATTTGTTGAAGAATGTCCCGAAAATTGCGGTGCAATAATCGGTAACATATCATGAGCTATTTGCTGGAGCCGAACTCCACGCTCATGCATGGAAACGAGTGCTTGAATAAACCATTTATCGCCCCATTCGCCCCATGTCACTATAATAAGATCTCCGCTTTGAATGGTGGCTTTTTTTGGTCGAACGTTTAATTCTAGAAATTTTTTCGTGCGAGCTAAATGAAGCGTGCGACGAGCGGGATATAAAATCTTTTGAACGTTTTTTGAACGTTTTTCAAGCGATTTGAGCGGAGCTAATAGTTTTGCTTTGTTCGTGCTGTCGCTCGTATACGAAGTTTCCTCGTCCGGCAGTTCTTTACCTCGTAAAAGCACTTGATCTATATTTGTCTCATAAAATGCTTTGCGGCGAGCATTCCAGGTGACAAAAACATAGTTTCTGTCGGAATCTTCGGCGAATCTCGCTGAAAGTTCATGCATTACTCTGGGAATTCCGGTAAGCCTTCCTTGCCAGGAGGCAAGCTGAGTAACATCAATAAATACTGTTTTCATCGTCGTATTATTCCGTTCCTTTAGTAGAAGTATCGTGAACTACGTCACGTATCTGTGCAGCATATGCCTGATAAGATAGCTTAGATTGCGCATAAGACATGATTTGGCTGGTCGCCCTAGTAAATTCGGATTCATCAGTGCTCATCTCTTTTACCGCCTGTACGATTTCCTGTAGTTGTTTTTTTTGTGAAGTACTAGGCAGTAGTGAATAGGCTGGAGATTGCATTACGAGCGGAATGAGCCCGAATTGCATAGCAGAAGATAGCCGTAACAAGTTCGTCCCGCTCGGAGTAGCCTCAGTACTTACCATGGTTTTATATGAAAGCAGCGTCTCAACATATTCCACATCCATATTCGTTGCTGGAAATTGGTCAATATTCGGATAACCAGTTAGTGCTTGAGCGTTTGTAGTACCAATCCTGCATGCTTCTATTGCTTTATTTGGCAGTATGTCAGCATGAACTACACTGCCTGACGGAAGTGGCATTTTAATTACTCTCGGTAATTTTCCCAGGCTCGCCAACAGGCTCTGAACCTTAGCAGCAGCATTATCATCAAATACGATTATCGACTTTTGGTTCGCAATCAGACTAGCCAAGAATTGTGTACCTGACTTAGAACACGCTTCATTGAGGCGTTCCTCTAGTTCGTAACGTGAGCTATCAATGACGGCTGGATCGTCTAACAATGCCTTCCAGACAACATCAAGCACTACATCATGTAATATGACATTCCCCGGCCGTGCCAGTGCAGCAAACAGACTGCTGGCACAACTACCATCATTCGCAATATGGTAAAAAACGGCGTCGTAGTGAGCGGGATCGAATGTATAGGGTAGCGAACTATCGACTGTCTTTGTGACATACGGCAAATAACCTATCCGTGGTTCATGCGCATCCAGACGAGGCTGAATGTAATAGTCAATGGAACATAGTTTAACGAGCTCGGCATAACTCATCTGTATTAACTTGCCGATTTCTGTCACCCCCGAAGGGTCAGGACCAAATATAGCCACCCGCGGGGCTATGGTCGCTACCGCTTGGCTGTTTTGAGCGTCAGCAAATGCCTTCAAGGCTTTCTGAGCAGTATTTTCCCAAGCATATCTGTGCAATATATCCCGATAGGCGTCCGTATCGATAATTTGGATATTGAGCGCATTACTCAGGGCACGAGCGATATCGAGGGGATCTTTATGGTCGAAATAGTAAAATGCCGACATCGACATTTCTCGAAAAACAGGTATGTTTGAGCACGCGACTGGTTTATTTTTTTGCAGCGCCTCTAGCACGGGAAGACCAAGCCCTTCATATTCTGACGGGAAAAGAACCACTTCAGTATTCTCGTAGAGATAGTTCATTTCTTCTCCGGTAATATTGCCCGTAAAAATAATATGCGGCGAAAGCTTTGTTAGTTCATCGATCTGCTCTTCTTTAAAATATGAGGTTATGACAAGCGAGTATGCATCCATGTGCCGCTTGTTAAATTCTTTGAATCCTAAAATTGCCCGGTGGTTGTTTTTTCGTAGATCATTGCCTGTCGGCATCAATATAAAGGGAGTAGGGATGGTCATTTTCTGGCTCTTTTTACCGTGGTCAATCGGTCCGCCGTCGATGGTATATATTCGCTTGGGATCAATTCCGGTGTACAGTGCCAGATCATTTGCAACTGTTTTTGAAATAGTAAGGTAATAATCTGCCCTGAATAATTCTGCCAGCTTGGACAAATACTCTTTTCTGGTGATGGGGCTTTCCAGGTAGGTTTTATGTAGAATAAGCGGTATTAAGTCATAGCATAATAAGAATTTTCGTATCGCTCTATCACTTGGAAACGCAGGCCATATTTGTCCTTGCATTAGGGAGAGCACGAGGTAATCAATAGGCTCAGTTTCCGACACAGAAAGGTATGCATCTATTACGCTCCGGTTACGTTCTGCGATTGATTCATCATATATTGCATTGGGCTGGAAATCTAAGAGTGTAACATGCGTACCTTGTAGTTTATTTTCTATACTTCCAATGAGGGCCTTGGGGTGATCCATATTGCTTGACATGAGTACCTCGATCGACGACCAGCGTCGGGTTTTCGCATTGGAGCTAATGAGCGCCGACAAAAGCTCTAGCGAATACTTGCCCATGCCCCGATCCCAAGCTGGAGTTTGGAAGAGCTGCGCATCAACAATGAGCCTAGCCATGACTGTTAACCTTTCCTTTTTATCTGTTTCTCTCTTATTTTGCGTACTTTCGTAAGTGCGTTTTTTCGCGCCGACATATACACAGTATGGTACGTGCTCGTCTCTTTAGCTTTAAGAAACGCGTCAAAATTATCACGATCGTATTGGGCTGCAACCTCTAAGAGTTCGTTGCTCGCGGTAGCTTCATAGTTGGCTTTACGGGGAGTGTGTTGACGAGCATCCCCAATCCGGGAAAGTTTTCTATCGATAGATACCAAACGCTTTTTTACGTATTTTTTTGCGAGTGTTTTTGGCGATGTTTCCTTTGTCTGCCGTTCAAGCTGCTCAATATAACGATTCTTGTTTTGCAACTCCTCTTTAAGCCGCGCATTCTCATTGGTAATAGCTGCGTGCTCTTGGCTAAAATACTGCAATTTATGCTCCATATCCTCTAGATACGGTAGGAGCTTAGCATTAATAATTGGCTCGTTATATATCACTGTTTCGATATATGAGAAATCCTTGAGCAGCTTCTTCTGGGTCTTATCTACATAGTACTCGTTTAAGCCATCGAAAAAGACTTGCTCATAGTGATTATTCCGCAAGACTACTCGCCAATTTTTTTGGACATGATTGGCTTCGATACAAATAACTTGCGGACGGTAGGTTGCCCAGTCATTACTTTCGATAACTTCATACTCAAAACCCTCGACATCAATTTTCAAAAACTGAATCGAGGCAACGTTTTGCGCCCGAAAGACGTCAGCTAGCGTCAATGTCTCTACGGTATAATCTCTGAAGTTTTTTGTGAGTTTCTGCGGGTCTGAGGAATAGACCGCCTTCATGGTTTCAGAAAACGTCGAGAATCCAGAGCCACTGTATTCTCGAAACTGCAATGTACCCCTCTTATTTGCTATTCCTATATTAAGATTTATATCACGCGGCCGCTCCCTAACTAGTGTTTCGTACAATCGAGGGATTGGCTCAATGTTAATACCACGCCATCCTTTGTCGTAAAAGAATTTTGTTACCGATAAATCTGTGGCACCTTCCGCTCCTACGTCTACGTAAAATCCAGGTTTAGTGAGATCAAAAAAACCACTGAGTAGTATGTCTTCCCGATTTTGGGCATATGAAACTGTCCTATCCATCACGGTTCCGTACTTTTATCGAGCTGCATAGTGATACTCGGAGCCACCGGGTAAGGGGTCTTTTGTTCATTGATGACTTGTATCGAAGTAGCATTGTCCCACCACTGACATATTTCGGCGTTACTACCATGAGCTACCGCAGGCTCGAGTATGAGCCGCCCCTCGTTGAATATATTAGGTACGTGCCAGGTAACCGTAATGATTTGGTCCTTCTTCGGTCTTGGATTTTCCATTCGTAGCAGCTTACTATTGATTCCACACAATGGCTTGCCGGCCTGATTTTTAATGGTAATTCCCGGAATAATTCCATTGTCGAAGTTTTCAAGGATTTGTATTTTGACCGTTATATCCAAAAAACTGTCAGATTGCTTGAGAACTTTTTTGGATGGTTTAATCTCCACAATATCTACGCCTCCGGCACCCCATTTACCCTGTTCTAGAGCAATTACGTCAGCTTTAGGCATAAAGAGCTTAGTGTACTCTTTTGCAACCTCTTCGGCAGTATCTGAAAAAATAATCTTTCCTCCCTCAACAAGAATGGCCCTGTCGCAGTATTCACGTATGGCGCTCATATCGTGACTGACAAATACAACGGTTTTCTTATTTTTCTTAAGCGTTCGAAAATACTCAAAACATTTGCGCTGAAAATCTCCGTCGCCTACGGCCAACACCTCGTCTAACAGCAGAATATCCGCTTTTGCGCGAGTGGCCATAGAAAACGCCAACCGAACTTGCATGCCCGACGAGTAATTCTTTAGTTTTTGATCCATAAATGCTCGAAGCTCCGCAAAGTCGACGATATCGTCGTACATTTCGGCCGTCTCCTTCTTAGAAAAACCAAGCATTGCACCATTTAAGAAAACATTGTCACGCCCCGATAATTCCGGATTAAAGCCGACGCCTAGCTCAATAAAAGGAACAAGTCTTCCAGATGTGCTTATTCAGCCAGCTGTTGGTTGATAAATCTTTGCGAGTATTTTAAGCAACATACTTTTCCCGCTGCCATTGCGGCCTACAATACCGAAAAATTCACCTTCATGGACGGTAAAACTTATATCTTTGAGCGCGTGCTGTGTATCCTTTTGCTTATTTTTTTTCTTTAGTAAGCTGGTAAAGCTCGCTTTTAGTGAATTAACTCGTTCATGAGGCAGTACAAAATCCTTTTTTATATGATCAACAACGATTACTTCTGCCTCTTGCTCCTTAGAATTCACTATACTTCCTCCGCAAAGTACTTTGACTGTCGTCTAAAGAGATGGCTACGCAGTTACGATAATGACAATACCTACGTCATGGCTACCGCAGTTACGATAATGACGATACCGAAAGGTATCAGCCATATCCATTTATCACCTCCGTATAACTTAGAAATGGTCGTTGACGCAGGCGTCACCAAAACGTAGCGAGCATCTTGAAATATTTGCGCCAAAGGGTTAAGTATAAGTATCTTAGCGAACCTGGTGGGGAGCCGACTCATAGGGTATAAGACCGGTGTTGCGTAAAATCCACCCTGGACAACAACCTCCCATATATATGATAAATCTCTAAATCGAACAAACGTCGCACTCAAGAAAAATGCCAGCGAAAGAGAAAAAATAAAGAGCTCAGCAATAAGAGGCAAAAGGATTAAATCGCTTAGGTGGAGGCTGACATGGTCAAAATACATAAAGATGCCGATAACTACAAAGTTAAAAGCGAGATTAATCAGTGCCGAAAAAGAGCCGGCTAGCACAATGACATACTTTGGGAAGTTAATTTTACGTATAAGATCACCCTTACCCACAATCCGCTCACGCTACCCAGTGTTACCTCTACAAAGTAGTTCCAAAGGACAATGCCTAAGAGCAGATAAACTGGGTAATGTGGGACATCGTTACCTATCTTTAGGAATTTCGTGAAAACCAAGTAAAGGATTAAGAATATCAATAAAGGACGTAGTAATGACCAAACATAGCCAAGTGCCGAGCCTTGATATCGTAACTTAAAATCAGTTTTTACTAACTGTTTGAGAAGAATAATCGAGTAACGATAGCGCTGTTTAGCCTCTGCATTTACAGCTTATTCTATACGGTAATTACCCCTGAATCAATGGCGCGACATACCTGTCTCCTCTGCTTTTGCTATTCGTTATGGCGAAAGCGCTCTGCTGCAGCATCGAGTTCAAGTTGAAAGCGTTTTATTTCAGACGGTTCATCTATCGGTTCAAGTAGATTAATCTGCCACAGCACTTCACGTTTTGGATCTGCCGTGTCCATAAAAGCAAACTTACCGTTGGTAACTGATGAAGCGTACAGTGTCAACGCTTCAGCCACAGTGTCTGTGTCAAAGTCATGAATATGCTCCTGCTGCAAATACACCCCACCGCCTGAAGCGGGACTAGGGCCGTGTTTCATATCGGCGCTTCTTAGCTCAATCGTAAGCGTGGTTCTCTCCACCCGAAACTTTCTCTGAAAAATCTTCCAGCGTTGATCCGAGCATCATACCCATTAACCACTTGGCTTTTTCTTTACCCGTCATCCGTCGCCTCGTATAATATGGACCGCCACGGACGGTCCGAGGGGACACGAGCAACGCAAGAGCCACCCGCACAAGTTGTTGCTGTTCAGTTGAAAGGTGTTTAATTGCAAGGCTGTCAGCAATTTCGCTCATAGAAAAAGCATACCGCTTTCATAAGCATTTACAAATATACTACCTATCGAGACCTTGCAATAAAGCTCCCTTTACAGAAAGGACCTGAGTCCTGTATGCGATAATACTAGCAATGAAGAAGCTCAAGC